>CANFQF010000015.1 GCA_947449025.1 Comamonadaceae bacterium
GAGGGCAATGCCAACATCACCGAGATCCAGATGGTGGTTCACCATGGGACCCACGTCGATGCACCACGCCACTTCATGATCGACGGTCCCGCCTTTGACCAGATTCCGCTGGAGCGCCTCTATGGCACGGCGGTGATCTGGCGCATCGACAAGGAGCCGTTTGCCCCCATCACCGCCGATGACCTGAAGACCGCCAGGCCCAAGCTCAAACGCGGCGACATGGTCTTGCTCGACACCGGCTGGGCCCAGTACATCAACACAGAGAAGTACGAGGACCATCCCTTTTTGACCATCGATGCGGCCGACTGGCTGGTGAGCCACCAGGTCAAGTTGCTGGGCGTGGACTTCAGTACGCCCGACCTGACCGCGCACAAGCGCCCTGCGGGTTTCACCTGGCCAGTCCACCAGATCCTGCTGTCTCAGGGTGTGCTGGTTGCCGAGCACCTCACCAACCTTCGCTCGCTGGCCAACCAGCGCGTGGAAGCCATGTTTCTTGCGCTGCCCATCGCCGGGTCCGACGGCGCACCGGCGCGCGTTCTGGCCAGACCGCTGGTCGCTGCATGAAAGAGAGCCTGTGATGAAACTATTCAATTCGCGTCGACTCGCTGTGGTCACACTGGCCGCGACCCTCTTGGCAAGCGCTGGCGCCACCCTGGCCCAAGCCTGGCCCGATCGACCGCTGCGTCTGGTCGTGCCGCTTGCCGCAGGCAGCGGAGCTGACCTCGTGGCGCGCTTGTACGCCGAGCAGCTATCGACCGCCCTCGGGCAGCCCGTGGTGGTCGACAACAAGGCCGGTGCATCGGGTGCGATTGGCTCTGAATTCGTCGCACGGGCGCCTGCCGACGGCTACACCCTGCTGCTGGCGAGCGTGTCGACCCATGGGTCTAACCCGGGCATGTTCAAGAAGCTGCCCTACGACCCGGTGCGCAACTTCGAGGCCGTGAGCCTTCTGGGCAGCTTTCCGCTGATCATCGTGAGCCACCCTGCCCTAGGCGCTAACAGCGTCCAAGATTTGGTGGCCTATGCACGGGCCAACCCGGGCAAGATGACCTTCGCCTACGGCACCGGGTCCGCTCAAGTACTCGCCGAGTTGTTTCGCAAGGTCGCCGGCACCGACGTCCTGCTGGTTCCCTACAAGAGCAACCCCCTGGCACTCAATGCCGTGGTCGCTGGCGAAAGCCACGCGATGGCCATCGACCCGGGGCCAGGCCTGCCCCTGATTGCCGCGGGCCGCGTGCGCGGTCATGCAGTGACCACGGCCGTCCGCTCCTCTGTCGTCCCGAACTTGCCCACGATGGTGGAGTCCGGATTCCCGGAGTACGAGCTGTATGCGTGGAATGCGCTGATGGCGCCGGCCGGCACGCCAGCGCCCATCGTCGAACGCTTGAGTCGCGAGATTCGCGCCATCGCCGCCAAACCAGATTTCCGCCAAAAACTGCGCACTGCCGGCATCGACGCCCAGGGCTCGACACCGGCCGAACTGCGCCGCTTCGTGGAGGCCGAATTGGCCAAGTGGACGGGGCATATCAAAGCAGCAGGCATGGTGCCCGAGTGAGCTAAAGGACGCGGGTCGCTCGGCGCACAAGCGCGCCAGCCGCGGCGCCGGGCAGGCCTAGCCTGTAGCGTGGCAGCGATGCGCTTCAACGCATCAGCGAAATCAACCGCTGCACATTGGCCGCTTGGTCCAAATGCTTGCACTCGGTCGCGAGGTCTGCATAGCCCTTGGCGCCGATCGGCAGCTTGGGGCCCAGCGGCGCCAGCTTGCTGGCAAGCGCGTCGAACTCCAGCGCAAACTCTCGCCCGGTTCCCTCCAGGGTATGGAGCTTTCCATCGCGCGTGAAGATGGTGATGCGTGGCGCCAGCAAGGGGCGCGTATGCGAGGCGGTCACACGAACCCGCTGCATCATGTCGTGCAGGCCGGGCGGGTCTGGCTCGCCAACGCCTCGAACCACGTTTTTGTCCAGAGGAAAGCCGCGCTCGAGCACGCCATACGCGGCGTAGTAATGGGGCCGCTCGCGCTCCGGGCCGGCGTCGTTGCGGCGCGTCGGAAATGCGGGGCTGGGGTATTGGGTCTCCAGCCAATGGACTTCGCACTCGATGGAGACCACATCTTCGGGCTGGATGTTGTCGCGCCGGCAAAGCTGGGCCGTGACTTCGACGTGCGGGATGTTGTAGCCCGGCGTGGAGTAAATCCGGAACAGCGTCTCCAGAAATAGCCACTGACTGCCGAGGTCCGCCACGACATCCGACAGTTCGGCATGCAGGCTGTCGTTGAAGCTGTATCGCAGCGGGTGCCCGAGGGTGCCTGCGTAGGTGCGGTAGAACCCCGCCTCGCCTTCCAGTGACAGTTCGCCACCGGCGCCACCGTTGCGGGCGATGGCCGCGGCCAGCAGGCCATTGCGGGCCACTGCGCCTTCATGGAGCGCCTTCGGTCCGCCCTCCAGATTGCCAGCGGCCAGGTTCACGCATTGCCCAATGGCCACATGAATCTGGTCGGCCGTGAGATCCAGCGCCTTGGCGGCTGCAACTGCCGCACCGAAGATGCCAAACACCTGCCCGGCGTGAAAACCGCGCGCCATCATCGTCGGAACAAAGTCCTTGGCGAGCCGGTAGGCCACTTCATAGCCAGCGGCGACCGCGGTCAGGTACTGCCGACCGGAGCATTGGGTTTCCTCGGCGATGGCCAGGGCGGCCGGCAGCACCAAGGAGCCGGGGTGCACCACAAGCCGAAAGGTGTCCCATTTGCCACCAGCCACCATCATCTCGGTGTTCACAAAGGCCGCAGCGGAGCGACCCAGTTTGACGTCATGCCCGAGCACGCTGGTGTTGCCCGGGCCTGCGCCATCGTCTTTCATGATCGCGAGCGCCTGCTGCGCGTCGGGGAACTGGCTTCCAAGAAGGGCCGAGGTCAGGCCCTGAAGGGTCGCGGCGCAGGCGCGGTCGACGACGGCAGGGGGCAGGTCTTCGAAGCGAAGCTGATGCACCCACTGGGCGAGTTGGCGGCTGAGGCTTTGAGTCATGGCAGGCACATTGCGCCTCCGTCGACAGCAACGGTAGCGCCTGTGATGAAGCTGGCACGGGCGGAGGCGAGAAACACCGCAACTGCGGCGACTTCCTGCGGCTGCCCGTAGCGGCCCAAAGGAAGGCGCGCCGCCACTTCGGCCCGCAGCTCGTCTTCTGGACGCCCGGAGGTTTCGGACTTGACCCGCAAGGCCGCCTTGGCCCGCTCGGTTTCGATGGGTCCCGGGTTAATGGCATTGATGCGGATGCCGCGCGGGCCCCAAGCTTTTGCGGCGGTGGCACTCACCAGCAGCAGCGCCGCATTGGCAGCGCCTCCACTGATATGCAGCGGGTTGGCGAGCTTGCCACCGGTTCCGGCGATGTTGATGATGGCACCGCGCCCGCGCTGCGCCATGCGCGGAATGACCGCATCGAGCGCAGTGACCGTGGGCATGTACTTATCGCGCATGCCGTCACTCCAGCGGCTGGTGTCTGTGCTGTCGACGGGGTGGTACTTGGCCGCGCCCGCAGAATTGACCAGAACATCGATGGGGCCCACGGCGGCCTCGATGCGCTCGATCGCCGCCTGCACCGCCTGCGCGTCGACCATCTCGACACACTCGGTATGCACGGCGAAGCCTGCGGTAGCCAGCTCTGTCGCCGCCTCCAGCAGGGCGGCTTGGGTTCGCGCCATGATGGCCACCTTGGCGCCCTCCACCGCGAAAGCGCGGGCACAGGCCAAACCAATTCCACGGCTGCCGCCCGTCACGACGACCACTTTGCCTGCAAGTTCAAGATCCATTGGCTTTCCTCAAATATGGCGCCAGGCCGCTTCAGCGCAAGGGTTACTTGCCAACCGACGCGGACCACCTCGTTGCGGGTCAATCAGAGTGACGAACGGGCTGCCAGACCGGAATGCTAGATCCGATTCGATGAATGTCGCCTCCATTCAAACCCGCGGATGAGTGTGTTTGATTTAAATCGCATCCGCAAATTGACTACTAGGTGTAGACGGTGAGCTCACTCATGTACCCACCCATGCACGCATCGTTTGGGGCGGCTGCAGCAACGTGACCGCCCGCGACTTCCATCGCCGCTCTTAGGGCTCCAACAGGCTCTAAACTGCGCAGAGTTGCGAGCAGCGCACGCCCGCGCTTTAATGGCGGTCTCTGCATCGCCGCTTGCACAGTGCGCATCGGAACATGGACGCCCGGGCACATGGGCGCAGGCTTTGCAAGGCCAACCTCGCAGTTGGGTACCCATTAAAAAGAAGGAGACATCGCATGAAAAATTCCGTATCCCGCCGTTCGGTCCTCGTGGGCTCCGCAGCGGCGGCAGTGGGCCTGCCTTCGCTGGCCATCGCTCAGGAAGACTATCCAAACCGCCTCATCAGAATCGTGCTCCCGGTCGCGCCTGGCGCTGCCACCGACAACCTAGCCCGCCTGATCGCAGAGCAGATCCGGGTGAAGTCCGGCAAGCCGGTCATCGTCGAAAACCGCGCGGGGGGTGCATCGGGCAATGTGGGCGCGGAGCATGTATTCCGCTCTGCCCCCGATGGCTACACCTTTATGTTCTCGGCATCTGGCCCGATCGCGCTGAACAAGCTGGTGATGGCCAAAATGCCCTATGAGCCGGCTGAATTTGCCCATGTCTCACTGGCCGCGCTGATTCCGAACGTGCTCCTGGTGCGCTCGGACTCGCCGTACAAAACGTTGCGCGATCTCATCGCCGCCGCCAAGGCCAATCCGGGCAAGCTCAATTACGGCAGCGGCGGCCCGGGGACGACCACGCACATCACTTCAGAGTTGCTCAAGACACTGAGCGGCACCGACATCGTTCACGTGCCTTACAAGGCCAGTGCCGCAGCCGTCACCGCACAAATTCAGGGGCAGACCGACTTCCAGTTCTCCGAATTGAGCAGCACCTACCAGCACGTCAAGAGCGGCGCGTTGCGGGCTCTGGCCGTGGGCAGCGAGACCCGCGCGCCCTTGCTTCCCGATGTGCCCACCCTGTCTGAAACGTTGCCGGGCTTCGTCTCCACCGTCTGGTACGGTTTCGTCGCGCCTCCCAAGACCCCGCCAGCCATCGTCGCGAAGATGTCGGGCTGGGTGAACGAAATCATGAAGCAGCCCGAGATGGTGGCGAGGCTACAGGCGATCAACATCGTGCCCATTGGAAGCAGCCCTGCCGAGATGAGCCGCTTTGTTCAGGCCGAACTCGATCGCTGGGGTTCCGTGGTGCGCGCGGCGAAGATCGTGGCCGAGTAAGGGCACCAAGCCCTCGGTCGAGCGCAGAAGGCGGCGCGGAGACTCCCCGCGCCGGCTCAAGGCGCCGGCTTGTGAAAGCTCGGCCAGCGCTGAAGCACCAACTCGCGCGAGGCCCCATACGCATAGCAAGTGTCGATCTTGCGTGGCGTGCCGTCCGGCCCCAGGGCGTCGAGGTCAGCCGGATTGCGCGCTGAGGTCAGGGCGATCGTGGCGGCGCTGGCCAGCGGGATCAGCAATTCGCGCAGGTGCGCGCAGGTGTCGCCGGTGGGCAGGCGCTTGCGCACCTCGCCGCTCCAGCCGGCGCCGATCTTGAGACCAATGAGGGCCTGAAGGGACTCGCCACCGCCGTTGCACTGCCGGTAAGGATAGGCGTCAAAGGTGGTGCGCACCTCCCGCACGACCATGTCGGCGCCAATCACCAGAGTCAGTCCTAGGTCGTGAATCGCGTCGCCCGCAGCCACCACATGCACGTCCGATGGGGGGCGGAAGTCATGCGGCTTGCGGTCGGTCAGGCTGGCCTCGATTTCGAACAGGCCGTCGCCACGGCGCCAGCCGCGAAACTGAATTTGACGCAGGTGCAACTCTTCGCGGGGGATGTCGTCGGTGTGCATTTTCATAGTATGCCGTCAGGCCTGAACACTCGCGAATTTGCAAAGGAGGGCAGGTTGCGCCTGTCATGCAATTTCAATGCGGGCATCTGGGCCAGCCGCGTGACGCGCAGCCGCTTAGAAGCTCAGAAAGAGCGCGGTAGTTTGAGCACGTGCTCGGCGACGTGGCTCAAGATCATGTTGGTGGAGATGGGCGCCACCTGATACAGGCGGGTTTCGCGGAATTTGCGCTCGACGTCGTACTCGCAGGCAAATCCGAAACCGCCATGGGTCTGCAGACAGGCATTGGCCGCCTCCCAACTGGCCTTGGCCGCCAGGTACTTGGCCATATTGGCCTCCACACCGGCGTTCTGGCGGGCATCAATTTTTTCGCAGGCGCGCCAGCGCATGAGGCTGGCAGCTTCAAGTTCGATGAAAGATTCGGCCAGGGGAAATTGAATGCCCTGGTTCTGGCCGATGGGGCGGCCAAAGACCTTGCGCTCGCTGGCGTAGTTGCGCGCGCGCTCGATGAACCAGTAGCCATCACCGATGCATTCGGCGGCGATCAAGGTGCGTTCAGCGTTGAGGCCCTCGAAGATCACCTTCAGGCCCTTGCCCTCCTGTCCGAGCAGCGCGTCTTCCGGCAGCTCCAGGTTGTCGAAAAACAGCTCGTTGGTCTCGTGGTTCACCATGTTCAAAATGGGCCGCACCGTGAGGCCGTTTCCGATGGCCTTGTCCAGTTCGATGATGAAGCAGCTGAGGCCATCGCTCTTGCGCTCAACCTCGGCAATCGGCGTGGTACGGGCCAGCAAAATCAGAAGGTCACTGTGCTGCACGCGCGAGATCCAGACCTTCTGGCCGTTGATCACCCAGCGGCCGTCTTTCTTCACCGCCGTGGTTTTGAGCTTGGTGGTGTCGCTACCGGTGGTGGGCTCGGTCACGCCCATGGCCTGCACCCTCAGCTCGCCCGCGGCGATCTTGGGCAGGTAATGCTCTTTTTGCGCCTGAGAGCCGCTGAACACGATGGTGTTCATGACATACATCTGCCCGTGGCAGGCGCCAGAATTACCACCCGATCGGTTAATTTCTTCCATGATCACCGAAGCCTCGGCCATGGACAGGCCCGGGCCGCCGAACTCCGGCGGGATCAGGGCGGCCAGCCAGCCCGCCTTGGTCAGCGCGGTGACGAATTCCTCGGGATAGCCGCGCTTTTCATCGATCTTGCGGAAGTACTCGTCGGGGTACTGGGCGCAGAGGGCGCGCACCGCGTCGCGCAGTTCCTGGTATTGGTCGGGAGCGTGGAGCATGGGGAAAATCCTGGAAAGGGCATGGCGGGCCGGTGTCTGCGGCGCTACCTAAAATCATATTCCGTGATTCAGCGCTGCTTAAATTACATTTATTGATTCGCGGATCAGATTCATGCATGCCCGTCGAGGCACCAGCGCTACGACATCGGCTCCTCGCAGGGTCGGGCAAAAGAACTGGTGTACGGACCTGCTGCCGTTGATGCGCCTTTAACAGCACCCCCCGCCATGGACCTCAAGCAGCTTCGCGCCTTTGTCTCCGTCGCCGACACGGGCAGCGTGACCCGCACTGCGACGCGCCTGAATCTGGTGCAGCCGGCGGTCACCCGCCAGTTGCAGCTGCTCGAGGAAACACTGGGAACACCCCTGTTCGTCCGCGGCCGCGGTGGTATGGTCCTCACCGATGCGGGCCGAACCCTGCTGGCCTACGCGCGGCGCATCCTCGACGAAGTCGAGCGCGCCCGTATCGAGATCCAGCCCACCGCGGGGCCTGTGCAAGGCGTCGTGAATGTGGGCATTTTGGCCAGCGTGGCGCAACTCCTGACGCCAGATCTGGTGGGCGAGGTCGCCCGGCACTACCCAGGGATCCGGCTACGCCTCGCAGTGGGCTACGCCGGCCACCTGCTGAAGTGGCTCGAGAGCGGTGATATCGACCTGGCCCTCACCTACGCCGAGCGGCAAGCACAGGCGCTGCATGTGAAAACCCTGCTGTCCGAGCCCTTGTGGGCCGTGGCGCCGGCGGGGGCCGGCTTACGCCGGGACAAGGCGGTGGCGCTTTCGCGGGTGGCGCGCGAGTCCTTCGTCATGCCGGCGGCGTCCCAAGGGCTGCGCGCCATCATCGAACAAGGCGCCGCGGCGCAAAAACTGGACTTGAAGATTTCGGTCGAGACCAACGATCTGGCGGTGCAAAAACAGTTGGTCAAGGCCGGCTGGGGCTGGACCATCCTGCCGGCGGTGGGCGTGGCCGAGGAGGTGCAGCGCGGCGAGTTATGCGCTGCGCCGGTCTCTCGTCCGACACTGCAGCGACGCCTGGTGTTGGCCGTGCCGGCCCACCGTCAGCCCACCGACCCGGTGCGCTGCGTCACCGGCACACTGATCGCGTGCGTGAAGTCCGCCGTGCAAGGTGGGCGCTGGACTGGCGCGCAGTGGCTGGGGGACTGAAGCGCTCCACCCAAGCGGCTACTCTGGTCCGCCGAGAGTCGCGACGAGCGCCCCGGCGATCGACTTAAGCCTGCGGGCCAGCTTCCATTGGCTCGACACCACACCAGTCCAGGATCGTGGAGGCGACTACGGTGACGGCAGACAGGTAGTCCTCCACATCCACCCATTCATCTGTCTGGCCGTTTTGCGACAAGTCGCCACATAGCGGTCCGAGACCCACCGTCGGGATCCCCTTTTGGACCATCGGGTTGCGGATGTCGCTGGACGTATGCATGGGATTGACCTGAGGCACATGGCCGGTGACCTGCTCGATGGCGCTGGCCAATGTCCGATAGAGCGGGTGCTCCGATGACACCTCTGCCCCGGTAACGCCCGACTCCCAATGCAGTTGCGGCGGATGCTCGCGGAACCAAGGATCGTCTTGACCCAAAGCGGCCAAGGCCTCCTCGACCTGCGCCATGACATGGGCCATCGGCTCAGGCGGCGCAAAAGAGATCGCGCCACCCAACCAGCAATCGCCGCGCACACGCGAGAGCGAGTCGGTCGGGTCGCAGTTCATGGTGGACACCATGAGGTTGGTTGATCGGCCCACCGCCTGATGAAGCAAGGGGTGCTGCTGCTCGGCGCCTCGCCGCTCGTCGAGGTGCATGAGTGCCTCAAACACCTTGAAAGCCTTGGCGACCGGATTGACGGCCAAATGCGCAAAGGCGGTCTGCAGGGGCTCGGATGTCGGCGGCGGGGCACCCTGGACCCGAATCCGAAACTCCAGCTGTCCGGATGCGAAGGCCTTGATTTCCTTCATGCCCAGGCCTGATTCAGCAGGGTGCAAATAGATTGCAGCGTCGGCCGTAAGCCCTTGGTGCAACAGTGCGGAGACGCCTCGCGCATGCCGCTTGCTAGGCGTACTGACCAAAATGACATTCCCCTTGGGCTGCAAGCCACAGGCCTTGAGCAACGCAATCGCCTGGGTGTAGATGGCCACGCCGGCCAGGTCGTCGGCAACGCCCCAGCCGTGGATTCGGCCGCCAGTGATCTCCCCTTTGAAGGGGTCATGTCGCCATTCATCCAGACGGGAAAGCGGTTCGTTGTCTGGATGCCCAAAAAACAGCAGGCTGCGGCCTGCGCCAGGGGTTCCGATGCGCGCCACCACGCATTCGCGCAGGCCAGGCGTCATGGCTTCCTCGGCGGCAAACTCTTCAACCATGGGAACCGCCTGCGGGTCGTATTGGACCCATTCAACACGGCAGCCCATATCTGCAGACGCTTTTGCAATCGCACGCAGGACTGCGGCCTCACCGTGTCGGGTCTCGGCGATCAAGTCCTGCAAAAATCCGATGATGCTCTCGCGCTGCCTGGCAAGCGTTTGCGCAATGAGGGGGGCAAGGTCATTCATTGCGCGGTCAACTTGTGCGTGGGTTCAGCGGAGGTCAGGCCAGTTCGATCAACAGGTCCTGCGCACCCTCCCACAGGACCTTCTTGCCCAGAGCCGGGAGCTGGTCGAGATTGGAGGTGAGCGTGATGAAGTGGTTGCCCGCGAGCTGGCCTAGCTTGCTGGCAAAGTGCACGCTGCCGTAGGCCAGCAGGATTTCACACTCGCTGATACCCCCAGGGTAAAGAATCATCTGCCCCGGGGCTGGGTAGCTGGTGTGGTTCTCCCATTTCAAATCAAAGTGCTTGTCTCCCAAGGGAATCCAGACGCCTTCGCCACTCCAACGCACGTGAATCAGCTTTTGGCGATACGGGAACAAGGAGAGCATGGCGGCGCAGGTCTGCGGCGCCAGCGTGGTCTCGAGCCGCGCGTCGAAGACAAAAGGACCGGCGGTAATTTTGAGTTGTGGGCAGTGGGGTTGTGAGCTCATAGGGCGTGCGTGTGGCGGGTGAGGCGCCCGCAAGGGGCATTAGTGGAATGCAAGCGCCCAGGGCTCAGGCCACCCTGGGGCGGGCCATCTCCGGCTTGCCGCAGCGAAGAAATTCCCCCTGGCCGGAAGCTGCGACGAGCTCACCGTCGCCAATCACGACCTGGCCGCGGGAAAGGACTGTGACGGGCCATCCGTCCACCACCATGCCCTCATAGGGCGTGTAGTCGACGTTGTGGTGAAGCTTGTCGCTGCGAATGACGCGGCGCTGGTCGGGGTCAAACACCACCACATCGGCGTCGCTCCCGACGGCGATGGCCCCTTTTCGGGGATGCAGGCCGTACATCTTGGCCGGGTTGGTCGACACCAGTTCGACAAATCTATTCAGACTGATCCGGCCCTTCTTGACGCCCTCGGAGAAGAGGATGGGAAGCCGTGTCTCGATGCCTGGAACGCCATTGGGGATCCAGTTGAACGGCGTGCTCTCGCCCTTGAGCATCTTGCCCTTCTCGGACTCGTAGCGAAACGGGGCATGGTCCGAGGAAAAGATATGGAACAGGCCGCTGTCCAGGCCGTCCCAGATGACCGACTGGTTCGCCTTGTTGCGCGGTGGCGGGCTGCAGATGCACTTGGCACCCTCGAAGCCGGGCTTGGCCAGATCGTCTTCGGTGAGCGTGATGTACTGGGGGCAGGTCTCGGCGTAGATGCGCATGCCACGGCCCTGGGCCCAATGAATCTGCTCCACCGCCTCACGCCCTGACACATGAACGATGAGGATGGGGACGTCTGCAAGTTCGGCGAAGGTAATGGCGCGGTGCGTGGCTTCACGTTCGACCAGCATCGGCCTGGCGGCCGCGTGGTAGCGCGGCTCGGTCTTGCCCTGCTCGAGCAAGGTCTCGGTGAGCCACGCGATCAAGTCTGAGTTTTCGGCGTGAATCATCGCCATGGCACCATGCTGGCGGGCCACCGAAAGAAGCTGCACGACCTGCTTGTCGTTCAACTTCATGTCGTCATAGGTCATGTAGATCTTGAACGAGGTGTATCCCTCGCCGATCAAACGCGGGAGATCCACTTTCAAGAGCGTTTCCGTCGGGTCACTTACGATCAGGTGGAAGGCATAGTCGATGACCGCCTTGCCTTGGGCGCGGCGATGGTAATCGTCAACCGCGGCCTGCATCGGCATGCCGCGGAACTGGCAGGCAAAGGGGATGACCGTCGTCGTTCCGCCGAATGCCGCTGCGACTGTGCCCGTGTAGAAATCATCCGCACACTGCGAGCCGTCGCCTGTCGGTTGGTCGAGGTGGCAGTGGCCGTCTACGCCACCGGGCAGGATCAGGCGCCCTTTGGCGTCGATGGTCTTTTCGCCATCGGGCAGGTTTCGGCCAATCGCCTGGATCTTGCCCTCGCTAATGCCGACATCGGCTTCAAAAGTATCGGAGGCGGTGACGACGGTGCCGCCGCGGATCACGGTTTCAAATCGAGTCATCACAGCTCCTGTTTGCGTGGTGCCAGGTAGGCTTGGCTTTCGATCTCTCGGCGGGCGTCGTTTTGCAGGTTCTGCAGATGACGGCGCATGGCGGCCTGGGCTGAATTGACGTTGCGCTGCATGACCGCGTCCATGATCTCAATGTGCTCCACATCGCTCTCGGACTGGCGGTGGAAAGGCGATGAGATACGAAACAGGCGGGCCACCACACGCTCGCGCTGAATAGCGCGCGCCAGAGCCTGGTTTCTGGCCATGGTGGCGAAGAAGGAGTGGAAGCGGTTGTCGAATTGCCAATGCGCCAAATCGTCCTGCGACGACGCAGGCAGTGCCTTCAACTCGTCGTGAAGGGATTTCAGTTCGGCATCCGGCGCAATGGCTATCGCTCGCTCGATGGCGTGGCACTCCAGCAGCTCTCGGACCTCCATGCACTCGAAGAATTCACGAATGGATACCGAGCGCACACGGAAGATTCCTTCGGCTGTCTTCTCCAGCAGACCCTCGCCCGCCAGCCGCACGAGGGCCTCGCGCATAGGTGTTCGGGACACGTTCAACTCTGTGGCGAGTCGGCCCTCGGAGAGGCCCGTTCCACCCAGAATATGCCGGCCGAGGATCAGCGAACGCAGGTGCGAATAGGCCTGCTCTGCGAGGTTAGGGCTGCCATCCGGGCGTTGCGGAAAATGGCCCGCCGGTCGGGGTTTGTGGTTCAGATCGATTGCGTGCAGCGCCAGTCCCATGACTTGTGTCTTTCAGTGGGCTTCATTGATCGAAATTGATTTGTAGGCGCGGCCATAGCGCGCCTCGATCCGTCTTTGGATGATGTCCCACACAGAGGTAAGAAGCAGATAGTAGAGGGCCGCGACCGCAAACAGCTCGAGGACCAGAAACTTCTCCTGGATCAGGATCTGCGTCTTGCGAAGCAGTTCCTCCATGGAGATGACGGAGGTGATCGACGTCGTTTTGAGAAGCCCGTTGATGCTGTTGCCAAGCGCCGGAATGATGATCCGAATGGCCTGCGGCAAGACCACGTACATCATGGTCTGCGCAGAATTGAGGCCGAGTGCGCGCGCGGCACTGCTCTGGCCCGGCGACACACCCAGTATGCCTCCACGGATGATCTCCGACAGGTAGGCCGCTTCGTTGAGGACCAGGCCCAGAAGTGCCGACTCCAACACCGAGAATTTGATGCCCAGCTGAGGCAAGCCGGTGTAGATGATGATCAACTGAACCAGCAGTGGCGTGCCGCGGAAGATCCAGATGTAGCCCTTGGCGATGGTCACCAGCCACTTGTAGCTCGAGAGGCGAAGTAGCGAAAGCAGGCACCCCACCACCAGTCCGCCGGCAATGGCGGCCACCGTCAACCCCAGGGTGACAAATGCTCCCTCCAACAGATAGGGGTTCACCAGGTACTCAAAGAACCCGCCCCAATCCCAGCCTTTCATTCCGACTCCCTGGCGCTGCTGCGCTTGCGGCTGCAGGCGATCGATCGATCGCCCGCAGACCAGTTCGCTGTTACTTGCTCGGGCCGTTGATCTTGATCGGATCCTTGTTGGCCAGCAGGCCGTACTCGGTCAGCAGCTTGGCATAAGTACCGTCTTTTTGCATGTCGTTGAACACGCCCACCATGGCGTTGGCAAGCACGGCGCTCTTGAGAGCCAGGGCCACCGGCGTCGGGAACAGGCCGCTGATGGCGCGGTCGAATTCTCCGCGCTTGGCGTATTCGGCTGCGGTCGAATCGATGGACACACTGGCCTCCGTCTGGCCAGCCCGCAGCGCCTGGTAGGCCGTGGCGAAGTTGTCGAAGGTGCGGACGTTGATGCCCTTGAGGCCCTTGGCCTTGAGCATGTCATCAAGGTCCTTGAGCTTGCGCTCTTCAAAGCCACCGAGCTCGACACCCACGGTGCGGCCGGAAAGGTCTTCAGGCTTGGCGATCTTGAGCGGATTGCCCTTGGCCACCGAAATGCTCACCGCTTGGGCTTCATACTGAATCATCTGCATCAGCTTGGCGCGCTCTTCGGTCCAGAAGATGCCGGTGTTGATCACGTCCCAGCGGCCGGACTGCAGGCCTGGAACCATCGCGGAGAACTCGACCTTGATGTATTCGGGCTTCAGGCACAGCCGCTTGGCGATTTCGTCACCCAGGGTAATGCGCATGCCCTTGAGGACGCCCGCGCTGTCGACGAACTGCATGGGCGGCAGGGTCGGGTTGGTGGACATCACCAGAGTGCCTGGCTTGACCAGTTCAGAGGCTGGCACCTTGGGTGCGCAGGTTTGCGCAGCGGCCAGGCCGGTCAGCGCCAAGGATCCAGCCAGGACCAGGCATGCACGAAGGTTGAATCGAAAAACGCTCTTTTTCATCGCAGGGCTCCTTTAGGTAATACAGAAAATGACCATCACTGACCGGGAATCGATTCTTTGAGTTGAAGCCGATCGAGCATCGCCTTCAGCTCGACGCTATCGGCGACTGGCAAGGGCAAGCGCGGAGGACGGGGCTTGCCAACCGGCAGGCCCATGTAATCCAGGGCCACCTTGCTGGCTGCCACATAGCGATGGCCCCCGACCATCTTGACCAAGGGCAGGATCTGTTTGTAGAGGGCGAGCGCAGCCGGCTGGTCCTTGTGGTCGGCGACCAGCTCGAACAAGCGCGCGGAGTCGCGGGGCAGGAAGTTGGAGCACACCGCTACCCAACCCTGCGCACCGAGCCAAAACGATTCATATCCCAGGATGCCGGCGAAGACCGTCATCTTGTCGCCGCACAGCTCGATGATGTCCCGTACCCGGGTCACTTCGAGAGTGGACTCCTTGATGTAGCGCACGTTGTCGATCTGCGCGAGCCGAGCCACCACATCCGGCGTGAGGTCCACATTGGCCGTCGCGGGATTGTTGTAGACCATGATCGGCATGGACACGGCCTCACCGATCCTTCGGTAGTGCGCGAACAGCTCGTCGGCCGTGGGTGTGCTGTAGTAAGGCGGGATGACCATGACGCCGTCGGCTCCCATGCTTTCGGCCAAGCGGGCCTTCATCACGGCCTCGTCAGTCCACTCGGCGCCTGTACCGATCAATACGGGCACCCGCCCCGCCGCCTGGCGAACACACACCTCGATCACTTCCTCTTGCTCCTGCAGCGTCATGGAGAGGAATTCGCCCGTGCTGCCCAGGGGAATCAGGCCATGGATGCCTTGCTCAATCTGCCAATCGACCAAGCGCCGCAGCGCAGGAATGTCTACCGACTTGCCGTCTTCGGTGAATGGGGTCACCAGCACGGTGAAGGTGCCGCGCCAGCTCTTGCCTGTGTTTTTTGTCGGACTCATGGAAGGACTCGCAGAGGAGGTCTTTGAAGAAGGTTTCGCTTGGCCCAGAGGCAATATACAGGCAGTATACTGATCGTGCAACGGCCGTATTCTTAGACGTTTTCTGGTTTTCTCAAATCCCAGGCCCTCTCGCAGCCCCTGCCCATGCGAATCCAACACGCCAGCGCCAGACCCGCCGACGTCCCCGTTGAAATCACCTTTGACGGCAGGCGCTTGTCCGCGCTGGCGGGGGAGACGATCGCCGCCACACTCCAAGCGCACGGAATCCAGGCGTTGCGCAGCACGCGAAAGCAAGAACCGCGCGGGCTTTATTGCGGAATGGGCGCTTGCTTCGATTGCGTCGTGACCGTCGACGGCCGGGCGGGCGTTCGCGCCTGCCTGGAGAAGGTGCAGGATGGCCAGACCGTGCGGTCACAGATGCCCGCAGGAACCGCGCAGGATCCGCTTGCGCCCCTGTGCGCCGAACCCACCAGCGCAGAGCCGCGGGCAGAGACGGTGGACGTGCTGGTGGTCGGCGCAGGCCCAGCGGGCCTGGCTGCTGCGGTGAGTGCAGCGCGTGCGGGCGCCAGCGTGACGGTACTCGACGAGCGACCGCAAAGCGGCGGGCAATACTTCAAGCCACTGGCACCCTCCCACACAGCCACCCGGCCCGCCGACCGGCAGTTCGCCGAGGGCCTGGCGCTGACCCAAACCGCACTGAATCTGGGCGTGCGCATTCTTCAGGATGTCACCGTATGGGGCGCCGACACGCCCCAGGAAGTGATTGCCATGGTGGACGGCGCGGAGACGGTCTTTCGCCCTGGCCAGCTGATATTGGCCACCGGCGCCTACGAGCGCCCGGTTCCGTTCGACAAATGGACCCTCCCCGGGGTGATGACGACCGGAGCAGCCCAGACCCTGGTGCGGGCGTACAAAGTCTCGCCGGGCAAGAAGGTGGTGATTGCCGGCAACGGCCCGTTGAACCTGCAACTCGCAGTGGAGATGGTGCGCGCAGGGGTGCAGGTCGCTGCGGTGCTGGAGTCAGCGCCTGCCCCAACCCCCGGGATGTGGCGCACGCTGCTCAAGGCTTGGCGCTTCGCGCCTGATTTGATGGCGCAGGGCCTGGGCTACATCGCCGAGCTGCGCGCGCACGGTGTGTCCGTGCGGTGGGGCTATGGCGTGGTTCAGGCGCAAGGCGACGGCCGCCTGCAGGGCGTGGTGTACGCGCCGCTGAACGGCTCTGGAGAGCCCGATCTGTCGCGCGCAACGAGGACGGAGGCAGACACCCTCTGCCTGGGCTACGGCTTCATTCCCTCCACAGAGCTGGCTCGAGCCCTTGGATGTGCCCACCGGTTTGTCGACCGGCACATGGGCTACCTGGAGACCGAGACCACACGCGAGGGTCGTACGAGCCTGCCCCACGTCTTTGCCATAGGCGACGGCAGCTCCCTGGGTGGTGCGCGGGTGGCGCTGGCGCGGGGCATGCTGGCAGGGGCGGTCGCCGCCGACGCACTAGGCAAACGCGTCGATGCGGCAAATGTGCGCGACGCGGCCTCGGCACTCGACCGGGCGCTGGCGTTCCAGGAGGCACTGTGGGCGCTTTTTCAGGCGCCTCCTGTCCGTCTGCAATCCCTCCCCGATTCGACTGTGGCGTGCCGCTGCGAAGAGGTGAGCCTGGGCCAGTTGCGCGAGGCAATTTCCGAGGGCTTCGACAGCCTGGGCCCGCTCAAGCGCATGACCCGCCTGGGCATGGGTCGCTGCCAGGGGCGCTACTGCGCCTGCACCGCTGCCAAGCTGCTGCACGAGATCCATGGCAAGCCCCGGGAGCCAGAGCAGTTGTTTGCACCTCGCCTGCCCGCCAAGCCGGTGCCCGCGGGCTGCATGGCATTTGAAAAACCAGAATGGGGTGGCCACAAACGATCGATCACACCGAACATCGCACGCCCCACCGAGACGCAGCCGCTGCCACCGCAGCAGGCCGAGGTGCTGGTGATCGGTGGCGGCGTCATGGGGTCCTGCCTGGCCTACTACCTGGCCCGCGAGGGACGCGACGTGCTGGTGGTCGAGCGCGACGAAGCCAATATGCAGGCCTCGGGCGCCAACGCTGGCAGCCTGCACGTGCAGCTGCTCTCGTTCGATTTCGGTGCCAAGGCCGAAGCAGGTGGCGGACCTGCTGCGCAGACCCTGCCCCTCGGCCCTGTCTCGGTCCAACTGTGGCGACAACTGGAAGCGGAAACCGGCAGCGACTTTGAGATCTCGACCACGGGCGGACTGATGGTGGCCGACACGCCCGCAGGCATGAAGTTTCTTCAGGCCAAGGCCGCACTGGAGCGCCAATTCGGGATTGAAAACGAAATCATCGACGCGGCCACGCTACGAACGCTGGCCCCTGCAATTTCCCACGAAATGCTAGGCGCAGAGTACGCCCCGCAAGAGGGAAAGATCAACCCGCTCAAAGCGACATACGGCGTCCTGAAAGCGGCGCAGGCCGCAGGCGCTCGATTCATTCGCGGTGCCAGCGTGGAGCATTTGGAGAGGACCGGAACGCGCTGGCGCGTCAAGACCTCTCGGTGCGTGGTCGATGCCGGCACGGTCATCAACGCCGCGGGCCCCTGGAGCCGCGAAGTCGCAGCAATGGTCGGGGTGGATCTGCCGGTTCACAGCGCACCCTTGCAGATGATCGTCACCGAAACAGCGCCCGCGATGGTCAAGCAGCTGGTGGCGCACGCAGACCGTCACCTGAGCCTCAAGCAGGCCGCCACGGGCGGGCTGATCGTGGGCGGCGGCTGGACTGCCGCTTACGACGATCGACGGCGGTTCAACACCACCCTGCGCCAAAGCGTGGAGGGCAATCTCTGGGCGGCCCGGCGCGTGGTTCCACAGCTGCAGGGGCTGCGCGTGCTGCGAACCTGGGCTGCGATGAATATCAACATCGACGGCGCGCCCATCCTGGGCGAGGCACCGGGCGTGACGGGCTTCTACAACGCCGTCACATCAAATGGGTACACGCTCTCGCCCGTGGTCGCCCGCATGACGGTCGACCTGCTGGTCGGACGCTCCACGCCATTTGACCCCCAACCCTACTCGCTAGCGCGCTTCTGAGAATCAAGGATCCGCTCATGATTGAAATCGTCAACGTCAACAAATACTTCGGCGGCTTCCATGCGCTGAAGAACGTGTCGGCCAGCATTGCCCGCGGCGAAGTGGTGGTGGTCTGCGGGCCCTCGGGGTCGGGCAAGTCAACGCTCATCAAGTGCGTCAACGGTCTTGAAAAAATCAATAGCGGCTCGATCAGCATCAACGGCAAGACGTTGGGGGCCAAGGACACAGACATGTCACTGCTGCGAGCCCAGGTGGGCATGGTGTTTCAGAACTTCGAGTTGTTCCCCCACCTGACGATTCTTCAGAACCTCACATTGGCCCAGCGCAAAGTGCTCAAACGCTCGGAGGACGAGGCTGTGGCCAAAGGCGAGAAGCTGTTGGATCGGGTCGGCCTGCAAGCCCACACGCACAAGTACCCTGCGCAGCTCTCGGGTGGGCAGCAGCAGCGCGTCGCGATTGCCCGGGCCCTGGCGATGGACCCGATCGCGATGCTGTTTGACGAGCCAACCTCCGCGCTCGACCCCGAGATGATTCAAGAGGTGCTGGAAGTCATGGTCACCCTCGCGCGGGAGGGTATGACCATGGTGTGCGTCACCCACGAAATGGGTTTTGCCAGGCAGGTCGCCGATCGGGTGATCTTCATGGACGAGGGAGAGATCGTTGAAGACTGCACGAAGGACGACTTCTTCTCCACCACCCGGTCGCAACGCTCACAGCAGTTTCTCTCGAAGATCCTCAAGCACTGAGTGGCTTGCCAGATTGAACCCAACGCAGGGGCGGCCAGCGCCCCCAGTCGATCACTGCTTTTGAATTCCCGCCCGCTGGATCACCTCACCCCAGTGCCGGGTCTCGCTCGCCAGCCAGTCCTGGCCTTGCGCAGGAGTGCCAGGGCTCGGCTCGATGTTCATTTCAATCAACTTCTGCCGGGTCGGCGCGTGATTGAGGGCGGCCACGACCTCGCGGTTGAGGCGCTCCACCACCTCGCGCGGGGTACGAGCCGGCACACCCAGCGCGTTCCAGGACGAGGCCAAGAGGTTCGCCACGCCGGCTTCGCGGGCCGTGGGCACCTGGGGCAGGGCCGGGCTACGGCGGGTGCCGGTAATCGCCAGCGCCTTGATCACGCCGCCCTTGATCTGCGGCAGCACGGGGCTGAGCACCTCGGCGGCCACGTCGATCTGGCCGCCGCGCAGAGCGGTGACCACCGCCGGCGTGCCGTTGAACGGCACCACTTGGGCGTCAAGACCGGCCGCACTCTTGAACAATTCAGCCGCCAGGTGCTGCGTGCTGCCAATGTTGATGCTGCCGATATTGAGCTTGCCGGGGTTGGCGCGGGCCCAGGCCAACATCTCGGGCAGGCCGCTGAAGCGGGACTCACCGCTGGTCACCAAGACCAGGTCAAAGGTCCCCAGCAAGGACACCACGCTGAAGTCGCGGGCCGGATCAAAAGGCAGCTGCTTGAACAGACCGGCGCTCACCGCGTTGGCGTTAGACATCAGCAGCAGGGTGTGGCCGTCTGGGTCGGCCTTGGCCACCAGGTCGGCAGCAACGATACCGCCGGCGCCGGGCCGGTTATCGATCACGACCGCCTGGCCCAGGGTCTCAGCCATACGCTGTGCCACGGTGCGGGCCGTGAGGTCGGCCACGCCACCAGCGGCGAAGGGCACGACGATCTTGAGGGCTTTGCTCGGGAAGGCCTGGGCCCGGGCGGCTATGGGCAATGCACAGGCCATTGAGGCGGCTGCAAGGGCAAGGGCGTGGCGGCGTTTCATGCTTTGAGTCTCCTGATTTGAAGAGGGACGGCAAAGGCCTGCCGAGGCAGGCGCGTTCGCCGAGGCCGCACGATTGTGGCATTGGTCCATGGCGATGCCACAATGAGGTCGTTTGACCGAATCGAGCCAAGGAGGGGCCGGCCAGACCTCAGGGGCCAGCGGACCTCATTCCAAAGCCAGACCGTCGTAAGGGGAAGCGGGTGGACAAGCGGCAATTCATTCAGGCGGGTCTCGGCCTCGCCGGGGTGGCGGGCATCCAAGGACTCACATTGCTCCCCTCGCAGGCCTGTGCACAGGCCGCCGACAAGTGGGGCGCCAGTCGCGGCTACCCCATCGGCCTGGCGGGCGGCCTGAACAGGGAACCTGTCTATCGAGTGGGCAATTACTCGGGCGGTTTCGAGCAGGCTTTTCCGCACCGGCAGGTTGCCCCTTCGGCGACGCCCTCACCCTGGCGGGAGTCGCCCGTTGACGACGTACGCTATCGCTGGGGTTTCTCCCAGAAGTCGCCTGATGACTATCTCGCGTCCTGGCCAGTTACAGGTTTGCTGGTGGCCCGAGACGGGCAGATCCTGCTGGAGCGCTACCGCTTCGAGCGCACTGCGTCGATGCGCCTGACCAGTTGGTCCATGGCCAAAAGCGTAACCTCCTTGCTCCTCGGAATTTGCCTCGACCGGGACCTGATCGCCTCCTATGACGACGAGGCCCAGATGTACCTGCCCGAACTACGTGGCACGCTGCATGGCGGGGTGACGCTGCGCAACCTGAGCAACATGTCCAGCGGCGCAGCGGTCTTGCATGACCGGGACAACAACTTCATCTACCCGGGCGCCTTCATGGGGCCCGCCTCGGAGATCGGGCGCGTGGTGGCAAACTGGAACCAGCGCGCCGAGGAGCAGGGTCGCCGCTACAACTACAACGAGCTGTGCCCACTGACGCTAGGCATGGTGATCCGGCGGGTCACCGGGCGCTCAATGTCGGAGTTCGCGCAGGAGGCCCTCTGGCAACCGCTCGGCGCCCAGGACATGGCGACCTGGACCACCGATTCCAAACGCAATGAATTCAACTGCGTCGGTTTCGCAGCCACGCTGCGGGACTGGGGCCGCCTGGGTACGCTGGTGGCCAACCGCGGCCGTGCGGGCACCACACAGGTCGTGAGCGAGAAGTGGGTGCGCGAGTTCACGACTTGGGGTCCGCTGGATACGCAAGTCAGGCATGGCGTCCCCGCACCTCATTTTGGCTACAAGGCCCACATGTGGCACAACCGGCCCGACGGCTCACGCCTCTACTTCAATGGACACCACGGGCAACGCGTCGTGGTCGACATGCCCACGCGTACGGTGCTGGTACAGACTGCAGTCGAACATGAAGGCAATTGGCAAGGGGAGATGTTCGCGATGTTCGAGGCCTTCACGAAGGCTTAGGCGCTCAGGGCTCCATTTTCAGCCTGCCATCCTTGATCATTTTGCCCACGCGCGCATGCTCGGCCCGAATGTGGCGGGCAAACTCCTCTGGCGTGCCGCCGACCACTTCAGCGCCCTCGCTAGAGAGCGACTCGCGCACATTGCCGCCGCGAAGCGCCTTAACGGACTCAGCGTTGAGGCGGCGAACAATCTCCGCCGGCGTGCCCGCCGGCACCAGCAACCCGTACCAGGAGCCCGCCTCGTAGCCTGTCAGCCCCAACTCGGCCAGCGTCGGCACGTCCGGCAACAGGGCCGATCGCTTGGTGCTGGTGATAGCCAGCGCCCGCAGTTTGCCGGCCTTGATCTGCGGGGTGATGGCCACCACGCTGGAGAACATGATGTCGACCTGACCGGCCAGCAGGTCCGACATCGCCGGTGCGAGGCCCTTGTAGGGGACATGGGTCAGGTCCACGCCGGCCATCGTTTCGTAGAGCGCGGTCGCGATATGGGCGGAGCTGCCGTTGCCGTTGGATGCAAAGTTGATGCGGCCGGGGTTGGCCTTGGCGAAGGCCGTCATTTCCGGCAGGCTCTTGTAGGGCGTCTTCAGGTTGACGGCCACCACTGACGGGGCGGAGGCCAGAAGCACCACGGGCGCGAAGTCCTTGAGCGCGTCGTAGCTGATCTTGGGAACGATGTGCGGATTGACCGCCAGGCTGCCCACGCCACCGAGAAAGAGGGTGTAGCCATCGGGCGCAGCCTTGGCGGCCATGTCTGCGCCGATCACGCCACCGGCGCCCGCGCGGTTGTCGACCACCACTGGTTGCCCGAGGGCGCTCGAGAGCTGGGTTGCGACCGCGCGGGCCACCGTGTCATTGCCGCCCCCGGGGGCAAAGGGGACGATGAGGCGAAGCGGCCGGCTCGGATAGTCCTGCGCTTGGGCCACAAGGGGTTGGACGATCAGAGTCAGGGCAGACAGCAGGAGGGAGGCGAGCTTCATGGGCGTTCCTTGGCGATCGCCCGCCACAAACAACGGGCAATTCGGCGATGGTATACCAAGGGATCCCAGTGGCTGAGGAACGACCCAGCTTCCCGTCAAGGCTCTTTCGAGAGGGGCGCGAGGAGACCGGGTGATGGGTGCGCGCGGGGTCGCTGGCGCGGGCCCGACCGCTTACTGATTCAAGACAGTGATGCTCACGCGTCGGTTGCGCGGGTCGGCCGGGTTGCCCTGGATGAAGGGCGCGGTATCGGCAACGCCTTCGATGCGCTGGAAACGGTCGTACGGAACCCCACCGCCTTGCAGCACCTTGCGAGTCGCGTCAGCGCGCTCGGTGGACAAAGACCAGTTGTTGCGGCCGCTGTCGGGAGCGAAGCCCAGACTGTCTGTGTGGCCACGCACAGCGACCTTGTTGGGCAAGCCCTTGACCGACTTGGCCACCTCATTGAGCAGCGCGATGGCCTTGTCGTCGAGTTCAGCGGTGCCCGAACGGAACATGGAGAACTTGGCCTTGTCGATCACCTCGATGCGAAGGCCGTCCTTGTCGCGGGTAATGGACATCTGGTCCTGCATCTGCGAGAGCTGCTTGTTCTCGGCGATCTTCTGCTTGAGATCTTTTTCGATCTTGTCGAAGTTGTCCTTGTCCTGCTGCTGCTTTTGCGAGCCCTTGGCGCCGTCGGGATTGGAGGATTCCTCCTGCGGACCTTCCTTGTTGTTCTCCTGCGGGGAGGAGCCGTTGTCGGTATTGGATCCCCCCTTGGCCTGGGGCGTGAGGCGCTCCATCACCGAGCTTTGCTTGGCGGTGAAGGGGAAGCCGTCGGGGTCGATGATGGAGCGGCCGCCGAGCAGGCCATCGGAGCCGGCAAGCTCGCCGAACTTGATCTGGCTGTGGGAAGCAGGACGGAAGTAGTCGGCCACCGACTTACGCTGGTCCTCCTTGGTGGCGCCGAGCAGCCACATCAGCAGGAAGAAGGCCATCATGGCCGTCATCATGTCGGCCAGCGCGATTTTCCAGGCACCGCCGTGCGCGCCGCCGTGCCCCTCTTCGACAATGATCTTCTTGATGATCGGCCGCACCGGCTCGCCACCGGCATCGGCCGCAGGTGCAGCCTGGGCAGCAGCCGGTGGCTGGGCCTCGGCGCCCGCAGGCGCGGCCTGGACGGCGGGCTTTTCCTCTTCGGCGACAGCGGCTTCGGCCATCACGACCCTCGCAAGGCGTCGAACACTTCAGAGAAGCTCGGCTGGTTATGGTGGCTGATGCAGGCGCGCGCGGTCTCGATCATCACCGGCTGCGGATGGCCGCGCAGGTTCGAGACGATCATCTGCTGGATCACGTTGTAGATCTGGCCGTCCTCGTCGATCACCTGGGCCAGGCGGCCGGCGAAGGGCTCGAACATGGCGTAGGACATGAACACACCCAGCATGGTGCCCACCAGCGCACCGCCAATCAGCGCGCCCAGCACGGGCGGGGGCTGGTCGATGGCGCCCATGGTCTTGATCACGCCCAGCACGCAGGCCACGATGCCCAGCGCAGGCAGGGAGCCCGAAATGGTGCCCAAGGCCGCTGGCGCGCGCATCGCGTCGTGGTGGTGCGCCTTGATCGCGGTCTTCATGATGTCCTCGACGGTGTCGGCCTCGAGGTTGCCCTGCGAGATGACGGCCAGCCTTAGCGGGTCGCAGATCATCTGCACGATGAAGTGGTCATGGGCGAGTTTGGGGAACTCACCAAAGATGGGGCTGGAGTCGGGGTTCTCGACGTGGGCTTCCAGCGCCACCACGCCTTCTTTCTTCATCACGCCCAGAAGTTTGCCCACCAGCACCATCACGGCCAGGTAGTCGGCCTGCTTCCACTTGGGGCCGGAAATGCACTTGCCGATGCCGCCCATGGCCGCCTTGAAGATGGCCATGCTGTTGCCCACCAGCGCGGCGCCGACCGCGGCGCCGCCGATGATGATGATCTCGAAGGGGGCCGCTTTGATGATGGGCGCCATCTTGCCGCCGGCGGCGATGTAGCCACCGAACACTGCGCCGAAGATCACAGCAAAACCAACGAAGAAAAACATGACCTACCTTTAATTCAGGATGCACCAAAAACCGATGCACCAGCCAAACCACCACTGGAACAAAAAATCCAGCAGATTGCCCAGAATCGCCACGGGCAAGCCCAGGTAAAGCAGCAGGAGCAGGACGCCGGAGGCAGTCAGCCTGGCCCCCGGAATGTCCAGGGACGCGGTTTTCCTGGCGCCACCTGCGCCACTCATGCCGTCCTTGCGGCCTTTGCTGCCAATCCCGCCGTTCCCGCCTTTGGGGGTAGCCAAGTACCTGCCTCCCGGAGATGAATCGGCGCGATGCGAGGGAACTTGACCCTCGACCCACCCTGCCGATCGTTCGCTTGTTGACCTTTGGCTATTATGAGGCGATGAATGTCGACTGGGACTCGCTGGATCGCAGCACATGGGACGAGCTCCATCGTGAGTACGGAAGTTCTCTCCAGCAATCCTGGTC
Organism: Comamonadaceae bacterium; assembly: GCA_947449025.1. Classification (GTDB taxonomy): domain Bacteria; phylum Pseudomonadota; class Gammaproteobacteria; order Burkholderiales; family Burkholderiaceae_C; genus Ramlibacter. Next base: position 24,722 of record CANFQF010000015.1, read on the forward strand.
TTACGGGCAAGCCCTCCAATCGCTGGGGGTTCGCATCCACCGCGCGGCCATTCGGGGCGATGGTCCGCAGGAGGGGCAGGTCGCGGGCCTGGCCCAGTTTATGGTGCGGCGCATTGCTGGCTACGTGAGCCTTGCATCGTGCACACGGGGTCCGGCGTGGCATAGCGCCTTGGACCCGACCCAGCGCGCGTGTGCGATCGGTTTGTTGAAGCGATCCCTGCCCGTGCCTCGCCTGCGGGTAGCCCTGATTTCACCCGATGCTCCCGCCTCGCCCGAGGTCGATGCCGAGACCCACGGCCTGTGGCGGGTGATGACCGGCTACTCCACCGTCATGCTAGACCTCACCGAGCCGCTCGAGACCTTGCGCGCAAGGCTCGATGGCAAGTGGCGCAATCGCCTGGCCAAAGCCGAGGCCGACGCCGCGTTCAGCGCGCGGGTCGAGCCCAGCCTGCCCGAAGCGCGTCGCCTTCTCGAGCGCGAATCACAGCAACGTGCCGAGCGGCGTTTTCACGGCCTGCCCACCGATTTCGTGCGGGCCTATATCGACGCCTGCAATTCACGCGAGCAGGCCTTTGCGGTGAGCTATGCCCAATCCCGCAAGGAGACCCAGGCGGCACTGCTGTTCCTGATCCACGGCCATACCGCCACGTACCACATCGGATGGTCCAGTGACGCGGGTCGCAAAGCCAACGCGCACAACCTGCTGATGTGGCGCGGCATCGAGTATCTGCGCCGGATCGGCGTCAAGCGTCTGGATCTGGGCGGGGTGAATACCCGCGCACTCCCGGGCATTACCCGGTTCAAGCTCGGAACCGGCGGCCAGTTGCTGACCCTGGCCGGCAGCTACTATTGAAACAAAGGTCCATGGCACTCCCTCCACGCAGCGCGCCGAACAGCGCATTTACCCCCCGCCTCAAGAAGCTCGCGGCTCTGGCGGCCGTGGCAGTGGGCGCGGGTTACATGTCCTTCGCCTTTTTTGAAACGCGGGGGCCCGAAGCGCAGCCCCTGCCTGCCTTGGGCGTGGCCATCGCCCCGGGCGAATCGCCCTGGATCACGCTGGGCGAAACGCCGGCCATGACGCTGTACTGGGACCGCAGCTCCAGGGTGCGCGAGGACTACGTGATGAAGGTCTGGGAGATCCAGGACATGCGGGCGCCGGACCCAGACGGCGTCCAGTCGCGCCGTTACCGAAATGAATACGACTGCAAGCACAGCATGCACCGCATCACCTCGATGACGAGTTACGCGGGGCCCATGCTCACTGGTGCCAAGCTGTTCGACGTCGACGAAGACGGCTTGTGGCGACAGATGCCCAGAACCAGTGTGTTCGCGCAAGGCCTGGCCCTGCACTGCGGCAAGCTGCCGCCCTTGCCCTCGGAAGAAGAAAAGGCGCCCTGGTGGGCGCCCTTCTGGCCGTTTTGACCGCCAGAGCGGCCGCCGCAACGCAGTGCTAACCGGGTGAGCGAGGCCAAGTGGGCCCTGGCCGCCTGCCTCAGGAGGCGCTGATCTTGCGGCCGTTGAGCGGCTGCACCGGGCGGGCGTTGAGCTTGAACGGGAAGCTGTCGATCATCTCGCGCTGGATGCCGATCGGCGACTTCATGATGAAAAACTTCACGCCTTCGGTGCAGGGCGGGGTGGTGAGCGAACCCTCGTAGGCGTAGTGGGCCAGCGACTCGGGCAGCAGGGTGGCCGGGTTGATGGACACCGAGGCAACCTCCACTTCCGGGCCCTCTTTGGCCGGCATGTTTTTCCAGATCGACCACAGGGTGCGGTTCTGGACGGCCGATTCCCGCATCAGCACGCCGACCACCGCCAGCTTGCCGTCGGCGCTCTTGTGAACCATGTGCGTCACCATGGCCATGGGCTTGCCATCGATCTGCTCCTCGCTGGGCCGGTGGAAGTGGAACTGCACCAGCTCATAGGATTCGTTGCCCACCTTCAGCGTGCTGCCCGGCGGCACGTTCACCTGGATGGTGTGGCCGTTATTGAGGACTTTGAGCACGCCCGGCTTGTAGTCGGCCTTGAGCGTGGTGGTCGACTTTTCAAAGGGTCCGACGATGTTCAGCGGCGACTGCGACTTGCCAGCAGCGCAGGTGGGGAACTGCTTACCCCAGTTTTCCGGGCCCATTTCGCCCTCATACTCCCAGTGCGGCGCACCACTGCTGTGGCTGCTGCCCTTTCCCTTCTCGGCGATGGCGTGGACCACCTCTTCGAGCTTTTGCAGGGTCTCTTCCTGCTCCTTGATCTGCTTGGTGGCCTTGGCCAACCTGGTGTCCAGGTCCTTGGTCTTGCCAGTGTTGACGATTGACAAGGTGATCACCATCGCGAACAGGCTGGCGACGATGCCCCCCAGAAGGATTCGAATGAACATGCTGACCTCAAGAATTCTCAAATGGCGCCGAGTCCAAAGACAACGGCGAGGGATTGTCTCCTGCGCCACCACCCGGTTGAACGGAGGCGCGACAACAGACGCTGCCAAAGTATGATCGGTTCATCCCGGAACGGCTTGAGTGCAACATGAAGAACTTGTTCATCGGCATCTTGATCGGCATTCTGGCCATGGCCGGAATATACGGAATAAGTCTTCTTTTCTCGAGCGAGGCTGCTCCGCAGGCATCTGCCGGGCCCGGCGGACCGGCGGGCGCGGGTGTGACCCGGGCCGGCACTGTGGTAGACATGATCTGCGAGCTTCACCTCGATCTTGACGGCCAAAAGACCCTGGGCATCCAAGGCAATGAGCCCCCGCGCATCACCCTGGCCCAAATCGACCTGGAACAGAAATCCGGCTGGTACCAGGGCAAGATTTCCATCTCGGAGAGCCGGGGCGGCTCGCTGACCCTGCAGGGCAACAAGTTCGTGGTGACGCGCCCGGCCATGTTCCAGCGCTTTGGTACCTCCATCAGCCAGGAGGCCTTCACCATCGACCGCAGCTCCGGTGAGTTCGAGCAGTCCCTCACCGTCGAGGGCGGCAAGGTCGTCCCGCTCATTCGCGGAACCTGCGCCCGGGTCATCAAGCCGCCGTTCTGAGGACGGCGTCTCGCCGTGGCCCTGCTGGACCTGCGCTGGCATCTGCGCGGCTGGCGCTCACAGTCACGCTGGGCCGGCACGCGCGCCGCCATCGCTGACTGGCTGGCCCAGGCCCCGGAAGGCCACAACGACTTGCTCCTGTTCGGCGCCAGTGCCGGCTGGATGATGGACGATGCCTTTCTCGCACGCTTTCGCCGCATCGACGCAATCGACTTCGAGTCGGCGTCCGCTCCCCTGTTCAAGTTCAATCACCGACGCGTCATCGCCCGCCACCGTATCGAGGTGCGCTTCCACGATGCGGAGGCGCTGTCTCGCCTGGAAGAATTTCTCTCCATGCGGCCCCAGGCGCTGGTGCTGTTCGACAACCTCCTGGGCCAGTACACCCTCACCTGCCCGAATGTGGCGCAGGCCGAGGCCACGCTCTCGGGTCTGCCAGCGCGCCTGGCGGGACGCCCCTGGGGCAGCGTGCATGACGCCATCTCTGGCCCGGGACGGGCGCTAGCCCTGGCGCAGGAGCCCGCCGCGATGGCGCTCCACGCAGGTCAGCCCTGGCCGGAGGAAAGCCTGCTCGACGCGGTAGGCGCCAGCGGCCAGTGGCGTGACCACCTGACCCGCACGGTGCTGCCGGTCAGCGCACAAAGCCGCCTGCTGCCCTGGCAGCTGGCGCCGGGCTACTGGCACTGGCTGCAGGCGGGCTGGGTGCGCGGCTGAAGCCCGGTCTAGCGGGCCCCGAAGCCCGCCTGTCAGAAAAAATAGTTTGCAAATTCAGCTCATCCAGCCTAAAAACGCATCTCTTATTCTTACAAATTCCTGAGCCTTGATGCGCATCCCGCGGGGTGCACAGAGGGCACCAGGAACCGGCCTGCGGGCCAGGGAGCGTCGGGCAATGAGAGCTTTGTACGAGCTGTTGAGAGCGCCACTGCGCCATGTCGCGGTGTTTTCGCTCTGCATGAACCTGCTGTTGCTGGCACCCACGCTCTTCATGCTGCAGGTCTTTGACCGGGTTCTCGTCAGCCAGAGTACGGACACATTGTTGGCCTTGTTGGTAGGCACTGGCATTGCCCTGCTGATGTACTTCGGCCTCGACCTGCTACGCCAGAGGCTGCAGGCGGTCATAGGCCAGGCTGCCGGCGATGCGCTCACCCCTCTGGCGGTGCAGGCCCTGGTAGCCGAGGGCAGCCAGGGGCGGCCGCCGTCCGAGGGCCTGCGCGATGTGGCGGCACTGCGGGCCGCCATGGCCTCGCCCGCGGTGGTGGCCCTATTTGATGCGCCCTGGCTGCTGTTTTACCTGGCGCTCATTACCGCGGTGCACCCTTTGCTGGGACTCAGCGCCTGCCTGGCCGCCCTGTGTATGGCTGGCCTCACCCTCGCCAGCCACCTGGCTACCCGCAAGCAGATGCCGGCGGTGCAGGAGGCCTCGGCCGCTGCGGCGCGCTTCCTCGATCGGTGCCTGGCGAATGCCGAGGCGGCACAGGCCCTGGGCATGGTGCCGGCGTTGCTTACCCGCTGGCGCACGCGGCTCGATCAGCTGCTCGCGCTGCAGGCGCCGCTGAACCGACGCACCAGCCTGGCAGCCGCCGCCGGTCGCAGCCTGCGCCAGGCGGTGCAAGTGGTGATGCTGGCAGTGGGCGTCTGGCTGATTCTGGGCGGGCATGTCTCACCCGGCGCCACGCTGGCCTGCACGATCTTGCTGGGGAGAGCACTCGCGCCAGTGGAGTTGCTCATTGCGCAGTGGAAGGTACTGGCCGACGCGCGCGCCGCAGCCACCCGCCTGGCCCGGCTGATGCAAACGCAGGCCCCCGAGGCGGCGATGGCCTTGCCAACCCCGCGCGGTGAGCTCCAAGTGCAGCAACTGACCTGGCGCATTCCCGGCACCGAGCGCCTGGGCCTGGCGGGCGTTTCGCTCGCCCTGAGCGCCGGCGAGGTGTTGGCGGTGGTGGGGCCCAGCGGCGCGGGAAAGAGCACGCTGATGCGGGTGCTGTCGGGTCTGTGGAAGCCCACTGCGGGCCATGTACGGCTCGATGCCAGCGACCTGGCCCAGTGGCCGCGTGAGCAACTAGGTCCCTGGCTGGGGTATCTGCCGCAGGAGGTGGCGCTGTTTCCGGGCACCGTGGCTGAAAACATCGCGCGCTTGGGAGAGGTCGATAGCGAGGCGGTGGTGGCGGCGGCGCGGCGTGCCGGTGCACACGAGATGATCCTGGCCCTGCCCCAGGGCTATGAAACCCCGCTGGCCCCGGGCTCGCCACTGCCCTCGCCCGGGCAGCGCCAGCGCATCGGGCTGGCCCGGGCGCTGTATGGCGACCCGAAGCTGGTGTTGCTCGACGAGCCCAACGCCAACCTCGACGGCGAGGGCGAACAGGCGCTGGCCGAGGCGCTCAAGTCGCTGCGCGGGCAGGTGACCACCGTGGTCGTTACCCACCGCAGCCAACTGCTGCAGCAGGTGGACAAGCTACTGGTGCTCGAAGGCGGGCGGGCCGCGCAATTCGGACCGGTCGCCGAGGTGCTACGCGCCATGCAACAACGCAGTGCCGGAACGCCCAATGTGGTGGCCATGCCGGTGGCCGGCGGCCCGGCATCGCCACCGCCTTCACCGGCCACCTCACAGGCCAATTCGCATCCCACTTCCTCTGCTTCAGAGCCGGGCTCGGGTGGCGCGGTTGTGCCCTCGGCCGCGCAGGTGGCCGACCGGATCGGCAAGGGGGGCCTATGAACAGCGCAGCGATGAATCACCGAATGATGGGTCACCCTTCTGTTCAGGGCCAACTCGCGCAGGCGGCGCGCCTGGGCCGTATCGGGCGCTGGATCCTGTTGCTGGGCCTGCTGCCCCTCTTGGCCTGGCTCACTCTGGCGACCCTGGCTTCGGCGGTGGTGGCCACTGCCCACGTGAAGGTGGACCTGGACCGCCGCCCAGTGCAGCACATGGAGGGCGGGACAGTGCGCGAAGTGATGGTGCGCGACGGCCAGCAGGTCGAAGCGGGCCAGCCACTGCTGGCGCTGGGTGACGTCGCGGTGGATGCAGACGCACAGCGGCTGGAGTTTCGCGCGCTGTCAGAGCGGGCAGGCGCCGCCCGACTGGAGGCCGAGGTCGCTGGATTGAGCTCGCTGCGCTTTGCGCCGGAACTGGTAGGCGCTGGCGAGGCGAATGCGGACTTCGCCGCCCAGCTGGCCAAGGAACGGACATTGTTCGAGACGCGTCGCCGCACGGTGCAAAACCAGGTCCAGCTGCTGCGTGCGCAGGGCGAGCGCATCGAGCAGGAAATGACGCACCTGCGTGCCCAGATCGCGGAAGGGGAGCAGTCGCTGCGGCACCAGGTCGAGGAGCTCGACCGCAACCGCGCGCTGGTGCAGGAGGGCTTCATCGCCAGCACCCGAATTTCGCAGCTGGAATCGGGCGTCGCCGACTACCGGGCGAAGCTGCAGGAGCGCCATTCGGAGATGGCACGGGCCGGCCAGCGCCTGATCGACACCCGCCTACGCGCCCAGGCCCTGGAGGGCGAATACGGCCAACAAGCCAGCGACCTGCTCAAGGCCGCCACCGGGCGCATCACCGAAATCGACCAGGAGTTGCGCAAGGTACGCGACGCCGCCCGGCGTCAGGTGGTCACCGCGCCGGCTGCAGGCACGGTGATCAACCTGCGCTTCAACGGCGCGGGCGGCGTGATCCAGCCGCGCGAACCCATCGCCGACATCGTGCCGCGCAACCCGCGCTTGATCGTGGAGGCGCAGATCCGCCCGGAGGACGTGGCGCGGGTGCATGCCGGGCAGCGCGCGCGCGTGCGCCTGACCGCCTTCAACACGCTCACCACGCCGATGGTGGAGGGCCAGGTGATCTATGTCTCGGCCGACCGCTTGGCCGACCGCAATACGCAGCAATCGTTTTACGTGGTGCAGATCGAGGCCGACCCGGCCTCGCTGCGCCAGGCCGGCGACCTGACGCTTCAGGCCGGCATGCCGGCCGAGGTGTTCATCGAAGGCGAGGCGCGCACACCGCTGCAGTACCTCGTCGAACCCGTGCTGCAAGTGATGCGGCACGCCGGGCGAGAGCGATAGAAAGCCGCGGCGCCGTCAAGGCGCCGCCCCGAGAGGCCGCCTGCGCCACAGGCACCAGGCAGGCCACAGCAGTCCAGTCGTTGCAGTTTCGCAGTACCTCGAAGTCACAGCAGTACGCAGTACAGGCCGGGCCGCTGGCGGGCGCCAGCGGCGGCCTTTGGACACATGGGGACTCAGCCCCCCTTTCAGTCAGGAGTGAGCACATCATGGAAAGCAATTGCAATTCGAAAAACCTCTTTTCAGTCACGGCGGACAACTACAGCTTCACCGAGTCGGCCTTCCTGGCCTCGAGCAACCTGGTGGCGCCGACCATCATTCAGCTCAACGTCACCGCCAACGACAGAGTGGAACGGGACGCGCAGATCTGGTCGGTGGACGATGGCATCAATTCGGCCGTTGACCTGCTCAAGTCGGACCTGAGCAGGAACGGCAATACGTCCTCCTGGACCCAGGACCTGCTGACCGCCAAAGGAAACGAGCTGCGCATCGTCAACGGCAAGGTGCAACTCGACATTGCCCACTCTTTGGCGGCGCTCGGATACACCTCGGTAAAACAATTGACCCAGGGGCAGGTGATCACCGATAGCTTCACCTACGCAGTGAAGGATGACGACACCGGCCGGCTCGCCTGGACCACCGTCACCTTCAGCCTCAGCGGGGAGGGCATGGCGGCCAATACCGTGGCAGCCATTTCTGGCACCGTCTCTGTCAGCGTATCCGAGGACGGTTTTTCAACCAACGGAGGCACGGTCAGCGTCATCGACCCCGATCCGGGACAGGCGGCATTTCGCGCTGTGGCTACCGCCAGCCTGCAGGGAAAGTACGGCGCCTTCCAATTCAATGCCAGCACGGGCGTCTGGCGCTACACGGTCGACAGCACGCGGCCCGAGGTCCAGGCCCTGTGGGGAGCGTGGTCCGACGGTTCAACCTCCTATGGCGGAAACACCCTCAATGAATCATTGACGGTCACCTCTCTCGACGGCACCGCGAGCCAGGTGCTGAAGGTCACCGTCGAAGGTGCCAACGACAACGCCCTGATCAATGGCGCGGGAAGTGGCAGCGACGGATTCACCCTCATTGACAACAGCGACAGCACCTCCGCCTCCGGCAAGCTGCAAATCGCCGACGCGGACAGCGGCCAGTCGAGCCTGCGCCTGCCCGCCGGCGCCGTTTTGCTGCCCAGCTTAGAGTTTCAAGGCGCCAGCGTGGCCCGGTATGGTCTCCAAATGGCCCATGGCAGCCTGATCCTGACACCCTCAACCGGCGAATGGACCTACAACGCCGACCAGGCGAAGGTGACGGCCTTGCTGGGTGTGGAAACGCTGGTCGATTCAATCACGCTGGAGTCCCTGGACGGAACCGCATCGCGCAAGCTGGTGTTCACCCTGCAGGGCGTGGACAACGCTGCCCAACTGAGCGGGTCCTTCACCGGGAGCTACACCGAGGGCTCCGGTCGCCCGGCCTTTCCAGGCGGAAAAATCACCGTCACGGACGGTGACCACGACCAGGCGGCGTTGCGACTGCCCGATGGCGCTATCCAACTCGCCAGTGACGCGGGTACCAGCACCGCCAAAGCGAGTGCCATCTTGAACTCAGACGTGGGCACAGGTACGAGTCCAGGGCCAAGTAAACCCACCGACCTGTACAGCATCGACCTGCCGCATGGCCGGCTCATCATCTCGCCCAGCACCGGCCAGTGGCAGTACATCCCGGACGAGGCCAAGCTCGACCCCATGCATGCTGGCGAGTCCACCCAGGACAGCCTGGTGCTCACCTCCCTGGACGGCAGCGCCCAGCAGACCCTCGTCATCTCGCTGGCGGGCAGTGACGACGCGGCGAGCATCTCGGGGAAAACCACCGGCACCTTGGCCGAGGATGGCGATACGAGCGTGGAAACTGGCACTCTGTTCGTGAAGGATCCCGACCACGACCAGAGCAGCTTCCAAGACCCGGCCGGTGGAGAGGCTGTAGGCAACGGGAGCTTCATTGTCGCGACCCCGTATGGCGCGTTCTATTTCAACCCGACAACCGGTGACTGGCGCTTCGAGATGGACAGCGGCGCGAAGGCGGTGCAGGAACTGGCCGCCGACACGAACGCGCAAGCCGAGCTCACCGTGACATCGCTTGACGGCTCGGCGCAGGAGACGCTGGCGGTCACCATCACCGGCGTCAATGACGTGGCGCAAATCAAAGGTGAGACCTCTGGCAAGGTGGTGGAGGATATCCAGTACCAAGCTAAGGGCCACCTGGACATCTTCGACCCCGACACCGGCGAGAGTCGCTTTGGTGGGCATAGCCCGCTGCAAGGCCAGTGGGGCACCTTCACCTTCGACACCGAAACCGGCGACTGGACCTACACACTCCAGGAGAGCGAGGCGCTGGATGCCTTGCGCGAGGGTGATAAGCGCGTGGACGCGCTGAAGGTTGAATCGCTCGACGCCAGCGCTGGCAGACAGATCACGATCGCGATCTACGGCAGCAACGATGTGGCCTCCATCGACAGCGCCGTGACGGACCTCACCGTCTACGAAGACGGCAATTCCGTCGCCTCCGGCAAGCTCACCCTCACCGACCCGGATGCAGGCGAAGACGTCTTCCGTGCGCAGCCCCAGAGCGAGGCCTGGAGCCCCGCGGGCGACGGCACGAAGAGCTTCATCACACAAAGTGAATTGGGCAGCTTCACCTTCAACCCGGATACGGGCGAATGGCATTTCAACTTGGACAACACCAGTCGCTACGTCCAGGAGCTGGGGAAAGGTGAACGCACGACCGCCAGCCTTACTGCCGTCTCAAAAGACGGCACCGCCACGGGCTCCATCACCGTCACCGTCGAAGGCGTGAACGACACGGCCCAATTCAGCGGCGAAACGACGATCACCGTGGCGGCGGACGACAGCAAGCCCCAAGGCGGGACGGTCATGGTGAGCGACCCCGACCAGAACGAGTCGTTTTTTCAGGCGCCTTCGGCCGCTTCCCTCCA
>CANFQF010000016.1 GCA_947449025.1 Comamonadaceae bacterium
GACGCCACACCCGACGCCACACCCGACGCCACACCCAGCGCTGCATCCGGCGCTGCATCCGACGCTGCATCCGACGCCACCACGCGATGACTCAGAATACGCGCCCCTGCAGTTCCGGGAGGCGGCGGAGCGGGATCGACCCGGGCGTAGGCAGCGGCGGCAGCGGGGTGAGGCAGACGGGGCAGGCAGCAGGCAAACAGGGACCGTAGGCAGCCGGGCTCGGCGTCGCGCCCAGGCTCCTGGATTGGCTGTGGAGGCGGGGGCACAGCGGCCGCCGCTTCAGGCGCTGGCGTGTGCGCCAGTGCGGTCGTGCGAACGTGTGAGAAATCTGAGTCGCGAATCATTGGAAGACCCTCCGAAGGAAAGTGGCGAGTGCAGCGATTGACGTCGTACGGTGGCAGTGGCGTTGGGTCGAGGGCGGGCGCTTAGGGAGGGGATCGGGGCCGGAGTCTCGACGCTGCGTGCCCCCTCAGGGTGTCTAGCGACTGAACGTGCGACAGAACCCGACCAGCCAGTGCCCTGGCGGCCGGGGCGGGTCACTCGCGGCCGGCCGACCCAGGCGTTGCGCTCGATCGAGTCGCCCTGTCACTCGCTCGTGCGGCCGATGCCGACGCTCGAGCGGCCGCTGCAGAGGAGGATGAAGCCGACGATGAAGCCGCAGGTGTGGCCGATTCGTGCGATGCCTCTGGTGCCCGCGGTGCCCGCTGTGTGGCGCGGACCCTGCCACGCCGCATCGACGCGAGCTCGGCGCCCGATTCGCGTGGGGACGGACTGCGCAGCGACGGGCTCGACTTCGCCTCGGCCGACAGGCCGGCCGATCGGGAAGGCGCCGCGCCGGCGGCGATGGCAGGCGCGCCGGCTGGGGCAGGTCCAGGGGTCGCGGGTCTACCCAACGCTAGATTCAGTTGGGTCTCCAACTGGCGCAAGGTACGTCCGATGAGATCTTCTCCCAGTGCCGCCGCATGCCGGTCTTGGCGCCAGGTGTTCAGCCAGGCTTGCTCTTGTTCCACGATGCCCGCGTGGCGCCGCAGGGTGGGCGTGGCCAGGGCGCGCAGCAGGTGCCGTTCTGGGTTTCTGGTAGCCCTTGGATCTCCGCGCCTGACCATGTGGAGCAAGGTTTTGAGGGTCTCGCTGTAGCTGGCGTACAGCATGGGCAGGGCCGTGTGCCGATCGATCAGGGCGTCGTCGGCCACCACGTCGGCCACCTCGTCGTCCAGCGAGGCGGCCGCGCTGGCCGAACGCGCGGCGCTCGCCGAACGCGCCGAGTGCGAGGCTTTGGACTCGGGGTCCGGCCGCGCGGTAAAGGGGGCGATCGCCGCGCGGGCCGCAGATTCGCGCTGGTCCAGCATTCTGACCAGGCGCTGCCGCTGGTTGGCGAATTCCGCTGGCGTGAGCCGGCCGATGACCTCCGTGAACCATTCCGTGACCCGGTCTTGCTTGTCCTCGACCTCCCCGGGGCCGGCCAGGACGGCGTAGGGCGCGACATTTGGAGGAAGGCCCGCGAGGCCCGCTCGCTGTGTCAGGACGTTCGGCACATCCAAGGCACGGGTGGTCGGCGTGTCTTGAAACGCATGCTGGAGGATCCTCCGCATCTGCGTCTGTAGGTTCCTAGAAGTAGCGTCGTAGAACTGACTGCTGGAGAAACCGGAGGCCAGGCAGAAGACCACCGTTTGCAGGGGCTGGCAGGGTATGCTCGTCTCGGAAAAGTCTTGGGCCACCTGGCCAAGGAACTCGGCCTGGGCCTGCCGGTTCCAATGAGTGCCCCGGTTGAGGTAATCCGGCTCAATGGGGCCGCGCTGGTCCCGATCGTTCCGACCGAAGGACGCTGCCCACAAGCAAAGCATGGCGGCGGGGAGGGAGTGGCCGCCTTCATGCTGCAGCAAGTCCACCAGTGGACGGTGCGCAGGCCTGCGAACGCCGCGCAGCTCGCGAACGTAGCTGTCGCTTTGCGCAGGCCGGTGGGCCAGCAGGTCGGCCATCTGGCTCAAGCTATAGCCCGGCGGGGGCCAGTCAGTCACCGGGCCGCTTATCAAGTCCAAGCGGTAGTTTTGCGTCGGCAACTGGGCCAGCAGGCTGCCAATCCACCACTGGAGAACATCCTCGGCGCGACGGCTTTCCCTGAGATCGCTGTTGTAGGAATAGCCGCAGCCCGCTCCGTCGAGGGCTGACAACCTTGGGAAACCCGGTCGCTCATACGCTGCCGCGAACCTGGCGACTGCCTCCAGGTGGGCAGTGCCAGATCGCCCGCCTTCCGAGAGGACCTGGGCACCCGCGCGGCCGAAGGCCGCAATCATGCGCTCCTGACTCTTGGGCTCCCGCCAAAAAATAATCTGGCCGAATTCGCCTTCGTTGGCCCACATGCCGTTAAGCCAATGCATCAGCGCGGAGCACTGCTCGGGCGTGGATCTTGGTCCCAGGGCTGCGTCGGCGAAGATCCGGCCTGCAGCTTGGAAGCTGTTCGCCCGGACGAGGCGCGTCACTTCACGGGTGACGGCCTCTGGGGCTGACCCCAAATCCACCACGCGTAGGCGCAGAGGACGAGCCCCCGCAGTTCCGGTAGGCAGCGGAGCGGGAGCGACCCTGGCAGCGGCAGCGGAGGCAGTGGGGCGCGGCAGACAGGGCAGGCAGCAGGAAAACAGGGACCGGAGGCAGCCGGGCTCGTCGTCGCGCCCAGGCTCCTGGATTGGCTGTGGAGGCGGGGGCACAGCGGCTGCGGCTTCAGGCGCTGGCCCCATGACGTCGGCACCGGGAGCTCCGCGCTCGATGGCTGCGGCTGCGGCTGCGGCTCTGGCGGCCTCGGCGGCTCTGACGTTAACGAGCGGGGGCGTGGTTGTTCGTGGGGGAGTCTGGCCGTGCATGGTCTAGGAGGATCTCGGTGGAGGGTTAGATGACGGAAAGACCGTGATCAAAACCCCACCGCCGCGCCGCCGCTTGACGCGCCCCTGTCTAAAAGGTCGGCCGCCATCGCAGGCTTCAGCCCAACTCCAACTTCAACTCCAGACCTGATACCGCTGGCCCTGTATGCCGGCCGAGGCGCCGGCCCTGCCTCAGAGCGACTCGGCCAGGATCGCCTCGTATTCCTCGGGCGTCGCGATGCGCGGATTGGTCTTGTGGCAGTGGTCCACCATCGCGCCGGCGATGATCTTGGCGAAAAGATCGCGGGTCACACCCATCTCGGCCAGGCCCTTGGGTAGGCCCAGTCGCGCGTTCAGGTCACGAATAGCCTCGGGGATGTCGCCGGCCGAGGCCAGACCCATGGCATGGGCCATGCGCTCCAGGCGCCGCTCTTTGCGGATGGACTCGGCCTGGGCGTTGAAGCGGATCACCGCTGGCAGGAACATCGCGTTCAACGTGCCGTGATGCAGGCGCGGATCGACGCCCCCCAGGCTGTGCGAGAGCGAGTGCACCGCACCCAGGCCTTTTTGAAAAGCCATGGCGCCCTGCATCGAAGCGCTCATGAGGTTCAGGCGCGCCTCCCGGTCGCTGCCGTCGCGGGTGGCGCGCTCGATGTGCGCCCAGCCCCGTTCGAGACCGTCGAGCGCGATGCCGTCGGCCGGCGGGTTGAAGGCCGGCGCCATGAAGGTCTCCATGCAGTGGGCAATGGCGTCCATGCCAGTGGCGGCGGTGAGTTTGGGCGGCAGGCCCAGGGTCAGCTCGGGGTCGCAGATAGCCGCGCGCGGCACCAGCAGCCAGTTGTGAAAGCCCAGCTTGCGGCCGTCGTCGACGATGAGGATGGCGCCGCGCGCCACCTCGCTGCCAGTGCCGCTGGTGGTGGGCACTGCAATCAAGGGGGCCACCCGTTCGGTGATGCGCGGCGAGCCGCCCAAAATGGTGGCGTAGTGGGTGAGCGGCCCTTCATGGGTGGCGGCAATGGCCACCCCCTTGGCGCAGTCGATCGCCGAGCCGCCGCCCACCGCGATCAGCCCGTCACACCCGTGCTGTTGGTACACCGCACAGGCCGCGCGCACCGAGGCTTCGGTGGGGTTGGAGGGGGTCTGGTCAAACACCGCAAACGGCACGCCGGGCAGGGCGTCCAGTGCCTTTTGCAGCACGCCCGCCGCGCGCACGCCGGCGTCAGTGACGATGAGGGGGCGGGTCATGCCCACCCGCTCGCACTCCTGTTTGAGGAGCGCAATGGCGCCAAATTCGAACTGGATCTGGGTGACGTAATAGATGAAGGCCATGGCGAAGGGGTTCCAGTGATCGGGCGGCCGCCCCCGAGCCTGGAGGCGTGTGCGTTTCGGGCGCTACGATGCCATAGTTTTCAAGCTGACCATGCCCCATACGCGACTGACCCCGGCCATGCGCTCCGTGCTCGAGCGGCGAGCCCGTGCCAAGCTCCCGCCCATGCACCACATGACGGCATCCCAGGCTCGCGCCGCCTATGAGCAGGTGGCCGAGTTCTTGGAGATTCCCAAGCCCGTCGTGGCTCGGGTCGAGGACTTTCGCATCCCCGCCCGCGACGGGTACGCCATGGCCGCCAGGCTGTATGACGATGCGGCGCCGGCCCGGACGCCGGTGGGCGATGGCGTGGCCAAGTTGGCCGGACCTGGCAACGCACTAGGCGTCATATCTGGCGCCACATCCGGCACCACATCAGACCGCCCCGTGCTGCTTTTTCTGCATGGCGGCGGGTTCGCCATCGGCAGCATTGCCACCCATGACACTCTGTGCCGGGAGCTGGCGCGCCTCTCGGGCTGCGCCGTGGTCTCCCTGGACTACCGCCTCGCCCCCGAGCACACATTTCCCACCGCTGTGAACGACGCCTGGGACGGCCTGCAATGGCTACACGCCCAAGGCGCCACCCTGGGCCTGGACCCGTCCCGCCTGGCCGTCGGCGGCGACAGCGCCGGCGGCACGCTGGCCGCGGTTTGTGCCCTGATGGCGCGTGACGTGGGACTGCCCCTGGCGCTGCAGCTCCTGATTTACCCCGGCACCACCGCCCACGCCGACTTTCCCTCGCGCACCCACTACCGCGAAGGGGTGCTACTCGACGAGACCATGATCGACTGGTTCTTCTCCCACTACCTCCCGCGCGAGGACCGGGAAGACTGGCGCTTTGCCCCGCTTTTGGCGCCCGACGTCGATGGTGTAGCCCCAGCCTGGCTGGCCCTGGCCGAGTGCGACCCGCTGGTCGACGAGGGCCTGGCCTACGCCGACAAGCTGCGCATGGCCGGCGTACCGGTCGACCTCGAGATCTACCGAGGCGTGGTCCACGAGTTCATCAAAATGGGCCGGATCATCCCCGAGGCCCGCCAGTTCCACTCCGATGCGGCCGCCGCCCTGCGCCACGCCCTACAGCCCTGACACCATGAGTCAAGCCCAAACCCAAACCCAAGCGAAAACTCCAGCCCTGAGCCGGGACGCCTTCCGCTTCTTCCACCGCCTGCGCGTGCGCTGGGCCGAGGTGGACATGCAAAAAATCGTCTTCAACGCCCACTACCTGATGTACGCGGATACCGCGGTGGCCGACTACTGGCGGGCGCTGGCGCTGCCTTATGAGGAGGCCATGCACCGCCTGGGGGGCGACCTGTATGTCAAAAAGGCCACCGTCGAGTACCACGCGTCCGCCAAGATGGACGACCGGCTGGACGTCGGCATGCGCTGCGCCCGCATCGGCAACAGCTCGATGGTTTTTGAGTGCGGCATCTTCCGCGGCGAGCAGCTGCTGGTGACGGTCGATTTGCTCTATGTCTTTGCCGACCCGGCCACGCAAACCTCCAAGCCGGTGCCACAGGCCTTGCGTGACTGCATCGAGGGCTATGAGCGGGGGGAGGAGATGGTCACCGTCCGAACGGGCAGCTGGAACGCGTTGGGCGAAGGCGCTCGCGAGATGCGCCTGCGCGTCTTTGTCGGCGAGCAAAAGATTCCCGTCGAAGAGGAATGGGATGAGGCCGATGCCGTGTGCCTGCATGCGGTGGCCTTCAACCGGCTGGGGATGGCGGTGGGGACGGGCCGCTTGCTACCCGCCGAGAGCGGCGTGAGCAAGATTGGTCGGATGGCGGTCCATGAGGTGATTCGCGGAACCGGTGTGGGACGCCAGATCCTGCGCCACTTGATGACGGCCGCCAAAGTACGCGGTGACAAAAAGATCGTGCTCCATGCGCAGGCGAGCGCAGTCGGCTTTTATGCGCGCGATGGCTTTTCGCAGACGGGAGAGCCGTTCCAAGAGGCCGGCATCGCCCACGTGGCCATGCGGCGTTCCTTCAACTGACCCCAAAGGGCGGAGCGCCCGTCGGAGGGTCGTCGGTGCCGGCGGTCAGGCGGTCTTCTTAGCCTGTCGTCTTGGCCAGCGGCGGCGGGGCAGCATCGAAGATCGCCCTGCATTTCTGGGCCAGCGCCTCGTCGTTGATCGACGCGAGGACCGTGTTTCGGATCATTTTCATGTGCTCGGGGTTGCGGGTCAGCTCATATTTCTCATTCCCTTCGCGGAGCGCCTGCGCCGTGTCCAGAATGCAAGCCTCCACCTCGTTTTGGGCCTGCTTGCTCACTTCACTGTTCTTGTGGGTACCCGCAGAGACCGCTTGCTTCTTGAGCGCGCTGTGGACATCGTCGAGACCATGGAACAACTCCTGGACTGCGCGGGGGGTCATCCAGCCTTCGGTGTGCCCAACGATGGCCGCCATCTCCTTGGCCTTTGTTGTCAGTGCGCTTGGGCGTAGCCGAGAGAGGTCAGTGATGTCATGGGCACTGAAGTTGACGCCCGCCCCTCGGTCGATCGCTTCCTTGCAGCGCCGCGCGATATCGGGATCCTTGCCCTCGAGCGCCTTGTCGACGCCCAACTTGATCGCAGCGACCTTCGCTGGATACTTTCCTAACTGTTCGCCGCCCATGCGCGCCACCATTGCGTCCACGCCCGCGAGGATCACGTGTATCGGCGGGGGTTGAACACTACCGAAGTCTTCGCCGGGGAGCTCGATTTCGGCCACGACCCGCATAGTCTTCTCCGCCTGCCGCGCGAGAACATGGGGCGGAAGCGCCCCTCGGGGTTCGCTGCGAATACGGCTGGCCAGCGGGGTCGATTCCGTTTCCATCCGCGAAGCCTTCATCAGAACAACGGCTCTGGCGGACGGGGGAAGGGAGTCAAGTGACCCTTGGAACGCGGTCATCTTTCCCTGAGGGCCTGGCAAGGAGATGGCCCGCTTGGCTGCGGGGCCCGCGCTGTTTGTAGAGGCCGTCGACGGAGCGGAGCGGTCCGATGGCGTGCCGGGCGCGCTGACCTGTCCGCCTTGGAGGGGGCGTAGGGCATTGCCCATACCAGTCAATTTCATGGAAGTTCCTGATGGCTTGGCGCCCATCAGTAACGTCAGCGAATTGAAGGTTCTAGGCGAAAAATTCGACTAAGGAAGTCCGCTATCGTCCGGCAGCCCCGCCTTCAGCGCGTCAAAGGTCGTCTCGCAGCGTGTAGGGAACTGGAGCGGACTGACCGGGGGCGGCCCGCAAAAGCGCGCGCAGGCGTCAAAAGACCAAATCCGACTTTCAAAAGTCGACCCCGAAGCAAGAGCCGTAGCGTCTTTGGCGGGTGCTTGCCGCTGGTCTCGCCGCGGGACTGAACGAAATACAGCTATCTGAAAGGAACCATCAGCTCTTCAGTTGTACTGAGTAGCCTCAAAACCACAGAGGCCCTATGCTGTCAGGAACACGAAACCTTGTCGCTGGAATTTCCTCGTCGAAAAGTACCGCCACAGGAGGTGCAGCCGCCGCTCCAACGCAAGCGGGTGGGGATGTCAATGCGAGCAAGCTCGGGGGACTTCACTGCAAAGGGGTCTTGCCCGCCGACGCAGTGGGCAGCCAAACCGTCCACGGCCATGTACCGACAAAGAGCGAGGCGCACGCCATCAGCCGACTTGAACAACTTGCTGCCGAGCGACACGTTCAATTCGACCCTGTTGTGAGCAAGTCCCTGGATCAATTCCACACGGTCGTTGGAGAAGGCGGTTTCAACAAGAATCTTGAGGCCGGGGTCGAGAAAGTCATTGGGCGCGCCGTGACGATCGACAGTCTGCAGAAACTCGCTGCCAAGCAGGGGGTTCAAACGGACCCACCGGTCGCCCTTGCCCTGAAAACCCTTCGCGATTCTGTGGGCCTGGAGAAATTCTCCGGTTTAGCACGCGAGGCTAAGAATGCGATCGCCGAAGCCAGCAAGATCCGCAATTCAGCCCCTAGCCTGCTTTACGAGTCCGTGACGAAAGGGATGACGGGAAAGCAGATCGACCAGCTCCGCTCGAACGCAACCTTTGAGGGGGAGGCCGGTGCATTCCTGACCCCACAATTGCAGCTAAAAGCGACTGGAGGTGGGACTGGCGACACCTGTCATTTGGCACAGGTAAGACTTTTGCACGGCGGAAGACCGGCGTTCTTACCGCGGGAGAAGGAGGCAATTGATCGTTCCACGGCGAGGCACCTCATCAAGTACCTCGACAGTCGCAACAAGATAGCGATCGATAACAAACAGCACGGTAGGCTGCGTAGCATCGAATCCTTCAGGCCGGAATCCCAACTTGATAAGGGCATCTTGGTGCAGGCCTTTGACGATGCGGTCGCTGAAAACCTGGGGTTTAACGGGGACCCCAAGGACGAGTCATCCAAGGAAGGGGCGTTCCGAGCCATGGTGCTGCAAAGGGCCCAAACGCATGCCAGCCATTTTGACGACTCTGTGCGTGACAGCAGCTCCGGCGATTTGGACTTGCTCCGCTCTATGGCAGGTACCGAGCGATTTGCTGAACTCTATTCAACGTACCGAGGCACTGTCGACAGCGCCAGGTCGAATCTTCTCAAGGACCAAATGAACGCCCAGGTCAGCCAGCGAGTCAGTGGCCAAATTGAGGAGGCCCGGAACATCGTACTGGTGCGGCTTAAGGGCGATAAGGACGCAAGGGCGAGCGACCCTATCGTGAACAAGATGGCGGATTTATTTATGCAGCGCAAGGAAGGACAATTCACCGCGCAGGCCAGCACCGGACGGCTGGAGATGGCCAAACCCGGGTTCTTCACACAACTGGGCGAGAGACTGGGCACCGACATGCGAAAACTGAACCAGGAGCGGCTGCAGCAGGAGCACGCATTCGAATTCGATGAAACGCACTACCAGATGGCCATGAATCAGTTGCTGACCGCTGACCGGGATTGCCTTACCGACGCAGTCATAGTCCCCCAGCGCGATCTGACAAAACCACAGCCTACTTGAGCCACGCCGACAACGTGATTCAGGACGCCTGATGCTGCACCTGGGGGTCGGACGATTTCAGCTCAAATATCTTTGAGCAATAGATAGGGCGGATCAGATACCGCGATCGAATGACCATCGATTCGAAGTGATCTTCCTGTTTCCAGGGTCTGTGCCTGGAGCGAAACGATCGCTTCCCAACGCCCCGGCACTGATGCCGAGCGCGCAGACTGGACCACCATCCCGCAGGGCTCTTCGTCCCCGTCTGCGTATACCTCCAGCCCGCCAGTGAGCGGATTTCCGGCTTGCACCACGAACGCCCGCCGCTTGATCTGCCCCCGAAACTGGCTGCGCGCCACCACCTCCTGTCCGGGGTAGCAACCCTTCTTGAAGTTCACCCCGCCCACCGATTCGTAATTGAGCATCTGCGGCACGTAGGCCTCGACCAACGGTGCGGTGATGGTGGCCACGCCGCTGCGCACCTCGGACCAGAGCCATACGGCCTCGGGCAAGGCCGCCGCCTGGGGGGCTGATGTTCCGGCCGGTGCCAGCCACAGCGCACGGGGCACACCATCGGCCGGATACAGGGCGACGGCATGGGCCTCGCCCTGCACTTGGTCGGTCCAGGGCTCGGGCATGGCCGGAGCCGCTACCCCCAGCGCCGAGCGGGCTGCCTCGCCGGCCAGTCCGCGCAATTCGAAGGCTCCTGTGGCATCGCTCAACTTGACCTTGGCCCGCAAAACGAACATCGAGAGGCGCTTCAAGGTCGGCGCCAGGATGTCGGCCGAGACCACCAGCGCAAAGTCGTCGGCGGCCAGGCGCACCCCGACAAAGCTCGCCAGCAGCCGGCCCTTGGGCGAGCAGTAGCCCGCAAAACGCGCATGGCCCTCGGGAATGAGCATGAAGTCCTGGGTCAATTGGCCCTGGAGGAACTTGGCTGCCTCTTCGCCCTGGGCGCGGATCACGCCCAGGTGGGGCAGGGTGGCTACGCCTTCGAGCAGGGCTGCCGCAGAGGCAGGGGAGGGCTGGGCTTCGGGAACGGCGGTGGCAGCGGCCGCAGCGAAAGCGGTGCTGGAAGGGGTGGTGGAGGGGGCGGTCATCGCTGAATTATCATGCTCGCAACCCTGTCCCTCCCCCGGCCGGGGACTCACATCCCTGCGGCCTTCCACCCCTTTTTGTATTCGTGCGGCGCCTACTTTTCCGACTGCTGTGGCTCTCCCTGCTGGTCATCCTCCTGGCTGGCGGCGCCGGCGCTTGGTGGGTGCTGAGCCCCATCGCCCTCAAGGCGCCCCTGCTCGACCTGTCCATCGAGCCCGGCACCCGCCCCAAAGAGGTCGCCCAAGCGGTGCGGGACGCCGGCGCCGACGTGTCGCCCGGCTTGCTCCTGTGGTGGTTCCGGATCTCGGGCCAGTCGCGCCAGATCAAGGCCGGCAGCTATGAGCTCGAGGCCGGCATCACGCCCCGCACCCTGCTGGCCAAGCTGGCCCGGGGCGATCAGGCCCAGGGCGCGGTGAGCCTGATTGAGGGCTGGAGTTTTCGCCAGTTCCGCGCCGCCCTGGCGAAGGAAAAAGACCTGCGCCCCGACAGCGCGGGTCTCTCCGACGAAGCCCTGATGGACAAGCTAGGCCGCCCGGGCATCGCCCCGGAAGGCCGCTTCTTCCCCGACACCTACACCTATGGCAAGGGCTCGAGCGACCTGCACCTGATGGACAGGGCCCTGCGCGCCATGGACCGCCACCTGGCCCTGGCCTGGAACCAGCGCCCCGAGGACTCCGTGTTGCGCAACCCCGACGATGCACTCACCCTGGCCAGCATTGTCGAAAAGGAAACCGGCCGGGGCAGCGACCGTCCGCTGATTTCCGCCGTGTTTCACAACCGGCTTCGCATCGGCATGCCTCTGCAGACAGACCCCACGGTGATCTACGGTCTGGGCGCCGCCTTCGACGGCAACTTGCGTCGCTCCGACCTGCGCGCCGACACGCCCTGGAACACCTACACCCGCACCGGCCTCCCCCCGACGCCGATTGCCATGCCTGGCAAGGCAGCCTTGCTGGCGGCGGTACAGCCCGCCCAGAGCAAGGCGCTGTATTTCGTCGCCCGTGGTGACGGCAGCAGCCAGTTCAGCGAGAACCTCGATGACCACAACCGCGCGGTGAACAAATTCCAGCGTGGTGGGCAATGAGCACGAAGGGCGATCAATGACGGACCCGTCCGAGACCACGCGCAAGGGCCTTTTCCTCACCTTCGAGGGGATCGACGGCGCAGGCAAATCCACCCACATCCAGGCCCTGGCCGAGGCCTTTGCTGGCGCTGGCCGCGAGGTCGTCACCACCCGCGAGCCCGGTGGCACGCCGCTGGGCGAGAAGCTGCGCACCCTGGCCCTCAACGACCCGATGGACCCTCTCACCGAGGCGCTCCTCATGTTCGCCGCCCGGCGTGAGCACCTGGTGCAGGTGATTGAGCCGGCCCTGGCCGCCGGCCAGGTGGTGCTGTGCGACCGCTTCACCGACGCCACCTTCGCCTACCAGGGCGGCGGTCGCGGCTTTGACTGGCAGGTCCTGCAGCAACTCGAAGCCATGGTGCAGGGCCGGGGCGGGGAGGGCGGCCTGCGCCAGCCCGACCTCACTTGGCTGTTCGAGCTGGACCCGGCCGAGGCTGCCCGGCGCCTGGCCGGTGCCCGTGTGCCGGACAAGTTCGAGTCCCAGCCCGCGGCATTTTTCCAGCAGGTTCAAGAGGGCTACCTGCGCCGAGCGCGTGAAACGCCAGCGCGCTTTGCCCGTATCGACGCTGCCCGTAGCCGCGAGGCGGTCTGGGAGGCGGTACGCGCCGCTGCCTCCGACCGCGGTTGGCTCTGAGGTTCAGCGTGAGCCAACCTGTGCAGGGAAAGTGCTTTTGCCGGGGCCGCCAAGCCCCCACAATCGAAGCATGAGCGAGCGAGCTTCACCGGCAAACACCCCGACTGCGCTGGCGCCATGGATTGGGCGCCAGTTTCAGGCGCTGGCCGCCCGGCCGGGCCACGCCTTTCTCCTGCAGGGCCCCTCGGGTCTGGGGCAGTTTGAGCTGGCCTTGGCGCTGGCCCGCGCCTGGCTGTGCGAAGCCCCCACCGCCCAGGGCGCCTGCGGTCAATGCCCGAGCTGCCACGCGATTGATGTTCACACCCACGGCGACCTGTGCGTGCTCATGCCCGAGGTCGACATGCTCGAACTGGGCTGGCCGCTGTCCGAAAAAGCCCAGGCTGATATCGACGACAAGAAGCGCAAGCCCAGCAAGGAAATCCGGGTCGAGGCGCTGCGCGATTCGCTCGAGTTTGCCCAGCGCACCAGCGGGCGCGGCAGGGGCAAGGTGGTGCTGGTCTACCCCGCCGAGCGGATGAACCATGTCACCGCCAACGCCCTGCTCAAGACACTCGAGGAGCCAGTGGGCGATGTGCGCTTTGTGCTGGCCACCGAGGCGGCGCACCAGTTGCTTCCGACCATTCGCAGCCGCTGCCAGGGCCACACCCTGGCCTGGCCGGAGGAGGGCGAGGCCTTGGCTTGGCTGGAGGGCCATGGCCTGTCCGCCGCAGATGCCCAGGTGCTGCTGCGCGCCAGTGGCAGCCGGCCTGAGGACGCGCTTCGCGCCGCCCGCGCGGGCCGCGACGCCAAGCGCTGGCGCCTGCTGCCCAAGGCGGTGGCCCGGGGTGACGCGAGCGCCTTGGCCGACTGGTCGCCCGCCGAAGCCATCGATGCGATGCAAAAGCTTTGTCATGACCTGCTCGCGCAATCAGCCGGTGGGCGGCCTCGTTTTTTTGAGGCCAGTGACCTGCCGCCGGCTGCGCCGCTGCACCAGCTGGCAGCCTGGTGGCGCGAGCTCGCAGGGCAATTACGCACGGCAGAGCATCCCTTCAATGCCGGCCTGATGCTCGAGGCACTTGTGAGCCGGGCGCGTACCGCCCTACACTCCGGGCGAGCTGCCACATGACCCCCTCCCTCACCCCCGCGACCCCCCGGCCCAGCGTCATCCAACTGGCCATCAAGGAAAAGGCCGCGCTTTACGCCGCCTACATTCCGCTGTTCAACGAGGGCGGTGTTTTTATTCCCACCGCACGCGAGTACCGCCTGGGCGACGACGTCTATGTGCTGCTCTCGCTCCCGGACGATCCGCAGCGCTATCCCGTGGCCGGCAAAGTGGCCTGGATCACCCCGGCCCGGGCCTCGGCCAACCGCACACAGGGGGTCGGCGTGCGCTTTCCGGGAGACGAGAAGTCTCGCCTTCTGAAACTCAAGATCGAGGAGATTCTGGGCTCTCAGCTCGCCTCGGAGCGGCCAACGCAGACCCTCTGATTGCCCGGGTTGTGTGGCTTGGTGCAGCACCCACCGGGACGATCCTCCTCACCGGATTTGGCGCTGGCGGGCCGCAGCATCAGGGACAATGTCGCTTGACCGCGCGCCCTGACCCCTCGGTGGTGCCCGCATCGGACTTTGCCCATGTACGTCGACTCCCACTGCCACCTGAATTTCCCTGAGCTCGCAACCGACCTGACCCGTATTCGCGAGGCCATGGCCGAAGCTGCGGTCGACCGCGCCCTGTGCATTTGCACCACCATGGAGGACTTTGAGTCTGTCCATGCGCTGGCCCGCCAGTTCGACAACTTCTGGTGCACGGTGGGAGTTCATCCGGACAACGAGGGCGTGCGCGAACCCGGTCTGGCCGAGCTGGTCGAATTGGCGGCGCTGCCTCGGGTGGTGGCCATCGGTGAGACGGGGCTTGACTACTACCAGATGGCCGAGCGCAAGGGCGGCCGTGACATTGCCGACATGGAGTGGCAGCGGGAGCGCTTTCGGACCCATATCCGTGCGGCACGCCAATCGGGCAAGCCGCTGGTGATTCATACCCGGCAAGCCTCGGCCGACACGCTGGCCATCCTGGACGAAGAGGGCGAGGACGGTTCGGCCGGTGCGGTGGGTGGCGTCTTTCACTGCTTTACCGAGACCGCCGAGGTCGCCCGGGCGGCGCTGGACCGAGGTTTTTACATCTCGTTTTCGGGCATCCTGACCTTCAAGAGTGCCGCCGATCTGAGGGAAGTGGCCCGTATGGTGCCGCTGGACCGGATGCTGATCGAGACCGACAGCCCCTATCTGGCGCCGGTGCCCTACCGCGGCAAGACCAACAACCCGTCTTTTGTGCCTTATGTCGCCCGGCAGATCGCCGAGCTGCGCGGACTGAGCCCCGAGGCCATCGGCAGTGCGACGAGCGCCAATTTTGAGCGGCTTTTCACTGGCGTTCAGCCAGCCTAATTTCATGAGACTTTACGCGAGATTAATTTCTTATCTCATTGTTGCTATTGGACTTTCTTCCGCGCATGCCGGCCCGTATGAGGAGTTTGTCGCGGCGCTCAAGCAAGACGATGCATGGCGGGTCAGCCAGTTGCTGCAGCGTGGTTTTGCCCCCAAAGATCTGGGCCCGCGGCGGCAATCCGGCCTGTATCTGGCCCTGCAGGAGCCGGCGCCCAAAGTGGCCCGGGTGTTGGCCCTGTGGCCTGGTGTCCCCATCGATGAGCGCAACGCCGCCGACGAGACGCCGCTCATGATGGCAGCCCTCAAAGGCCAGGCCGGCATTGCCCAGTTGCTGATCGAACGCGGTGCGGATGTGAACAAAACGGGCTGGGCGCCGCTGCATTACGCGGCCACCGGCGGCCAGGTGGGCCTGATCCAGCTTCTGCTTGAACACCATGCGTACATCGACGCCGAGTCGCCCAACGGCACAACGCCCCTGATGATGGCCGCGCAATACGGCACGCTGGCGGCGGTCAAAGCCTTGTTGGCCGCCGGCGCAGACCCGGCACTGAAGAACCAGTTGGGGTTGACGGCGGAAGACTTCGCAGCGCGCGCGAGTCGGCCAGATGTCGGCGCCCCGATCGGGTTGGCTCTCCGGGCTCGCTTGCCTCGGGGTTGGTAAACACGACTGCGGCCCGAGTTTTCCGCCTCAGAAACGTCGGGCTTTGCCTGTCTGGCTTTGCGCCAATCGGGAAGCCCGGCGGGGTGCTTTTGGTAGGTCAGTTTCGGGCCATTCGGACCCCCTCCAGCACCTGGCTACCCGCACATTGAAATAATACGATGTTCGTTATGTCAAATGAATTACGGGGTAAGAGCTCCGATGCTCACCCGGCAGAACGCGGCCAGTCCCCAGCCCCCACCTAGGCACCTGCCCCGCCCGCCGCCGCCACAAGTCCGATCCGCCCGGCACCCGTCTTTGATGCGGACCAGGCGGACGGACCCGATGGCAGTTTCCACCTCAGGTCGCAGCCGGCTCTTTTGCATCGGGCCAGCACCGTGTCGGAACCAGTACCCAACCAGCCCCCGATGCGCTGCTCACCCAACCGCCGGCTCGGGCTGCAATAGCGCGTCCCACGGTCATTCCGGCAAGGCTTGCGACCGCCCGATATCCCGCGTCGCCGGCCGCCACGACCTGGGCGGTCTTGAGCGCATGGCCAATGCCGTGTCCGCGCAGATCCTGAGCCAAGGCCATGCGCGAGATGCAAACCTGCTCGGGCGCAAGACCGTGGGCACTGAGCCAATCAAGGTCGAGTCCCTGCTCGCAGGACTCCGGTGTCCGCTCGATCATCGCCACGCCGAGCACTTGGCCTTGACCGACCAGGACAAAAGCATCCTCGTCACGCGCGGTGGCCTGCCAGAGCAATTCCCGCACGCGATCGATCACAGGCGTCGGGTCGGCCGGATCGACGACCGGTCCGAAATGCGGCCGTCGAAGGAAGTTGCCGAGTGCCAGTGCATCACCTGGCATTGGGCGCCGAAGCTCCCCCTGATTTCCGCCAGGCAGGGGCAAGTCCCATCGGCGCTCGGGCTTGTCCGCGCGCCGCGCAGCCTGCTGCCAGGCCGCCACGGCCGCCGGGCCGATGGCCTGACGTAGTGCCTCGGCCAGGGTTGCCTCTGTGCAGGAGCCTGGGAGTGACGCGCAGCCTGCCTGCAAAGCCACAGCAGTGCGTGGGAGGGCCGAGAAGGTACGGGGAATACTGGACCACATCGTGATCTCCTTTCAGTATGGGAGAACACAAGGCTAGTCCGCGCCGACCCTCTGCAACGCATATCGGCGCAGAGTGAGCGACGCAACCGGAGAACTGCGTCACGGGCGGCGGGAATTCAGTGCGCGTGGCCCCAGAGAATCATCGCGTCGCGCCCCTCCACCACCAGGTCGACCTTGGCGCCGAGCGGCAGACACACCTTGGTCGGCACATGGCCGAAGGGCAGCCCGGTGAACACGGGCGCCTTCACCCGCGAGGCCAGCCAGTCCACCACGGTCTGGAGCTTGAAGCCCTTGTCATGCGGGACGCTTTTGTAGGCGGTGAATTGCCCGAGGACGATGGCCTTTTGCTGCCCAAGGATGCCGGCATGGAGCAGCTGGGTGAGCATGCGCTCGATGCGGTAGGGGTGCTCGTTCACGTCTTCGAGAAACAGGATGCCACCCTTGGCGGGCGGCAGGTAGGGTGTCCCGACCATCGAGACCAGGACACTGAGGTTGCCGCCCCACAGGAGGCCACGGGCATGGAACGCTTTGTCGCGCGCCTCGGCCCGTGGCAGTTGCCAGCCTGCGCCCTCCCCGGCGCCGCCAGCCAGGTCGTCAAAGCAGGCGACCATGATGTCGTCGGGCTCACCCTCCACCCCGAAGTCTTCGCCCAGCGCCGGGCCCGACCAGGTCACGGCGCCAGTGCGCGCCGCCAATGCGTTTTGGAACGCGGTGAAGTCGCTCAGGCCCACGAAGCGGGTGCCGCGCGACACGGCCTTGGCCAGCGCCTTGTATGGCAAGTCGGCCAGCAGCCTCGTGAGGCCATAGCCGCCTCGGGTGATCAGGGCGATGTCGGCGCCGCTTGCCGTGGCACGGCCGATGGCGGCCAGCCGGGTCGCGTCGTCTCCTGCAAAACGCATATGGCTGGTGAGGGCGTCGGGATCGACCTCCACCTCATGGCCCAGGGCCTTGAGCCGTGCGATGCCGCGGCGAAACGATGCCCGGTCACGCACAGCGCTGGAGGGGGAGTAGATGTACAGGTGGCTCACGGTCAGTGTCCTAGGCGCAAATGAAGACGGCGCGCAATACGGAGTTCAAAAGGCGCGCGGTAAGGCGTTGGTGAAGGGTCCCGAAGCGCTCCTGGATCGACTCCTGGAGCGACTCCCGAAAAAATCGCTATTCATGCAGGATCAAAAAGGGCCAGCGCACGGGCCGCCGCAGCCGCGCCCTCCTCCGCCACGATCGGATCATCGGGCGCAACCAGACCCTCAAAGGCGCGCAGTGCGGCACGGTGCCCGCGGTCCGGAAATGGCGCATCGAACGCGTCCTGCGTCGCGGCATCGGCGCGCAGCTCCAGGGTCATGAGTCCTTCGCAGCGCTGCGGCTCATTCAGTTGAAGGCCCTTGCCCAGAGGGAGCCCGGCGGCCTGGAGTACGACCACATGGCGCAGGTCAAGCTGGGCCATCAACTCCCGCAGCACCTGAAGGTGCCAGTCAAGATCGTGGGCGGTTTCACGCTTGGGTTTGTCGCTGCGGCCAAAGCCGGGCAGATCTGGCGCAATGACCCGGTGGCCGGCGCGCAGGAAGGCCGGGATCAGGTCGCGGAACTGGTAACCCCAGGCTTCGGGGCCATGCAAGCAAAGCCAAACCCGCGCCGCATCGGCCGGTCCTTCGTCGACATAGTGCAAGCGCAGTCCTGCAGCCGAGGGCAGGTCCTGCAGATAACGGGGCGACCAGGGGAAGGTGCGCAGGTCCTCGAATCGGGCCTCGGGCGTGCGCAATGCATCTTCGCGCAGCGGCGTTGCGTCCTGGCGGGTCACCGCCCGGCGGTGCTGGAAAAAGTCGGCCAGGAGCGCCCCACATTCGTCGGCCAGGACGCCGCCCTCCAGAGCGGTCTGGTGGTTCAGGCGCCGGCTCTTGAACAGGTCCACCACCGAGCCGGCGGCGCCTGTCTTGGGATCCGCCGCACCGTAGACCACGCGACCCAGGCGGGCGTGCAGCATGGCGCCGCTGCACATCGCGCAGGGCTCGAGGGTGACATAGAGGTCACAGCCATCCAGCCGGTAGTTGCCTAGCGCCTGGGCGGCGGCGCGCAGTGCCACAACCTCCGCATGGGCGGTCGGGTCGCTGCAGCCGACGGACTGGTTGTGCCCTACGCCGAGCACCCGGTCGCCCTGAACGACGACCGCGCCGACGGGAACCTCGCCATTGGCGCGGGCTTGGCGCGCCTGCGCCAAGGCCAGTTGCATGAAGGCTTCATCACGGGAAGGCATGCGCGCATTGTGCCCCTCATCCTGCCCCTCATCCTGCCCCTTAGCGCCGCGCCCCAAGCCGGCCTCCGGCGAGGCCCAGCGCCCCCACGCCCACGCCCGTACCCGTGCCCGCACCGGTACCGGTACCGGTTATGGCCGGATCCGGCTCAAGCCGCAGGGATGGGAATGCCGGGTCTGGACGCTAGGCTTTGGGGCAAGGATTCGCTGCGCAGTCCGCCCACACCGAACACTGCAACGCGGTTGCGGCCCTCTCGCTTGGCATCGGCCACGGCGAGGCCGGCCTCCCGTTCGAGTTTGCGAAGGCAGGCGCTGCCCTCCCCTGCACCGGCCCCGTCGCCCTGGGCGGCAACTCCGATGCTGGCGGTGACGAGCAATGTCTGGCCGGCGACCGTCGGCATCAGCACCTCGATCGCATGGCGCAGGCGTTCTGCCAGCGTCACGGCGCCAGCCAGATGGGTTTCGGGCAGGAAGACCGCAAACTCCTCACCACCGATGCGGCCGACGATGTCCCCCTCTCGGATGCCGGCTTCGACACAGGCGGCGACCGCCTGCAAGACTTCGTTGCCAGCCTCATGGCCCCAGGTCTGGTTCACTGTTCGGAAACGGTCCAGGTCGATGGTCAAAAGCGCGAAGGGGCCCCCATTGCGCCGGGCGGCGCTGACTTGGCGCGCCGCCAGTGCGTGATAGGCCTGCGTGTGAAGGGTCCCCGTCAAGGGGTCGCGCAGGGCCAGCGTTCGCAGGCGAACGAAGAGATTGAGCATCTGACCCACGGAGGCGTGGAGGAAAACAGCGAGGAAGATCATGCTGATCACGGCGGTTGCCAGGGCCGGCTCTGAGTAAGGGGCGGCCAAGGCGGGGTTGAGCGCGAGCAGGCTCACGGCGGTCAACGCTGCTAGCAAGCCCCCTGCGAATTGGCCCAGTAGAAGGTAGACGATAGGCAGGCTGCTAAAGAGCCAAAGAATTCGCAGTTCGTCCGAGGGCAGGTAAACCAGCGCCGAGGCGTTGGCCATCAGGCCAGCCATTGCGTACCCCCAGGCCACCGGTACCAGCAGGTGGGGCCGTCCCCGCAGCGCCATCCACAGCAGGATGGAGGCAATGGCAAACATGCGCAGCGACCGCATGTACTCAGGTGGGGCAGGCGGATCGCCTGCCGTCCCTGTGCCGGCGACCAACAGGTAGTCAGAGGCGGCAAAGAAGGCCAGGTAGGCCAGCGAGGAGACCACCCCGATCCCGAGCAACACCAAGAGGAAGCGGTAGCGGAATTCGGTGAGCAATTGGGTCTCGCGGATCTGTGCTGCGCCAAAGTACCAACGGATGAATTGGTTCATTTTCAGAGTTCCTTGGAGGCCATTTATTGGTCTAAATGAATTCTTTAGAGGTATTTAAATGTATACCAATTAATTCAATTTGAACAACTTCGGCCGGTGATCTGGCCGTCGTTTGGCGGCCTGTCTGGCGGCTTGTCTCGCGGCTTGTCTCGCGGCTTTCGCACTGAGCCCCTTGGGCGCGGAGAACCGGCGGCTTTCCCCCTTGCGGCAGGGACAACCAACGGCTAAGTTCGCAGAGTCAGTTCAATTACGAAAGTTGGCGCCCCCGCGCCTTCCAGGAACAAACTTGCCAAGCAGCGCTTCCCCCGAAATGGACACCGAAACCGCGCACAGGCTGCAGGGCGTCTGGCACCTGCTCCGCTGGGAGATCGCCTACAGCGACGGCCGGCGCAGCAGCTTTCCGTATGGCGAGGACGCGATCGGCCTGATCCAGTACACCCATGACGGCGGCATGGCCGGCACCATTTCTCGCCGCGCCCGCCCGCGCCTCTCGGGTGAAAGCGTGCGCAGCGTGCCCGAGGCCGAGCGACTCGCCGCGTTCGAGAGCTATTTCAGTTACGCCGGCAGCTATGAAACCCGCATCCACCAGGGACAGGCCCAGGTCGTGCACACGGTGGACCTTGCGCTCAACCCGAACTTCGTTGGCAGCCAGCAGGTGCGCAATGTGGACTTCGGCGCCGACGGCAGTTTGACGCTGTCCGCATCCGACCCCTTGCCGGGCGCGCCCGGCGTCATGCGCCACCACCGGCTGATCTGGCGCAGGAAGGAAACCCCATGAATTTTTTCGACAAGCACCTGCCGGTCTTGAACCGCGCGCGCCAAGCCTGCCAGGCCCGCCACTGCTGGAGCCCCTACCCGGAGATGCCGGCCAAGTACCCGGACGCGGCAGCGGCCCAGGCCCGTGGACGCACGGCCTTCGAGGCGCATCTGGGTGACAGCAAGGCAAGCGGTAGCCGACGCCAATTCGACCTCGATCAGCCCGGCCAGATTGGCTGGCTCGGCGAGGAGGTCTCGCCCTATACCCAAGAACCGCTGGCAATCGACTACCCCCGTGCCGATGTCGATGCGCTGTTTGAGGCAGCGACCGTGGCCATGCCCGCCTGGAGTCAGGCCTCTATCGAGACCCGGCTGGGCACATTGATGGAGGTGTTGGATGTCCTCTACCGCGAACACCTTTTTGAGCTGACCCACGCGGTCATGCACACCGCCGGTCAGAGCTACAACATGGCCTATGCCGGGTCCGGGGTGAACGCCCTGGACCGGGGCATCGAAGCCCTGGTCTACGCCGAACAGGCGATGCGGGCCGTGACCCCCCATGCGCACTGGGAGCGCAACTTCGGCCCCTCGGAGATCCGGCTGGAGAAGACCTACCGCATCGTGCCTCGCGGAGTCGCGGTGTGTTTCACCTGCGCGAGCTTCCCCACCTGGAACGCCTGGCCGTCGATGCTGGCCAGTCTGGCCACCGGCAACCCGGTGATCGTCAAGCCGCACCCAGCCACCGTGCTGCCCATGGCCATCTCGGTGCGCGTGTTCCGCCGCGTGCTGGCCGCAGCCGGCTTTGACCCCAACCTGGTGACGCTTGCAGTCGACTCGGTGGCCGAGCCGCTGGGCAAGGTGCTGGTCAAACATCCCAAGACCGCCATCGTAGACTTCACCGGCAGCGTGCAGTTCGGGCAGTGGGTAGAGCAAAACGCCTGGCCGGCCCTGGCCTACACCGAGACCGCCGGCTGCAACACCGTGGTGCTCGAGTCCGCCGACGATTTGGACGCCGCCATCCGCAGCCTGGCCACCACGCTGTGCATGTTCAGCGCGCAAATGTGTACCAGCCCGCAAAACATATACATCCCCAAACGCGGCGTACGGACCCCCCAGGGGCAGGTGTCACTGGACGAGGTGGGCCAGCGACTGGCCAGCGCGGTCGCCGCGCTCACCCGCGACCCCAAGAAGGCCTCGATGATCCTGGCCACCATCCAGTCGCCGCAGACGCTGGCCTTGCTTTCACACTACCGCCAGCAGGGCGCCGAAAAAGGAAGGGTGCTCCTCGAGCCAGCGCCCTACTCTCACCCCGAGTTTCCCCAGGCCCGCACCAGCACCCCCTTGATGCTGCAGGTCGGTACCGCCGAGCGTGCGCTCTACGGCGGAGAGCGCTTTGGTCCGGTGAGCTTTGTCATTGCATGTGACAGCGCCGAGGACGCACTGGCCCAGGCCACCGCCGATGTGCGCGAGTTCGGCGGATTGACCGCCTTCCTCTATTCCACCGATGAAGCCTATATCGCGCAGGCCGAGGCCGCCTATGCCCGCGCCGGTGCGCAGCTGACCACCAACCTCACCGGTGCGATGCCACTTAATTTCGCCGCCGCCTACAGCGACTATCACGTCACCGGCCTGAACCCGGCAGGCAACGCCAGCCTCACCCACCTGGGCTTTGTCGCCGGGCGCTTTGGCGTGTCGCAATCGCGTCGACCGCAGCGCAGCGCCGCCTGAAGCCGGCATCACGTTGCCCACGCGAACCACGCCACCCCAGACATACCGAGGAGACCCGCATGGGAATGAATGACCTGCCCGTTCTTGAAGGGGGCTTCGCGCCGGTAGCGCGCGAGCTGACCATCGACCTGACCGATGTGGTCGAGGGCGAGATTCCGCGCGACCTCACCGGCATGCATGTCCGCAACGGACCGAACCGCCGTTTCGAGGCTGCCGGCCGCTACCACTGGTTTGATGGTGACGGCATGCTGCACGCGGTGGAGTTCGAAGGCGGCCGGGCCCGCTACCGCAACCGCTGGGTGAACACCCACGGTTTGCAGGAGGAGCACGCGGCCGGCCAGGCCCTGTGGCAAGGCATCAAGGATCCACCGCGCAAAGACAGGCCCGATGCGCCGCTGAAGAACACCGCCAACACCGATGTGAAGTACCACGCTGGCCAGCTGCTGGCGATGTGGTACCTGGGCGGTGATGTCTACAAGGTGAACCCTTCGGACCTCTCCACCACCGGCCGTCTGGACATGGACCCGCGCATCGCCGGCCTGCCGATTTCAGCCCACTCCAAAGTCGACGAGCGGACCGGGGAGTTCCTGTTCTTTGCTTATGGCAAGGAAGCGCCCTACATGCACTACGGGGTGATCGACCGGCTCGGCGCGCTGCAGACCTTCATGCCGGTGCAACTGCCGGGCCCGCGTCTGCCGCACGACATGGCGGTGACCGAGCACTACACCATCCTGCACGACTTTCCACTGTTCTATGACATGGACGCTTTTGCTGCAGGCCGGCACAAGCTGAAGTTCTATGCCGACATGCCCTCGCGCTTCGCGGTGGTGCCGCGCCATGGCCGACCCGACCAGATCCGCTGGTTCGAGGCCAGGCCGACCTACATGTACCACGTGGCCAACGCCTGGGAAGAGGACGATGGTCAGGGCGGCACCGAGATCGTGATGGTCGGTACGCCATTTCGCGTTCCGCGCGACTGGCGCGGACAGGTCGATTCCGAGGCCTTCCCGCGGCTGCTGGCCACCCTGGACAACGACTGCATCTTCTACGAGTGGCGTTTCAACCTGCGTACCGGACAGACCCGTGAGCGGGTACTGGACGACATCTTCAACCAGGAGTTTCCGGTCATCAACTCGGCGATGCAGGGCTTCAAGACCCGCTATGCCTGGAATGTCCTGATGGCCCGCAACACCCGGCCGGAAGACCCGCGTTTTTGCGGCATCACCCGGCATGACCTGCTGCGGGGCACCAGCAGCGCGTACCACGGTGGCATCGACAAGTGGTTCAGCGAGCCGCCCTTTGCACCGGCCGACCGCGCGCAGGCCGAGGACGATGGCTATCTGGTCGGCTTCATGTGGGACGCCACCGCCCAGGCCTCGTTCGTCACCATCTTCGATGCCCGCGACGTGGCACAGGGTCCGGTGACCCGCATCCGGCTGCCGCAGCGGGTGCCCCATGGCTTCCATGGCACCTGGGTGAGCGGCGAGCGCCTGCGGCGCGGCTGGTAAGGGTCGCCCCGCATCGACGCCCGCAGTTCCGGATTCCGGAATTTCTGGGCGCTGCACTTGCACAGGCCAAGGCCCCCTCGAAGAATCAGCAGGTTTGCCACTGAAAGGTCCCGTGCACGTGTCCTCCGCCCCCCGAATCCCCGATTTTCTTGTCGCCGGTGAAGGCGACACCACCGTCTTCCTGTTCCATGGCGCCTACGGCAGCAAGGACTACTTTCGCCACGAAATCGCCACCCTGGTCGGCGAGGGCCTGCGGGTCGTGGCCTGGGACGCACCCGGCTACGGCCTGAGCCGCCTGCCCGAGCAGCCCCTCAGCATCGAGTATCTGGCCGAGGCCGGCGCCCGTCTGGTCGATGCGCAGGGCGCCGGGACGAATATCGTCGTGGGCCACAGCATGGGCGGCATCCTTGGCCCGCTGGTCGCAGTGCTCCGCCCCAAGACCGTCCATGGGCTGGTCATTTCCGCCACCGTCGGCTCTTTTTCGCAGAAGACCGAGGACGACAAGAAGCGCTTTTTGGCCGAGCGCATCGAACCGCTCCAGGCCGGCAAGCCCTTCCGGGAGACCGCCAAGGCGGTGGTCGACAGCATGTTCGCCCCGGGCTCGAGCGGACCGCTGGTCGAACTGGTGCGCGAGGTTGCTCTCAGTACTGCGTCGGAGACCTTCATCCAGGCGATCGGGGCCATCGTCCGCTACCGCGGCGAGGACATCCTGCCGCAGGTCAAGGTGCCGACGCTGCTGCTCGCGGGTGCGCAAGACGCCGTCGGCCGGCCCGAGGGCATGCGCAACATCCAGCGCCAGTTCATCCCGCACGCCCAGTTTCACGCGCTGCCCAACTCGGGCCATTACGGCTTCGCCGAGGAGCCCGAACTGTTCAACCAACACCTCTTGGCCTTCATCCGCCAGGTGCAACAGGCCTGACCCAAGGAGACGACATGCGTTTTTTCACTCGCCCTGATGGGGCCGCGTACCACTTTCTTGGCGGCCGCCGGCGCTGGCTCTGGGCCGCTCTGGGCGCATGGGCACTGGCCAGTCCGCTGGCCGCACACGCACAGGCCGATGGCTGGCCCAGCCGACCGATCAAGCTGATCGTCCCCTACCCGCCCGGCGGCCTGACCGATATCGTGAGCCGCGCCCTGAGTGAGGAACTCGGACGGCAACTGGGCACGCAGATCGTGATCGAGAACAAGGCTGGCGCCGGCGGCCAGGTGGGGCTCGAGCAGATGCTCCAGGCCCCGCGTGACGGCTACACCATCGGTCTTGTGGTGCCCGCGACCATGATCACCCTGCCCCTGACCACCCCGAGCTACAAGATCAAACCGCTCGAGCAGTTCGAGCCGATCACCGCTGCGGTCGAGACATTTCTCACGCTGATCGTCGACAGCAAACTGGGCATCAATACGCTGCAGGATTTCATCGCGACCGCCAAGCGAAACCCCGGCAAGTTCAACTACGGCACGCCCGGCGTCGGCACCAGCTTTCACTTCAACAATGTGGCGATGGCGGTGAAGGTAGGCATCGACACCGTGCACGTCCCTTACCAGGGCGAGGTCAAGGTTATCTCCGATGTGGTGGCCGGCACCCTGCAGTATTCGCTGGTCTCCAACGCCGGCAAGCCCTTCATCGACGGGGGTCAGGTCAAGGCCCTGGCGGTGAGCTCGGCCAAACGGGTGACTTCCCAGCCCAACGTCCCCACCTTCAAGGAGCAGGGCGTCGATTTCCAGTCCGATGGCTGGGTCGGCTATGTCCTGGCCAAAGGTACGCCCAAGCCGATCGTGGATCGCATCAGCGCCGCCTTCAGTCGCACCCTGGCCAATCCTGTGGTGAACAAGCGACTTTCCGACATGGGCTACATCGTGACCGCCAGCAGCCCCGAGCAATTCACCCGGGACATTCAGGAAGGTCTGCGCACCTACGGCGACATCATCCGCAGTGGCCGCATCAAGCTCGACTGAGCACCTCCCTGCTTCCCACATACCGACACCCCATGCAGCAACTTCTCAAAACCTACACCGCGACCCTCGCGCCGGACAACGACCACCCCTTCCTGCACGGCCCCTTCACCCCCACGATGGAAGAATGGGTGGCCGACTCCGACAGCATGCAGGTGATTGGCGAGATCCCGCGCGACCTGCACGGCATCTATGTGCGCAACACGCACAACCAGGTGCACGAGTCGATCGGCATGTACCACCCCTTCGACGGCGACGGCATGCTGCACGCCATGCATTTCGAGGACGGCAAGGCGACCTACCGCAACCGCTTCGTGCAGACCACGGGCTTCCTGGCCGAGCAGGCGGCGGGCCGCTCGCTGTGGCCCGGCATGCTGGCGCCGCAGATGTATGGCCGGCGCGGCTGGGGCTCCATGGGGGCGATGAAGGACAACGCGGGCACCGATGTGAAGATTCATGCCGGAAAACTGCTGGCCTCCATGTCGCAGGGCAGCGAGCCCTGGCGCCTGGACCCGATCACGCTGGAAACCCTGGGCCCCGACGCGGCCTGGGCACGCCAGGTCCAGGACGGCGTGGCTTCGCATTACAAGGTCGACCCGGCGACCGGCGAGATGATGTTTTTCAACTACCCGGAAAAGCCCCCGTACATGAACTACGGCGTGGTGGACCGCAACAACCGGCTGGTGCACTACGTGCCCATCGACCTGCCTGGCGCACGCTGGCCGCATGACCTGGGCATCACGAAAAACTACACCATCTTGCACGACCTGCCCTTCCACTTCGATGAGAAGCTGCTGGCCAAGGGCGAGCGCAAGATGATGTTCTACCGGGACAAGCCGGCGCGATTCGGCGTCTTGCCGCGATACGGCGACTCGGCCTCGGTGCGCTGGTTCGAGGCCACGCCCTGCCACATCCTGCATCTGGCCAATTGCTACGAGGACGGCGACTGGGTGGTGATGGACGGCTGCATCATGCCCGACCCGCACAAGCCCAATGTGGGCCAGTCCCTCGCCGAGGGACGGCAGGCGGCCTACGACAAGATCCGTTCGCATCTGGACAAGTACAACAACCCCACGCTCATGTACCGCTGGCGCTTCAACATGAAGACCGGACAGACCCATGAGGAGCAGATCGACGACGAGATCACCGAGTTCCCCATCGTCTCCAATGACTACGTGGGCCGGCCCTACCGCTACAGCTTCAATGTCCTCTACCAAAGAGGCGAGTGGTTGTTTCGCGGCCTCAAGCGCTACGACATGTTGACCCGCAAGACCCAAAGCATGGAGTATGGGCCGGGCTGCTACGGCAGTGAGCCGCAGGTGGGGCGGCGTACCGGTGCCAAGGCGGAAGACGAGGGTTATGTCCTGAGCTTTGTGAATAACATGGTCGAAAACCGATCCGAGTGCTGGGTCATCCCGGCGGAGGACATCACCCGTGGCCCGCTGGCCCGCATCATCCTGCCGCACCGCATCTCGGCCGGCACCCATGCGGCCTGGGTCGAAGGCGACCGAATCCATGGCGAAAACCGTGACCCCCAATACATTCCAGCATGAACACAACAAGCACGACGCTCACGCACAAGGCTGGCGCCTCTGAAATGGCAGCTCCAGCGCTGGCCCTGGTCCCGGGCCTGAACAACATGGCCACCGTCTTTGAAGGGGTTCGGGCCGCCTTGCCCGCCACGATCGAGGTGCACGCGTATGACAACCCGCCGCTGGAATCGGTGGAGGCGGTTGCCGCGCACTGGCTGGAGCGGCTCCCGCAGCGCTTCTGGCTGGCCGGGTTTTCCTTCGGTGGCTATGTGGCCCTGGCCATGCTGGAGGCCGCCCCTGAACGGGTGGACGGCTTCGCCCTTCTGTGCTCGGCACCGCACGCTGATTCAGCCGAGGCGGCGCAGCGCCGTCTGGCCTCGCTGGAGGCGGTGGCCCAGGGCCGCTACTTCGAGCTGATGGAGCAGGCTGCCGCCAATGCCTTCCATCCGGACAGCCTGGCCAATGCAGCGCTCATGGACCGGCGGCGGAAGATGGTGCAGGCCTACGGCCCCGACCGCTACGCCGCCCATGTGCGCGCCACCGCCGCCCGACCCGACCGCAGCCGGCTGCTCGATGGCGCCCGCCCCACCCTGGTGCTGGCCGCGTCGCATGACAAGTTATTTGCGCCGGCCCAGATGTCGGCATTGGCCGAAGGCATTCCCGGCGCGCGCTTCGTCGCCGTGGAAGGCGGCGGGCACCTGGTGCCAATGGAGCAGCCGCAGGCAGTGGCCGACGCGCTGGCCGGTTGGATTCTGGGCTGACCCAGCGTTCTTTCAGGGCTCGTGAATCTCTGGCGGCTGCAGCCGGCGCCGAGGGCGGGTGCGCCAGGCGGCCTCTACCGCGCGCACCATGTTGACCAGACGCGGCCCCAGATCCTCTCTGAGTTCGGCTGGCGACAGCGCGGTCGCGGGACCCGCGCAGTGGAATGCGTAGAGGGTTCGACTGCTCTCCAGCATGAGGGGCACCCCCACCCCACTGACTGCGCGTCCCCATGAGCGCCGAGTGGTGACAAAACCATTCCGCTGGAAGTCCTGGGTCGCCTGTTCGATACCGCGACGCAGAGCCGGCCAGCCCTCGCCATGCCGTGCGCGCAGCCGTTCCAGCAGCTGCTCGCGCTCCCGTATCGGCGCTGCAACCAGATAGGCCAGCCCCAGCGAGGTGGTGGTCATGGGAAGCACCGTGCCTGCATCCATGTTGATCACGACACGGGTGTCGGTGGGCGGGTGCATCACCTCCAGCACGAGCATCCCCAGGCGGTCGCGTGTCGCCAGGGAAACGGTGAAGCGGGTCTCCCGGCTCAGCGTCTCCATGAAGGGCCTGGCCACACGCTGCAGACCAATCTGGCGCTGCACGCTCACGCCCATGCCAATCAGGCGGGTTCCCATCAGCAGTTTGCGGCTGCCGGGGTCGACGCGCAGATAGCCCAGGTCGACCAGGGTGCTGGTCAGGCGCGAGACCGTGGCCTTGGGCAGACCGGTGATTTCCACCAGCTCCTGGTTGCCCAAAAGCTGGCCCTCGGAAAAGGAGGAAAGGATCTCCAGGCCCTTGGCGAGCGAATGGACAAAGTCGGGGCGTTGGTCCGCAATAGCCATGGCAGGCGGGTGAAGCGTGAACGCCTGGCTTACCCTGGCTCTGTCACCCGCGCTCGACGACGAAGCTCACCACCGTGGCACAGGAGCCGCCGATATTGAGGGTCTGCAGGCGCTGTGCGCCCTCAATTTGGCAGTCGCCCGCCTGGCCCGTCACCTGCCGAGCGGCGTCCAGCACCATGCGTGCGCCTGTCGCGCCCACCGGGTGGCCACAGCCAATCAGCCCGCCGCTCATATTCACCGGGCAGCGCCCGCCGGGGGCAATGGTGCCGTCTTCCACCGCCTGCCAGCTCTGGCCGGGCGGCGTGAGACCCAGGTGGTCGATGGCGGCGTACTCGGTGGTGGTGAAGCAGTCATGTGTCTCGATGCCGTCCATCGCGTCAACCCCAGGCACGCCGGCGCGCTTCCAGGCGTCTTCCAGGGCCTGCCGAAGGTGCGGAAAGACATAGGTCTGGCCCTGGCTGCGGTCAAACTTGTCCTGCAGTCGCAGGCCGGCGTTGCGGTGGCCCCAGCCGCTGATGCGGGGAATGTCCTCGAGCCGGCGGCCGGTACGGCGGGCATGGGCCTGGGCGAATTCGGCCGAGGCCAGCACCAGACCGCAGGCGCCGTCGGTGATCTGGCCGCAGTCCTGGCGGCGGGTTCCGGGCTCGATCACCGGATTGGCCTCGTCGTCGTCGGTGAAATTCCTAGGCTCAAAGGTCCACTTGCGGGTCTGGGCCAGCGGATTGCGACGGGCATTGCCGTAGTTGATTTCGGCGATGCGATTGAGGTACTTGCGGTCCAAGCCGTAGCGCTTCTCGTACTCCATGGCCACTCGCCCGAAGACCGCTGGCCACATATAGGTGCAGTCAAAGCCCTCATGGCCTTGCCACGCGGCGGCGTTCTGGTTGACCGAAGCTTCATTGCCGGAGAGGTTCTTGAACTCCTCCACCCCCAGCACCAGGGCGCAGCCGTAGCGGCCGGCCTCGATTTCGGCCATGGCACTGAGAACGCCCAGCGAGGAGGAGGCGCAAGCCCCTTCGTGGCGCATGGCAGGAACGCCCCACAACTCGGGCACGACCTGAGCCACCATCGCACCCAGGTGGGCCTGCTGTCGCTGCATCTCGCCGAACGCGTTGCCGACGTGGATGCTTTCAATCTCGGCGGCATCCACTCCTGCGGCTTGGAGCGTACCCAGGGTGCCCTCGCGGGTCATGTCGGAGATGTCCTGGCCGTTACGGGCCCAGGCTTTGGCGAAGTCGGTCTGGTAGCCGCCGAGGATGTAGATGGGCGTGGTCATGTGCTGCCTTTCTATTGGGTTTTTGTCGGGATCAGGCCGGCACCTGCCAGTCCGAGCGGATCTCACTGGCGTCGGCCCAGCAAGCGTGGGTGCCGCTGCTGATTCGGTGCGGCAGGAGGATGCGCGCCACCGGCCCGGCGGCCATGTTGCGGGCGTCCAGAACCACGCACTCCGAGCGGTCGGCCTTCATGTCGGTGACAAAGCTCACGACAAAGCCGTCGTCCTCGTCCCCAGGGCCCGTGCCGGCGTCATGGCACGGCGCCATCGGCGACTCGCTGCCGAAACGCCCCTCACCAAACAAGTACTGCTGCGACTGGCCGCTCACATGGTCATAGCGCAGGATGCCGTCGAAGAGAAAGGAGCCCGGGTGCGCGACCATGTTGTAGGAGTAGCGGTAGGGCCGGCCCCAGTAGCGGGCGTTGATCATGCCGAACTCCAGGGAGCGTTCATCAAGCCGGCGCTCGCGCACCGCACCCGTCAAGCGATGCAGCCGCCACTCGTAGAGGGTCGGGCCATAACGCGCCGGGCCCAGGGTGCCGCCGCTGTTGTCGTAGCCGCCGGTGGGCATGGGCGTCTTTTGGTGATAGCCGTGGAGGACGACCTCGTCGCCCTCTTCCCAGGCATTGAGCCAGTGCAGCACATAGGTGGGACTGGCCTCGAACCACTGGATGCCGGTTTGCGGCGCATGCCGGCGCGGCACGAGCCCGAAGCGGGCGGGGCGGTCGGCGTGATACGCCAGCTTGTGCCGGCCCTGGGCCAGCAGCGCCTCATCCCAGTGCAGCGGGAAGTCATTGAGGATGGCGAAGTTCTCGGTGAACATCATGTCGTGCGGCAGCCGCGGCCCGGGCAGCGGCACCGGAACGTAGTGCACGAGGCGGTTGTCCTTGTCGACCTCGCCGTAATGCATGAAGGGCGCCTGCTTCGAGTAGTTGAAGAACAGCAGGTCGCCGCTGCGGGGACAGACCTTGGGGTGGGCCGAAATCCCGTTGTCCTTCATCACCTCCGCGGCCCAGGGGGGCACCCCCTTTGTTTCCAGCGTTCGCGCATCCAGGTAGTAGGGCTCGCCACACTGGTAAAAAGTGGTGAGCGCCTGACCCGCATGGACGATCACGTCGGTGGCCGAAGTGTCCTTGAGCCCGCCCCGAGCGCCCCAGCCGGGACGGGTGGCCAGCGAGGGCCGGTCGATCAAGCCGGCATAAAGCGCATGGCCGGCGGCTTGTTCCTCTTGGAAACCCTGGGTCCGCACGAAGCGGTTACGGTACTCACAGCGACCGTCCTGGAAACTCAGG
The DNA here is from genome assembly GCA_947449025.1 of Comamonadaceae bacterium. GTDB lineage: Bacteria > Pseudomonadota > Gammaproteobacteria > Burkholderiales > Burkholderiaceae_C > Ramlibacter. Next base: position 31,400 of record CANFQF010000016.1, read on the forward strand.
AGGTGCAGCATGCCGTCGCCGTCGAACGCGTGGTACGTGCCCCGTGGCTGGTGCAGCGGGTTTTGGGTGTTGCGCAGGTAAACCCCATTGAGTCGCCGCGGAATCTCGCCGATCACTTCCAGATCGCTGGCGTTGAGCTCCTGCCAATTGGGGGTGAAGGGCCCGCTCATGAAGGGGTGCTCGCCCGGTTGCAGGGTGTGCAAAGGTTCGCCCACGAAATCGACTTGCATCACGCTCCTTGGCTTCTTTGTGTTCAGGTGTGTTCCGACCAGACCGCTAACCCGCGCAATCTCTGAATCGCTGCTTCGCTAGCGCGCCAGCGCAGCGAAGCGCTGCGACGCCTGCCGATATTCCAAGGCCAGCCGGTCCACGACCTGCGCCACCGGCTCGATCTGCTTGATCGAGCCCAGGCCCTGCCCTGCGGCCCACACGTCCATCCAGCGCTTGCCGGCAAAGCTCTGGTTGCTGTCGTAACTGCGCCCCGGGGCGTCGGGCATCTGCTCCGGGTCCAGGCCGGCATTGCGCAAGGAGGGCTTAAGCCAACTGGCCGCGGTGCCGGTAATGCCCGCGCTGACGATCAAGTCCTCGGCGCTGCAGTCGACGATCATCTGCTTGTAGGCTGGATCGGCCTGGCTCTCCTGCGTGGGAATGAATCGGGTGCCCATGTAGACCAGGTCGGCCCCGCTGGCGATTGCGCCGGCCACGCCCCAGCCGTCGCTGATGCCGCCACCGACGACCAGCAGGCCATCGAAGAACTCACGCACAGCGCTGACAAAGGCAAAGGGCGACAGGGTGCCGGTATGACCGCCCGCGCCGGCACTGATGCAGGCCAGGCCGTCGGCGCCGGCGGCCACCGCCTTGCGCGCCAGCGCCAGTGTGGTGACGTCGGCAATCACCTTGCCGCCGTAGCGGTGCACCACCTCGATTGCAGGCTTGGGGCTGCCCAGGGCGGTGACCACCACCGGCGGCTGGTAGCGGGCCACCAGCGCCAGATCCTCGGGAAGCCGGGTGTTGGACGAGTGCGTCACCAGGTTGGCCACCCAGGGGCCGACCGTGGCCGCACCCTGGATGTCGCGCGCCTCGGCCAGGCCTTCGGTGATGCGCTTCATCCAATCCTCGAGCACCTCGATTGGACGGGCATTGGGCGTTGGAAAGGCGCCGGCGATGCCCGCCTTGCAGGCGGCCAGCACCAGGTCCGGGCCGGAGATGAGGAACATCGGGGCGGCCACCACGGGCACGCGCAGGCTGCTGGGGAACTCGGCGTGGGTCATCTTGCGTAGGTGCTTGGTGGACCGATCACTCGCTGGCTTTGAAGCCGGAGATACGCACTGCCTCGGACCAGCGCTTGGCGTCGGCATGAACGAAGGAGATGAAGTCCGGGGTGCTAAAGGGCAGCGGTTCGGAGTCCGTCTCGCGCCACTTGTCGATGATGACCTGGGTTTTGAGGGCCTTGGCGAATTCCGCCTGCACACGCTGGACCACGGCGTCCGGCGTGGCCAGCGGCGCTGACAGGCCCGACCAGATGTAGATGTTCATGTCGGCAAAGCCCTCTTCGATGAAGGTGGGCACATTGGGCATGAGCGGCGAGCGCTTGGGTGTGGACACCGCCAGCACCTTGACCTTGCCCGACTCCACATGCGGGCGGACGGCGGTCAGGGGCAGGAAGGCGGCGTGCACCTGACCACCCACCAGGTTTTGCACCGCAGGGGGGGTGCCGTTGAAGGGCACATGCACCATGTTCAGTCCGGCGCGCTGGTTCAGGATCACGCCGGCGAAGTGCGAGGAGTTGCCGGCGGTGAAGGAGGCGTAGGACACCGCCGCGCCCTGGGGCTTGGCCCAGGCGATGAAATCCTTCAGGTTGTTCGGCGGCACGGTGGCTGCATTGACCGCGAGCACCAGGGACGAGCCCAGGAAGCCGGTGACGTGCTTGAAGCTCTTGTCCGTGTCGTAGGGCAGCTTGGAGAAGGTGAAGGGGTTGATGGTCAACATGCTGGTGTTATTGAGCAGCAGCGTGTAGCCATCGGGCGGCGCTTGCATGAGGGCCTGCACCGCGATGATGCCGGCTCCGCCGGGCTTGTTGTCGATGACGATGTTCTGGCCGGTCGTCTTCTTCATCTCCTCTCCGACCTGGCGCAGCGCAGTGTCCAGCACGTTGCCGGCGGCAAAGGGCACGATGACCTTGATGGGCCGGTCGGGCCAGGTCTGGGCGGCAGCGGGTGCCAGAGCGGCTGAGGCCAGCCAGGCGGATGCCGCGGCAGCGAGGAATGCGCGTTTTTTCATGTCTTGTCTCCTGTGTGAGTTGTTGTCGTTGCTGAAATCAGATCCCGCAGCACGCGTGCCACGGCTTGGGGCTTTTCGCGGGGCAGCATATGCCCCGAGTCGTCGATGATCTCGAGTTGTGCGTGGGGGATGTGCTGTGCCAGTGCTTCCGAGAGCGCCGGCGGCGTGACGCGGTCTTGGCGACCCACCAGAATGCGAACCGGCATCGGCAGGTCCGCCAGCAGGGCCCGGTGATCGGCACGCCCCATGATGGCCAGCACCTGGCGACGCCCGGTCTCGGCCCCCAACTCCAGCATCATCTGGCGCAGCTGCGCGCCCAGCTCCGGGTCAGTGGAGTAGGTATTGAAGGACTGGACGCCGGTGACGAATCGGCCGAAGTCTCCGGCCATCGCGGCCAGGGTTTTTTCCCGCACCACCCGGGTTTGCTCGGTCTCGGGTTGAGCCGACGTCGACATGAATAGCAGACCCTGAACGCGGCGCGCGGGATGCGCCAGCATGTCCAGGGCGACATAGCCACCCATCGAAAAGCCGGCCACCACCAGCGGGGCGTCTTGCGGGACGTCTGACAACAGGGCCCAGGCGTCGTCGCGCATACGGGCGATGCTGTTCTGGCTGGACACCTCGGCAATGCGAATATCGGCATCGCCTGCGAGCTGCGACGCGATGTCGCTCCAGACGCGGCCGTCATTGAGCATGCCCGGAATGAGCAGCAAGACTGGTTTCATACCCGGGACTCCGTCGGTTCTGTGTGTTTGCC
>CANFQF010000017.1 GCA_947449025.1 Comamonadaceae bacterium
ACGGTCTTGCGCAGTTCGCGGCGGTCGCAGATGAAGTCGACCGCGCCCTTTTGCTGCAGGAACTCGGCGCGCTGGAAGCCCTCGGGCAGAGTGACCCGCACGGTGGTCTCGATCACCCGCGGGCCGGCAAAGCCGATCAGGGCCTTGGGCTCGGCGATCACGATGTCGCCCACGAAGGCAAAGCCTGCACTCACGCCGCCCATGGTCGGGTCGGTCAGCACGCTGATGTAAGGCAGGCCCTTGGCCGCCAGACGGGTCAGGGCCGCGTTGGTCTTGGCCATTTGCATCAGGGACAGCAGGCCCTCCTGCATGCGCGCCCCGCCGGTGGCGGTAAAGCACAGGAAGGGCACCTTCTGCTCGATGGCGGTTTCGACGCCGCGCACGAAGCGCTCGCCGACCACGGAGCCCATGGAGCCGCCCATGAAGTCAAACTCAAAGGCGGCAGCCACCAGATTGATGCTGTGGACCGAGCCACCCATCACCACCAGGGCGTCGGTCTCGCCGGTGTTCTCGAGGGCCTCTTTCAGGCGCTCGGTGTACTTGCGGCTGTCCTTGAACTTGAGCGGGTCGACCGGCAGCACTTCTTGGCCAATCTCGTAGCGGCCTTCCGGGTCCAGAAAGGCGTCAAGTCGGGCGCGGGCCGACATGCGGTGGTGGTGGCTGCAGGTGGGGCAGACGTTCTGGTTCTGTTCCAAGTCGGACTTGTACAGAACCGACTCGCAGCTCGGGCACTTGATCCACAGGCCCTCGGGCACGCTGCGGCGCTCGGTAGGGTCGGTGGGCTGGATCTTCGGCGGCAGGAGTTTTTCGAGCCAGGACATAGCGGTTCCTCTCGGGAGGGGGTGGGGCGCCTGCGGCGCCACCGACCCCGGGACTGTGCTTGATTATGCGTCGAGCGCCTGGCGGATTCCACCCAGGAAGGCCGCTGCGGCCGGGGCGACCTGATCGCGGGGCTGGCTCTCGATCACCTGGATCAGCTTGGTGCCGATGACGACCGCGTCGGCTACCCGGCCAATCGCCCGGGCGGTCTCGGCGTCGCGGATGCCAAAGCCCACCCCGACCGGGATCTTCACATGCTGGCGGATGCGGGGGAGCATGGCCTCCACCGCTCCGGTGTCCAGGTTGCCAGCGCCGGTCACGCCCTTGAGCGAGACGTAGTAGACATAGCCGCTGGCCACCCGGGCTACCTGCTGCATGCGTGCGTCCGTCGAAGTGGGCGCGAGCAGGAAGATGAGGTCCAGGCCGTGGGCGCGAAGGTCGGCGGCAAATTGCTCGCATTCCTCGGGCGGGTAGTCGACGATCAAAAGACCGTCCACGCCCGAAGCAGCGCAGTCGCGGATGAAAGCGCCCGGGCCGTGCTTGATGTCATAGCGCTCCACCGGGTTGGCATAGCCCATGAGCACCACCGGTGTGCTGCTGTCCGTACGTCGGAATTCGGCCACTATGGCCAGGACTTGCGTCATGCCTACGCCCTGCGCGAGGGCCTTTTCGCCAGCCTTTTGGATGACGGGGCCGTCCGCCATCGGGTCGGAGAAGGGCACGCCCAGCTCGATGACGTCGGCGCCTGCAGACACCATGGCCTGCATCAACGCGGGCGTGCAGTCGGCAAAGGGAAAGCCGGCAGTGACGTAGGGGATGAGGGCCTTGCGGCCCTGCGACTGCAGGCGCGCGAAGGTGGCGCCAATGCGGTTCGGAGATGCTGCGCTCATGACTTGAACTCCACCGGGTGCACATCACCCTTGACGGTCTGGCCGCGGCAGCTGGGGCGGCAGTAGAAATCAGCCTGCGACAGGTCGGCGACGGTGCCGATGTCCTTGTCGCCACGGCCGGAGAGGTTGACCAGGATATGTTGGTCAGAACGCATCGTCTTGGCCAGCTTCATCGCGTAGGCGATGGCGTGACTCGATTCGAGCGCGGGAATGATGCCCTCGGTACGGCACAGGTAGTGAAAGGCGGACAGCGCCTCGGTGTCGGTCACGCCCACGTACTCGGCGCGGCCGATGTCCTTGAGCCAGGCGTGCTCGGGGCCGACGCCCGGGTAGTCGAGGCCGGCGGAGATGCTGTGCGTTTCGGTGATCTGGCCGTTTTCGTCTTGCAGGATGTAGGTGCGGTTGCCATGCAGCACCCCAGGCTGACCGCGTTGCAGCGAGGCCGAGTGCTTGCCGCTGTCGAGGCCCTCGCCCGCGGCTTCGACGCCGATGAGGCGCGTGCCCTCGAAGGGAATGTAGGGGTGGAAGATGCCCATCGCATTGCTGCCGCCGCCCACGCAGGCCAGCACCGCGTCGGGCTGGCGTCCGGCCATTTCGGGCATCTGCTCGATGGCCTCCTTGCCGATGATGCTCTGGAAGTCACGCACCATCATCGGGTAGGGGTGCGGGCCCGCCACGGTGCCGATGATGTAGAAGGTGTTTTCGACATTGGTGACCCAGTCACGCATCGCCTCGTTGAGGGCGTCCTTGAGCGTGCGGCTGCCCAGTTCCACCGGCACCACCGTCGCGCCCAGCAGCTTCATGCGGTAGACGTTGGGGCTCTGGCGCTTGACGTCTTCCGAGCCCATGTACACCACGCACTCCAGGCCGTAGCGGGCGCAGATGGTGGCGGTGGCCACGCCGTGCTGACCAGCGCCGGTCTCGGCGATGACACGCGGTTTGCCCATGCGCTTGGCGAGCATGGCCTGGCCGATGACGTTGTTGATCTTGTGCGCGCCGGTGTGATTGAGGTCCTCACGCTTCAAGTAAATCTGGGCGCCACCCATCTCGCGGCTCATGCGGGCGGCGTGATAGATGGGGGAGGGCCGACCGACGAAGTGTTTGAGCTCGTAGGCGAATTCGGCCAGGAATTCGGGGTCGTTCTGGTAGCGGGCGTAGGCGTCCCGCAGTTCGGCGATGGCATGGGTCAGCGTCTCGCTGACGAAGCTGCCGCCATAGGGGCCGAAGTGTCCGGCGGCGTTGGGTTGTGCGTAGTCGATCATGGCTGGTCCTGCATCTTAGGCCTTAGGCCTTGGGCCTTTTCACCTTGAGCCCTCTCGGGCCCGGCCTGCAATTGAATCTGCGAAGTGACCCGGTTCCAGCGATGCCGCCACCGGGGGCGGCAGAGTGTCTTCAGTCGGGTGCGCTCGCGAGGAGAGCGTCTGCCGCGCGTACGGCGGCAACGAATTGGGCGATCTTCACGGCGTCCTTGATGCCTTTGGCACTTTCGACGCCCGAGCTCACATCAACGGCCAGCGTTTTCGCGCGCGGCCGCAGTTGGGCGATGCCATCGCCCACGTTTGCAGGTGTCAACCCACCAGACAAGACGAGGTGAGCGTTGACGTTTGTTGGAATGCGTGACCAATCGAATGCCTTGCCGGCGCCGCCGAATCCGTCGACATGTGCGTCGAGCAGAAGGGCCTGAGCCGAAGAATAGTCCTGAGCGAATGCTAGCAAATCGAAGTGGGCCTGCGGATCGAGGGGAATCCGGGCGGCCCGCAGGAAGGGCCGGCCAGCCGCAGCAGCCAGGCACTGGGCGGGAGATTCGTCACCGTGGAACTGCAAAATGGCCTGAGGCATGCGGGCCAGGTCGGCAGCCACCGCCTCGGGCGATTCGTTCACATACAGCAGCACCGGCGTGACAAAGGGCGGCAGGCGGCGGGCCAGTTCGGCAGCGCGGCGGATGTCGACGCAGCGCGCACTTTTGGCGTAGCGGACAAAGCCTACCGCGTCGGCGCCGGCCTCGGCGGCAGCGTCCACGTCTTGCTCGCGGGTCAGACCGCAGATCTTGATACGGGTGCGCGCGCCATGACGGTCAGGCGCTTCATGCAGCAGGTTGGCCAGGTGCGGGCTCATGGCAACCAATCATACGCAGGGGTGCGATCGGGCAGACCCCAAGCCGGCTCGTAGACCGGTCCGAGGAAGTACAGCCCGTCCGGTGCAAAGGTTGGCGCGGCAGCGTCACGGCTGCGTGCCGCCAGCACAGCGTCCATCCACTCGGGCGACTGCAGGCCCTGGCCTACCAGCACCAGGCAACCCATGATGTTGCGGATCATGTGGTGCAAGAAGGCGTTGGCCTCGAACTCGAATCGCCAGTAAGCCCCGCGGCGCTCGATGACGATGCGGCGCATGGTCTTGACCGGCGAGCGCGCCTGGCATCCCGAGGCGCGAAAGGAGCTGAAGTCATGCTCGCCGAGCAGGCTGGCGGCGGCCAGTCGCATGGCATCGCCGTCGAGCGGTCGGAACACCCAGCCGGCGCGGTGCGCGTCGACGCTGGGTCGCACGGGCGACTCGAGCAGCACATACGCATAACGCCGCGCCATGGCGCTGCCCCGGCTGTGAAAGCGGGTGGGCACAGGCTGGGCCCATTGCACCGCAATGTCGGCGGGCAGGAAGGTGTTGGTGCCCCGCACCCACGAGTAGGACTCGCGCTGCAAAGGTGTGTCGAAATGCACCACCTGCATGAGACCGTGTACCCCGGCATCGGTGCGACCCGCGCAGACGGCAGACACCGGCTGCGCCGCGAACTGCGACAGGGCGGCCTCGAGCTTGTCCTGGATTGTGTTGCCCGAGGCCTGGCTCTGCCAGCCCTCGTAGCCGTGCCCGCTGTAGCTCACGCCCAAGGCCCATCGTTGCAGGGGGAGCGTGCCGTCAAGATCGGCCGCAGCGTTGCTGGGCGCGGATGCCGGGGCGTTGGCCAGGGCGTCGGCGTTTGCGTCTTCGCCCGCCCGCATCAGCCCAACTCGGACAGCAGGCGCTCGGCGCGCGCGCGCAAGTCACCGCTGGCCTGGGCGCGCACTTCCTCGGCCAGGCTGCGCGCGCCTTCGGTGTCACCGATGCTGAGGAACTCCTCCGCCAGGGACAGCTTGGTGGCCAGCGCGTCGGCATTCGCTCCAGCGCCAGCACCAGCACTTGCGCCAGCGGCGGGTGGGTTCAGGTCGAGCGACAGCCCCGCCAGGTCGAATTCCATCGCCGCGCCCGGCGGTGTCGGGCCGGCGCGGTAGGCGTCGGGTGGCGGCCCCAGGTCGTCCTCGAACAGGCTGTCCAAGTCCGGGTCCTGGGCTGCGGCACCCGGTGCCGGTGCATCGGGAGCTGGCGCAGGCATGCGAAAGCCCTCGATGTCCAGCTCAAGACCTGCGGGTACCGCCGGTGCAGTGCCCAGCTCCGCCCTGCTTGGGCCTGCCTGTGGCACAAAGGCCTGCGGGCCGCTGGCAGGAGTTGCCGCTCCGAAGGCGGCCTGCAGGTCGGTCGCCTCCGCGTCCTCGTCCGACGCGTCGGCGCTGAAGAGCGGATGGCCGACCGGCGCGAGGCTGGCGCCCAGTGCCACGATGCGGGCCCAGTCCGGGCCCTGGGCGCCGGTCAGCGTCCGCGCGCGCCGGGCGAGGGGTTCAAACGCGTCCCAGTCGAAGCGGCGCGCGTAGACCTCGAGCAGCTTGGTGATGATCGGAAGTCGGTTGGGCGTGGCGCGCAGCGCCTCCTCGAGAATTTCCTCGGCCTGCAGGTCCCGGCCGTAGGAAAGGTAGACGTCGGCCTCGGCCAGCGGATCACCTTCCGCTGCAATCTGTGACTCGCCCGAAGAGGTGGTGGATTGCGCCCACCCGCTGGCGCCGGCGCCGGCCATGCTCTTGCCGCCCTTGTCGTCACGGCTGGCCTTGCTTGCGGGACTGCCCGGCGCGCCTGCCAGCGCTGGCGCTTTGGGCTTGCGCCGATTCCACCAGAGCAGCCCGGCGACGGCGGCCAGGCCGGCGAGAACCGCCGACCCGATCGCCAGGGGCCAGGGATTGGTGCCCAGATTGGCCAGGGCAGCCATCAGGCGGTCGGCGAGGCCGGGCCGAACATTGGCAGCGCCGGAGGCTGCGGCACGCGCGGTGGAGGCAGACGCTTGCGCGGCGGATGCGCCAGCTGCAGGCGCGGCACTGGCCGCTTCGGAGGGTGCGGAGGCAGTTGCAGCTGCGTCAGACGCTGCAGCGGCCGATGCCGCAGATGCAGCGCTGGTCGGCAGGTTCAGGGCCACGCCGGACGCGGCGGATGCAGCAGCGCTGTCCGACCCGGACGGAAGCGCGCCCGCGACGCCGGCATTGAGCCGGTTGAGCTCGGCAATATTGCGTTCAAGCTCGGTCTGTCGCTGGCCGGCCTCTTGCTCAGCGCGCTGCCGAGCGATCCGATCTTCGGCCGCCGGTGGCGGCGCACTGGCGGCCGCCTTAGCGCCCTTGGCGGCAGCGCTAGCGCCTGCAGCAGCACTTGCCGCAGCCTGCCCCTGCACCGCACCTTTGGACAGGGTGAGGCGGTCGGGCGCAGTGTCTGCCGGCCGGCGGTTCTTTTCTTCGACCCGGGCATCGACCTGGCCCGCTGCGCGTCGGCTTGCGGCCGGGCCCGCGGCCCCTGCGGCGCCCTCGGGCCCTGCTGGGGTGGCCTCGGCCAGGCGGCGGCGGAATTCGTTGAAGTCCTGGCTCTGGGCGATCACGGTGCGGCGAGCTTCGCGCGCCTCGACCGTGGCCGCGGCCTCGGCGGCGGGCATCTCCAGCACCGCGCCCGCCTTGAGCCGGTTCATGTTGTTGGCGACGAAGGCGTCGGGGTTGGCGCGCAGCAGGGCCACGAGCATCTGCTCGAGCGACACGCTGGCCGGCTTGGCGGCGGCGGCAAGCTTGCCGGCCGTGTCACCTGCGCGGACCGTGACACGCGCCGCAGCGGGTGGGGCGGTGGTGGGCGCAGGGACGGCGACAGGGCTGGGCGCACTCGCCGGGGCGGCGGCAGGCGCGCCAGGCGCGGCAGGCGCGGGCGACGTTACGGGCGCCACGCCGGCCTGTGGCCCGGAAGGCACCGCAGTTTCACCCGGTGCCAGGCCGGAGCTGGGCGGCAAGGGAGGGAGGGGCGGCAGCTGGGCAGCGACCACCGGTGACGGCGGAACGGGCACGGCGCCCGGTGCCTCGGCGCGGTTGGCTGGCGGGTCAAACAGCAGGGTGTAGTCGCGGACGATGCGGCCCGCACCCCAAGTCGCCTCCAGCAGCAGGTCGATGACCGGCTCGTTGATAACACGGTCACTCGACAGCCGGATCACGAAACGGCCGTTGGCCAGGCGCTCGGGCGTGACCCGCAGCTCGTTCAGGGCCGGGTGCCGTTCGATGCCTGCGGCACGGAAGGCCTCGAATGCCGCCGGTGCGGCGCGCAGGCTAGCAGCCTCTTCGGGGGTGATCTGGGTCACCTCGACCTCAGCCCGCAGGGGTTCGCCGAGGCCGGACTGCACGCTGGCCCGGCCCAGGGCCAGGGCGTACACATCAGTGAGGGGCAGCAGCAGGGCCACCGCGGCGGCGACCGGCAGAAGTCTCATGGTAGGAAGGATGGCTTCAGGACAGAGGGTATCCGTTCGACCATAACAGCAAGCCCATGGAGTGACAAGCCGCAGTCGTGACAAGCTGCAAGCCGCGCCGGCGCGAGGTGCGTACAGCCGCGCTGGCGCTCACACTCGCACCAGCGCTCGGCCTGCACTTCAGGCGTCCAACAGAATGCGCAGCATGCGGCGCAGTGGCTCGGCGGCACCCCACAGCAACTGGTCGCCGATGGTGAAGGCGCCGAGGTACTCCGGGCCCATGGCCATCTTGCGCAGTCGCCCCACCGGGATGCCCAGGGTGCCGGTGACCGCCACCGGGGTCAGGCCGGCCATCGTGGCCTCGCGGGTGTTGGGGATGACTTTTACCCAGTCGTTGTCGGCTGCGATCAGTGCCTCGATGTCGGCCAGGGGCACGTCCTTCTTGAGCTTGAAGGTCAGGGCCTGGCTGTGGCAACGCATGGCGCCGATGCGCACGCAAAAGCCGTCCACCGGCACCGCCGGGGCGCTAAAGCCTGCCCCCTGGCCCAGGATCTTGTTGGTCTCGGCGCCGCCCTTCCACTCCTCGCGGGAGATCCCGTCGCCCAGGTCTTTGTCGATCCAGGGAATGAGGGAGCCGCCCAGCGGCACGCCGAAGTTGGCAGTCTCGTCTCCGGTGAGGGCCTTTTGGCGGCCCAGCACCTTGCGGTCGATCTCGAGGATGGCCGACTTGGGGTCGTCCAGCAGGGACTTCACCTCGGCGTTGATCGTGCCGAACTGGGTCAGCAGCTCGCGCATATGCTGCGCGCCGCCACCCGAGGCGGCTTGGTAGGTCATGGACGACATCCACTCCACCAGGCCCGCCTTGTACAGAGCGCCTACACCCATGAGCATGCAGCTAACGGTGCAGTTGCCGCCGATCCAGTTGCGGCCGCCCTGGGCCAGGGCGTTTTTGATCACGGGCATGTTGACCGGGTCCAGCACGATGACCGCGTCGTCCTTCATGCGCAGGGTGGAGGCGGCGTCGATCCAGTGGCCGTTCCATCCGGCGGCGCGCAGCTTGGGGAAAACTTCGGTGGTGTAGTCACCGCCCTGAGCGGTGAGGATGATGTCGCACTTCTTGAGGGCCTCGATGTCGAAGGCGTCCTTCAAGGTGGTTTCGTTCTTGGCCAGCGCCGGGGCCTTGCCGCCGGCGTTGGAGGTGGAGAAGAACACCGGCTCGATGTGGGCGAAGTCGCCCTCGGCCTGCATGCGGTCCATCAGGACCGAGCCGACCATGCCGCGCCAGCCTACGAGGCCAACCAATTTGCTCATTTCATCGCCCTTTCTAGTTATCAAACAGTGCCACGATCGACTGTCTGCCCGGCTCGTCTGGCCGGGAGGGCGCACGACGAACCAGAGCCGTTCAGCCCTTAATAGTCGTAGTTTTGGTGGTGGTCACGCGCGCGTCTGCAGCGGCCATGGGGGCGGCTGCGGTGTTCGAGGGGAACGGGCGGGCGGCGAACATGGGTGAAATTGTAGCGGAAGGGCACAGGTGCTCCGGCGCTGCGGGCCAGATTGCATTGCAATTGCGCTACATTCGGCCGATGAACATCAGGCCCATCAAAAGCGCCAGTCTGCCGTCCGTGCGGGTCGAGCCTCAGCTACGACGAGAGGTCGAGTCCCTCTTGCAGGAAGGGGAGACCTTGTCGGAGTTCGTCGAAGACTCGGTCCGCCAGGCGCTGGCGCGCCGGAGCCAGCAAGCCGAATTCATCCGCCGTGGTGTGGCCTCACTGGCCGCTGCCCGGCAAGGTGAGAGCCTGATCGATGCAGACGCCGTGCTGGAAAAGCTGCAGCAGCGGTTGGTAGCAGCTAAGAGCCGGCGCAGCACCGACGCTGCATGAGTCGATACCGGGTCCGTATGACCCGCGCCGCCGAAGAAGACCTGCTGCGCCTCTACGACTACCTGATCGAACGCGAACTGGCGCAAGGCGGTGATCTATCGCTGGCCGAGCGCGCCATCAGTCCGATTCGTGATGCCCTGCAGGTCCTTGCAACCACGCCCTACACCTGCCGTAAGGCGAGCACCAGTCCCTTTCTTCGGGAGCTGGTGATCTCATTCGGCGCGACGGGCTATGTCGCCCTGTTCGAAATCGTCGACGCGCAAAGTGTGGTGATCGCTGCGGTCAGGCACCAGCGCGAGGATGACTACCACTGAGCTGCACGCCCATGCAAAACGCGCCCGAAGGCGCGTCTTGCGTGGGCTGTGTGAGGCAATCAGCCCAGCGCCTTGACCACCGCTTCGCCCATCTCGCGGGTACCGACCTTGGTGGTTCCCTCGCTGTAGATGTCGGGCGTGCGCAGGCCCTGCGCCAGCACCTTCTTGACCGCCACTTCAATGCGGTCGGCCGCCTCAGCCTGGTTTAGGCTGAAGCGCAGCATCATCGCGGCCGAGAGGATCGTGGCCAGCGGATTGGCTACGCCCTTGCCGGCGATGTCGGGCGCCGAGCCGTGCGAGGGCTCGTACAGGCCCTGGTTCTTGGCGTTGAGGCTGGCCGAGGGCAGCATGCCGATGGAGCCGGTGAGCATGGCCGCCTCGTCCGAGAGGATGTCACCGAACATGTTGCCGGTGACCACCACATCGAAGAACTTGGGCTTTTTGACCAATTGCATCGCGGCGTTGTCCACGTACATGTGGTCGAGCGTCACGTCCGGGTACTGCGCGCCGATTTCGGTGAGTACGTCCTTCCACAGCTGGAAGGTTTCCAGCACGTTGGCCTTGTCGACGCTGGTGACATGCTTGCCGCGCTTGCGGGCAGCCTGGAAGGCCACGTGGGCGATACGCTCTATCTCCGGGCGCGAGTAGCGCATGGTGTCGAAGGCTTCCTCGGCACCGGGGAAATGGCCGTCAGTGGCGACACGGCGGCCGCGGGGCTGGCCGAAGTAGATGTCGCCGGTCAGCTCGCGGATGATGAGGATGTCCAGGCCCGCAATCAGCTCGGGCTTGAGGCTGGAGGCGTCCACCAGCTGCTCGTAGCAGATGGCCGGGCGGAAGTTGGCGAACAGGCCCAGGTTTTTGCGCAGTCCTAGGATGGCCTGCTCAGGACGCAGTGCGCGCTCGAGTTTGTCGTACTTCCAGTCGCCCACCGCGCCAAAGAGAATGGCGTCTGATGCCTGCGCGAGTTTCAGCGTGGCCTCGGGCAATGGGTGGCCATGGGCCTCGTAGGCGGCGCCACCCACGAGGGCGGTTTCCATTTCGAACTTCAGGCCCAGGACATTCAGGACCTTGACCGCCTCCGCGACGATTTCGGTGCCAATGCCGTCACCAGGCAGAACTGCAATTTTCATGGGGGATCTCTTGCTACCAAAAAGGGCAGGGCGTTGGCGCCAGTGCGCCAACGGCATGTGTCAGCCGTGCAGCGTGTGGGCCAGCCAGGGCTTGGTGGCCAGGCGCTGGGCTTCGTAGCTGCGAATCTTGTCGGCGTGACGCAGGGTCAGACCGATGTCGTCGAAGCCATTGAGCAGACAGTACTTGCGGAAGGCCTGGACTTCAAACGGAATCTCTTCGCCTTGCGGGCGCACGACCACTTGGCGCTCGAGGTCGACGGTGAGGCTGTAGCCCGGGAAGGCCGCGACCTCGTCGAACAACTGGGCCACGATGGCCTCGGGCAGTGCGATGGGCAGCAGACCGTTCTTGAAGCAGTTGTTGAAGAAGATGTCGGCATAGCTCGGAGCGATCAGCGCCCGAATGCCCCACTGCACGATGGCCCAAGGCGCGTGCTCGCGGGAAGACCCGCAGCCAAAGTTCTTGCGCGTGATCATGATGGACGCGCCCTGGTAGCGGGGCTGGTTCAGCACAAAGTCCGGGTTGGGCTTGCGTGAGGCCGGGTCCTGTCCGGGCTCGCCCGGGTCGAGGTAGCGCCACTCGTCGAAGAGATTGGGGCCGAAGCCGGTCTTGCGGATCGACTTCAGGAACTGCTTGGGGATGATGGCGTCGGTGTCGACGTTCTCACGGTCCATGGGCACCACAACGCCCTTGTGCACGGTGAACTTGTCCATGGCTTTACTTTTTCTTGGCCGCGTCTTCAATGACGCCGCCGGCTTTCTTGATGTCCTGGCCGATGCCTTCGATCGTGTTGCAGCCGGCCAGCAACAGGCTGGCGATGGCGGCGAGCATCAGGGCGGTGAGGGTTTTCATGGTGTGGGCTCCGTGGCTGGTCAGGCGAACTGGCGGATGTCGACAAAGTGGCCGTGGATGGCCGCGGCTGCAGCCATGGCGGGTGACACCAGGTGGGTGCGGCCGCCACCGCCCTGGCGCCCTTCGAAGTTGCGGTTGCTGGTGGAGGCGCAGCGCTCGCCCGGCTCGAGCCGGTCGGCGTTCATCGCCAGGCACATGGAGCAGCCCGGTTCGCGCCACTCGAAGCCGGCAGCCATGAAAACCTCGTGCAGCCCCTCGCGTTCGGCCTGGGCCTTCACCACGCCAGAGCCCGGAACGACAAGTGCCTGCTTGACGTTCTTTGACACCTTTTGGCCCAGGCGCTTGACCACAGCGGCGGCCTCGCGCATGTCTTCGATACGGCTGTTGGTACACGATCCAATGAAGACCTTGTCCACGTGAATGTCGGCCAGCGGTTTGCCGGGCACGAGGCCCATATAGGCCAGGGCGCGTTCCATGGCGCCGCGCTTGTTGGCGTCTTTCTCTTTGTCGGGGTCGGGCACGCGGGCGTCCACCCCCAGCACCATTTCGGGCGAAGTGCCCCAGGTGACCTGCGGCAGGATTTGGGCGGCGTCCAAGGTCACCACGGCATCGAAGCTCGCATCCGGGTCGGAGTGCAGGGTTCGCCAGTAGGCGGTTGCCTGATCCCATTCCGCGCCAACTGGCGCCAGCGGACGGCCCTTGACGTAATCGATGGTCTTGTCGTCCACCGCCACGAGGCCGGCGCGTGCACCGGCCTCGATGGCCATATTGCACACCGTCATGCGGCCTTCCATGGACAGGCCGCGAATGGCCGAGCCGCCGAATTCGATGGTGTAACCCGTACCGCCCGCGGTACCGATCTTGCCGATGACGGCCAGCACCAGGTCTTTGGCGGTGACGCCGCGGGCCAGTTGGCCATCGACCTTGACCAGCATGTTCTTGGCCTTTTTGGCCAGCAAGGTCTGGGTGGCCATCACGTGCTCGACCTCGGAGGTGCCGATGCCGTGCGCCAGCGCACCGAAGGCGCCGTGGGTGGAGGTGTGGCTGTCGCCGCAGACCACGGTCATGCCCGGCAGGGTGGCGCCTTGCTCCGGGCCAATGACGTGGACGATGCCTTGGCGCTTATCCAGGAAGGGGAAGTAGGCGGCAGAACCGAACTCGGCGATGTTCTTATCGAGCGTGGTCACCTGCTCCTTGGAGATCGGGTCGGTGATGCCGCCATAGCCCAGCTCCCAGCCGGTGGTGGGCGTGTTGTGGTCGGCGGTGGCCACGATGGAGCTGATGCGCCAGACCTTGCGGTCCGCCTCGCGCAGGCCCTCGAAGGCCTGCGGGCTGGTTACTTCGTGGACCAGATGGCGGTCGATGTAGAGGACGGCGGTGCCGTCTTCCTCGGTGTGGACGACATGTTCGTCCCAGATCTTGTCGTAGAGGGTGCGTCCCATGATGTGGCGGTCCGTGCGGTCCTGGTGGACTCAGGTTGCGTGCAGCCCTGCATTTTATGTCTTGGCCGGGTTGTGCCCGACGAGGCCGTTTCAGGGAAGGATGCCCAGCGCGGGGATGACGAGGCTGTGCAGGTACAGGCGGCCTGCCGATTCGGTCACGCCGGTGATGTCGTGCCAGCGCCCGCTCGGGTCTTGCAGGTCGGCAAGCACCTCGCCCTGTTCGTTGAAGGCGATCGCGTGGCCATAGGGCGCCGGGGCGGGCAGCAAGGCCTGCGGCAGTCGCAGGGTGATGGTGCGCAGGAAGGGGAGGGCGGCCAGTCGATCGGCAAGCTGGCTTCGCGCCTGTGGGAGCCCCAGCCAATAGCGACCCTGCGTGCCCCGGGTGAGGTTGTCCGGAAAGGCGGGCAGATTGTCCAGCAGCACCCGCGCCTGGCCCGCCCCGCCCTGTCGGACGTCGAGGTTGCGCGCCGCGAGGTCGATGCGCCAGACCCGGTAGCGGCCCGTCTCCACCACCAGCAGCGAGCGGCCGTCTTGGGTCACGGCAATTCCGTTGGCAAAAACCAGTCCCCGGGCGATCACCTCGGTACGCTGGGTGGCAGGGTCGTAAACAAGAACCCGTCCGTTTCCGCGCTGCTCGATGATTTCGGCGACGCTCGCGCCCAGTGGGCCTCCCCACTCGCCTGGCGCAAAGTGCTGGCTGCCCTCCGTGAAGTAGAGGCGGCCGTCGGCGCCCGTGGCAACCGCATCGGCGTAGCGGATCGGATCGCCTGGGCCGACTTCCCGTGTGAGCAGTGAGACCTTGCCGCCCGGGTCGATCGCGATCAGGCCTCGGTACGCATCGGCGGCAATGAGTCGACCCTGCGCGTCAAAGTCGAACCCCAGCACGCGGCCGCCTGTGTCGGCCACGACCTCCTGGCCGGACCCATCGGGCGCCATCCGCACGACCCGCCCGTTGTCCAGCCCCATGTAGACCTTACCGTCGGGCCCGACCGCCACATGCTCTGGCCCTGCGCCCCAGGTGAGCGGCACTGTTTTGAAGGCCTCCAGTCGCTCGTTGGGCAGATGCACGCCCTGGTAGCCCGCAGAGGCCTGCGGCTGCCAGCTCACAGGGCTGGCATCGATCGGCCAGAACAGCAGGTAGGCCAGGGCCACAAGCGAAGCAGCGATCGGGATATGGCGCCAGAATTTTCGGTGCATGACGGTCCTTTGATGGCGGATGGCCACCTGCACCCGCCCCCGCAGGTGTGTCGCTGTGGTGGCATTGGCAGTGAAGCAGACGACCAAATATGAGCTATTAAATGCTACATTTTTTCGGTCTGCGAGGGAGACTTTCGCGGCGGCAGGCTGGCCAAGCCGCCGAGGCCTTCGCTTCGCCAGGCGCTTGGCGAGGCGGTGAGGCGGTGAGGCGGTGAGGCGGTGAGGGGGCACACGCGGGACGAATGAAGGTTTAGACTGCACAGAATTCTGTACACAGGAGTGCAAGGTGGCTATTCACGCGCGAGATGTTGTTCCCTTTACCCAGGCCCGGGCGCGGCTCTCGGAACTGGCCGAGGAGGTCAAGGCTGGCGCCGAGAAGGTCATCACCCGCAATGGCGAGAGCTATGTGGCGCTGATCGACGCAGCCCGCCTCGACTATTACCACCAACTCGAGGAGGAGCGGATGACGCTGCTGCTGCTCGAGGATGCGCGGCGGGGGTTTGAGGACATCGAGGCCGGGCGCACACGCGACGCCAAAGAGGCGCTGGAGGATATCCGCCGGCAATGGGCACTGAGGCGAAAGGCCAAGGGCGCGCAAGGCGAGGGGCAGGGTCGCTGATGCCTGAGGTTCCATGGCGTGTCGATACGGCGCCAGGGTTCGAGCTCGGCTTGCAGACCATCGCCCAATTCCTGGAGGACGCCGGCGCGCCGCAGGTGCTCGATCGCCTGCTGGACGATCTGGAGGGCACGGTGTTTCTGAACCTGACCCGCTTCCCGCGCATGGGACGTCATTTCAAGGAGCGTGGGCCAGAATCAACGGAGTCCTTGAGCATCTTTGAGCGGCTGCAGCTTTCGCAGGAGCAGGAGGTGAGGGAGTATCTGCATGGGGACTACTTGATTCTCTACGCGGTCCTGGCCGAGACCCGCCGACTGGTGCTGCTGTCGATCCGCCATGGCCGCCAAGCCGGGCACGGCTGAACGGGCAATGCACAATCGCGGGACGAGTCAGTCAACCATTCGAGTCCCTTCGGCGCACCTTCACACGGTCCCGAATTCACAAAGAAGTAGCGCTTCCCATCTTTATGTCCGAATCCCGCTTCATCCTGGCCGGTGTCATGGGGTGGCCGGTGGCCCACTCCCGATCGCCCGTTATCCACAAGCACTGGATTGCCCAGTACGGTCTCCAGGGGACCTACGTGCAGTTGCCGGTCCAGCCTGAGCGCTTGGGCGATGCCGTCCGCGGCCTGCGGGCCCTGGGCTTTGCCGGCTGCAATGTGACGGTGCCCCATAAGGTGCAGGCTCTGGCGCTGATGGACGACGTCCATCCCGTGGCCCGGCGCATGGCCGCCATCAACACCATCGTTGTGCGCGAGGACGGCAGCCTCTATGGCATGAACAATGACGGCGCCGGTTGGGTGCAGAGCCTGCGCGACGCCGACCCGACCTGGCGTGCAGATGCCGGCCCGGCCCTGGTGCTCGGTGCCGGCGGCGCTGCCCGCGCCATCGTGGTGGCCCTGCTGGGCGAGGGCGCGCCCGAGGTCCGCCTGACCAATCGCACCCGTGAAAAGGCCGAGGCCCTGGCACAGGAGTTCGGCCCCCAGGTCAAGGTGGTGGACTGGAAAGAGCGTAACCAGGCGATGACCGGTGTGAGCCTGCTGGTCAATACGACCACTCAGGGCATGCATGGACAGCCGGCGCTGGATGTGGTGCTCGACGACCTGCCTACGGGCGCCCTGGTCTCTGACCTGGTCTATATCCCGCTGGAAACGCCCTTGCTGGCTGCGGCGCGCCAGCGCGGGCACCGCGCGGTCGGCGGCTTGGGCATGTTGATCAACCAGGCAAGACCGGCCTTCCACGCCTGGTTCGGCGTGATGCCCGAGGTCACGCCGGCCTTGCGGGCCGCGCTTCAGGCCACGTTCTGAGGTGAGGCGGCTGACGTTGGAGCCCGGGTGAGGGGACGGTCGGCTCCGGCTGCAGATCGTCAGCGCCTATGCCGCTGCCATCAAGGAGCCGATCCACGAGGCAACCGGTAACGGCAGCCTGCGCGTGATCGACTTGAGCATGGCTCCTCTGCTCAGAGTTCGTCGCTGAACCAATCCTCGGCGGCATCGAGGAGCAAGCCACCTGCGACGACGCCCGCTGTGACGCCGAGCCCCACGCCAAGCCCGACGCTGGTGCCGATGGTGCTCACCTGGGCCAGCAGGCCGCGGCCCCACGCGCCAGAGCGATCACCCGCCTGCTCGCGCGCAGATGACGTATCACTCGCGGGATCCAGCGCCCTTGCCGGGGCATCGACCGGCCCGCGTTCTTCTGCCAGCTGCGCCTGTGTCGCCTGGAGAGCCTTCTCGAGCGCCATGGTGCGTTGCACGAGCAGGTAGAGCGCGTCGGGCTGGCGCGCGCACTGCTCGAGGATGAGTGTCTCTGCGGCGAAGTCCTTGTCGGTAGCGCGCGCACGCAGCAGCGGCTGGAGGAACTGCAGCAACTCGTCTCGTTCGTGTCGGTTCATGAATAGACGCTCCGGAGTGGGGGATCTCGCTGAAGGCCCCATGCCAACTTCAGCAGTCCGTTGTCAGAGGGCGTGTCTCCCTCGCTTGTGGCTCGCTCAGCCGCCCGCTTGCTTGCCCGTGTTTACCATCTGCATGGCCGAGGCGATCAGGCCCGATACCTCGGTCATGTTGCCCGGCACGATCAGGGTGGTCTTGGCGTCTTGCGCCACTTTGCCGTAGGCCTGCACGGCTTGCTCGGCCACCTTCAGTTGCACGGCTTGCTCACCTCCGGGCTGGCGGATGGCGGCGGCAATGCGCTCGATCGCCTGTGCCGTGGCATTGGCCATTTCGGTGATGGCGGCGGCGTCGCCTTGGGCTTTGTTGATGGCGGCCTGCTTTTCGCCCTCGGAGCGGGCGATGTAAGCCTCGCGTTCGCCGGTGGCAATGTTGATCTGCTCCTGGCGGCGGCCTTCCGAGGCCGCGATCAGGGCGCGCTTTTCGCGCTCGGCCGTGATCTGCGACTGCATGGCCAGCAAGATTTCCTTGGGCGGGGTCAGGTCCTTGATCTCGTAGCGCAGCACCTTCACACCCCAATTCAAGGCCGCTTCGTCGATGGCTGCCACCACCTGTGCGTTGATGATGTCGCGCTCTTCGAAGGTTTTGTCCAACTCGAGCTTGCCGATGACGCTGCGCAAACTCGTTTGCGCCAACTGCGTCACCGCCACGATGTAGTTGGACGAGCCGTAGCTGGCCAGTTTGGGGTCTGTGACCTGAAAGTAGAGGATGCCGTCGACCTGCAACTGGGTGTTGTCGCGCGTGATGCAAATCTGGCTGGGCACGTCGAGCGGGATTTCTTTCAGGCTGTGTTTCTGGATGACCTTGTCGACGAAGGGGACCACGAAATTGAGACCCGGTCCGAGGCTGTCATGGAATTTCCCGAGTCTTTCAACCACCCAGGCCTCCTGTTGCGGCACGACCTTGACGGTTTTGACGATGAACAAGATGGCAATGATCACGAGGACTGCGGCGATTTCCATGGCGTTTCTTCCTCTTCTAGGGATTGAGCGGGCTACTCAGATTTTTTCAAGCACGAGGCGGTTGCCTGCCACGGCCTGAATGCGGTGTGCCCCCGTTGCGGGGGACTGGCCGGGGGCGAGCATAGCGCCCCAGAGCGCGCCGCGGTGCTTCACCTGTGTCATGCCTTGCGCATCCCAGGCATCGACCATGACCGTGCTCCCCAGGTCCAGATGCTGGTCTTGCACGTCTTGCGGCGTGGCGGCTTGGCGTTTGCGCCACTGGCCGAGCAACACGGCCCCCAGACCGCCCACGGCGGCAGCAGCCACCAGTTGCGTGTTCAGGCCCTGACCGGCCATGGCCGACAGGGCCGCGGCCGCAGCGCCCAGGCCCAGCATCAGCAGATAAAAGGTGCCGGTCGCCAATTCCAGCGCCACCAGGATACCGGTGAGCACCCACCAGATCGTTGCATCACTCATGACGGATTCTCCTCGCGCATGATCGCATCGCCAGATCGGCGATGCTTGCAACTTTATACCCCTGGCGCTGGGGCTTCTCTATGCAATGCCCGGCGCGAAGCAGGGCATCTAGCGCCTGCTTGGCCTTCGCATTGGTGGGGCGCGGTGGCAGGCCTTGCGCACCCGCCCAGGAGTTTGCGGAGGCGCAGGCCGGTGTGGACTGCGCCTGGCCCGATCAGCGCTGGGCTATGGGCTGCACTTCGCGGCGCTCGGCGCCGGAGAACAGCTGGCGGGGACGGCCGATCTTGTACTCGGGGTCGCCGATCATTTCGTTGAGCTGGGCGATCCAGCCTACGGTGCGGGCCAGTGCAAAGATCGCGGTGAACAGCGAGGTCGGGATGCCGATGGCGCGCTGCACGATGCCGGAGTAGAAGTCGACGTTCGGGTAGAGCTTGCGGGAGACGAAGTACTCGTCTTCCAGGGCAATCTTCTCGAGTGCCTGGGCAATTTGCAGCAGCGGGTCATTGGCGACGCCCAGGTGGCCCAGCACCTCTTTGCAGGTCTCCTGCATCAGCTTGGCGCGCGGATCGTAGTTCTTGTACACGCGGTGTCCGAAGCCCATGAGCTTGACAGCGGAGTTCTTGTCCTTGGCCTGCTTGATGAATTCGCCGATCTTGGCCACGCCACCCGCCTGCTGGATTTCATTGAGCATATTGAGGCAGGCCTCGTTGGCGCCGCCGTGGGCAGGGCCCCACAGGCAGGCCACGCCAGCAGCAATAGCGGCGAAGGGGTTGGTGCCCGACGAGCCGCACAGGCGCACGGTGGAGGTGGAGGCGTTTTGCTCGTGGTCGGCGTGCAGGATGAAGATGCGGTCGAGGGCGCGCACCAGCACGTCGTCGGGCTTGTACTCCTCGCAAGGCGTGGCAAACATCATGTGCATGAAGTTGCCGGCGTAGGAGAGGCTGTTCTTGGGGTACATGTACGGCTGGCCGGCGCTGTACTTGTAGGCCATCGCGACCAGCGTGGGCATTTTGGCGATCAGGCGGATAGCCGCAATCTCGCGATGCTCCGGGTTATTGATGTCGGTGCTGTCGTGATAGAAGGCCGACAGGGCGCCCACCAGACCGGTCATGACCGCCATCGGGTGCGCGTCGCGGCGAAAGCCCCGCAGGAAGAACTGCATCTGCTCGTTGACCATGGTGTGCATGGTCACGCGCCGGGTGAAGTCGGCCTTGGCGGTGGCGTCGGGCAGGTCTCCGTACAGCAGCAGGTGGCAGGTTTCCAGGAAGTCGCACTGGGTGGCCAGTTGCTCGATGGGGTAGCCGCGGTACAGCAGTTCGCCCTTGTCACCGTCAATGTAGGTGATGGCCGATTGGCAGGACGCCGTGGACAGGAAGCCCGGGTCATAGGTGAACATGCCGGTCTGCGCATACAGCTTGCGGATGTCGATGACGTCGGGGCCGATGGAGCCCTGATAAACGGGCATTTCGACGCTGGGGCTGCCGTTGGAGAACGACAGGGTGGCTTTGTTGTCGGCAAGTTTCATGGTCTTTCCTCTTTAATTCACGTCCGCAGCATCTCAAGCACCCGCTTCACGTCGGCGCTCTCGAGTTCAGGTTCGGGTTCCCGTCGGCGAAGCAGCAGGTCTAGCAGGTCATTGTCTGCCAGGTCCATCAACTGCCCCAGCGCCAGGGCCTGCCTCACGGTGAGCCCCGCTTCATGGCGCTGAAAAAAACGCTCGATGAACAGGTCGTTTTCAAGCAGCCCCCGGCGGCATCGCCACTTGAGCTTGCTCAGGCCCCGTTCGTCCAGCAATTCCTCGTTCATTGCAAAAGTAGTACGTGCGATCCGCTCAGACGGCGCGGCGCACCATCAGTTCCTTGATTTTGCCGATGGCCATGGTGGGGTTCAGACCCTTGGGGCAGACATCGACGCAGTTCATGATGGTGTGGCAGCGGAACAGGCGGTACGGATCTTCGAGGTTGTCGAGGCGGCCCGCGGTGTCCTGGTCTCGGCTGTCGGCAATGAAGCGGTAGGCCTGCAGTAATCCGGCGGGGCCAACGAACTTGTCGGGGTTCCACCAGAAGCTCGGGCAGCTGGTCGAGCAGCTGGCGCACAGGATGCACTCGTACAGGCCGTTGAGCTCATCACGCTCTTCCGGCGACTGCAGGCGCTCTTTCTCGGGCGGGATGGTCTCGTTGACCAGATAGGGTTTGATCGAGTGGTACTGCTTGAAGAACTGCGTCATGTCGACGATCAGGTCGCGTACCACCGGCAGACCAGGCAGCGGCTTGAGCACGATAGTGCCCGGCAGCGTGTTCATGTTGGTCAAGCAGGCCAGGCCGTTCTTGCCATTGATGTTCATCGCGTCGGAGCCACAGACGCCTTCGCGGCAGGAGCGGCGAAACGAGATGGTGGGATCTTGCGCCTTGAGCTTCATCAGGGCGTCCAGCAGCATGCGTTCGTTGCCTTCGAGTTCGATCTCGATGGTCTGCATGTAGGGCTTGGCGTCCTTGTCCGGGTCGTAGCGGTAGATCTGGAAGGTGCGTTTTTGCATGGCTTGTTCTCGAATCTAGTGGGGGGTTCGCTTCGTGTGAAGTACGTAGGACAACCTAGGGGCGTTCTTCAGAATGTGCGGACCTTCGGGGGAACGCTGTCGACGGTGAGCGGGGTGAGCTTGACAGGCTTGTAGGTCAGGCTGTTGCTGGCGCTGTGCCACAGGGTGTGCTTCATCCATTCGGCGTCGTTTCGGCCCATCGGGGTGAGCGGGTCGTCGATCGGGCGCTCGTAGTCGTTGACGGTGTGCGCGCCGCGGCACTCCTTGCGGGCAGCGGCCGAGACCATGGTGGACTGGGCGCATTCGATCAGGTTGTCGACCTCCAGTGCCTCAATGCGCGCGGTATTGAAGACCTTCGACTTGTCTTTCAGGCCGATGGCCTGGACCCGATCGCGCAGTGCAGCGATCTTGGAGACCCCTTCGTCCATGCTCGCTTGGGTGCGGAAGACGCCGGCGTGTTCCTGCATGGCGGCGCGGATGTCATTGGCCACGTCCTGGGCATATTCACCGGCGGAGGTCTCCTCCAGCCGGTTCAGGCGCGCCAGGGTGAAGTCGGCCGCATCGGCTGGCAGCGGCTTGTGCTCTTTGTTTTTCTCGTTGAATTCGACGATGTGGTTGCCAGCGGCGCGGCCGAAGACCAGCAGGTCCAGCAGCGAGTTGGTGCCCAGCCGGTTGGCGCCGTGCACGCTGACGCAGGAGCACTCGCCCACGGCGTAGAGGCCGTTGACCACGGCGTTGTGGTCGTTGGGGGTCTGCACCACGACCTGGCCGTGGATGTTGGTCGGAATGCCACCCATCTGGTAGTGGATGGTGGGCACCACCGGAATGGGCTCGCGCGTGATGTCGACGTTGGCGAAGTTGACGCCGATCTCGTAGACCGAAGGCAGGCGCTTGTGGATGGTCTCGGCGCCCAGGTGGTCGAGCTTGAGCAGCACGTAGTCCTTGTTGGGGCCGCAGCCACGGCCTTCCTTGATTTCCTGGTCCATGCAGCGCGACACGAAGTCACGCGGGGCCAGGTCTTTCAGGGTAGGCGCGTAGCGCTCCATGAAGCGTTCGCCGTTGCTATTGAGCAGGATGGCGCCTTCGCCGCGGCAGCCTTCGGTGAGCAGCACGCCCGCGCCGGCCACGCCGGTGGGGTGGAACTGCCAGAACTCCATGTCCTCGAGCGGAATGCCGGCGCGCGCCGCCATGCCCAGGCCGTCACCGGTGTTGATGAAGGCATTGGTGGAGGCGGCAAAGATACGGCCGGCGCCACCGGTGGCCAGCAGCACGGTCTTGGCCTGCAGGATGTGCAGGTCGCCAGTTTCCATTTCGAGGGCGGTCACGCCCACCACGTCGCCGTCGGCGTCGCGAATGAGGTCAAGCGCCATCCACTCGACGAAGAAGCTGGTCTTGGCCTTGACGTTTTGCTGGTACAGGGTGTGCAGCATCGCGTGGCCGGTGCGGTCGGCCGCAGCGCAGGCGCGCTGCACCGGCTTTTCGCCGTAGTTCGCGGTGTGGCCGCCGAAGGGGCGTTGGTAAATGGTGCCGTCGGGGTTGCGGTCGAAGGGCATGCCCATGTGCTCGAGGTCGTAGACGACCTTGGGCGCTTCGCGGCACATGAACTCGATCGCGTCCTGGTCGCCGAGCCAGTCGGAGCCCTTGACGGTGTCGTAGAAGTGGTAGTGCCAGTTGTCTTCGCTCATATTGCCCAGCGAGGCGCCGATGCCGCCCTGGGCGGCCACGGTGTGCGAGCGGGTCGGGAAGACCTTGGAAAGAACGGCCACGTTCAGGCCGGCGCGCGCCAGTTGCAGCGAGGCGCGCATGCCGGAGCCGCCGGCGCCGACGATGACGACGTCGAACTTGCGCTTGGTGATGTTGTTGGAGGTGTAGGTCATGCTGAGGGGCTTCGGGTGTCTCGGGCGGTGTTCAGGCGATCAGGGCGACGCGCGGGCGGTCGCTCACAGGCGCCACAGGGCCTGCAGGGTCCAGCCGGCGCAGCCGACGAGCCACACGATGGCAAAGACCTGCAGCGGCAGGCGAATGGCGACGGGCTTGACGTAGTCCATCAGCACGTCGCGGATGCCGACCCACACGTGATAGATGAGGGCGATCACGACGGAGAAGGTGAGGAACTTCATCCACTGGGCGGCAAAGATGCCGGCCCACTTCTCGTAGCCGATGGGACCCTTGAAGAAAATCAGCTGGGCCAGAACGATCAGGGTGAACAGCGCCATCAGGACGCCGGTCACACGCTGGGCCAGCCAATCACGCAGGCCATAGTGGGCGCCGCTGACGATGCGCTTGGAACCGTAGTTCACGGACATGGGGGGATGCTCCTAGGAATTCGGTGATGAGGGGGTCAGTGCGGTCTTGGCCGCTCAGTAGAGGCCAAACAGCTTGGCGCCCAGAACGACGGTCAGCACCACGCTACCGATCAGGGTGCGCTTGGCGCTGGAAGCGCCCGATTGCTTGGTGACCGCCGCATGATTGACGTCCATCATGATGTGGCGGATGCCGGCGATGAAGTGGTGCAGGTAGGCCCAGATCAGGGCCAGGGTCACCAGCTTGATGAGCCAGCCAGGCACGAAGCCGATGCCGACATTGAAGGCGGCGGTGAAGCGGGCGAAGGAAATCTCGGAGGACACCGAGGTGTCGAACATCCAGATGATGAAGGGCATCAGGATAAACATCAGAACGCCGCTCACGCGGTGCAAGATGGAGACGATGCCGGCCGCGGGAAGCCGGTAGGTCGGCAAGTCCGTCAGTGCGTTGATGTTGCGGAACTCGGGGCGCTTCTTTGCGATATCGGTCATGTGGGGCGCAGTCTTGTAGTTCGTGACGGTGAGAAATTCTATTGCAACGCATCAAGCTGACGCGGAGCCTTCGCCGATAACCCGACGCGCAGGTGACTCGGGTGTGCCAGTTCGGTGCATGGGCAGGCGCCGATACGAAAAAGTGCGGGTGATGTGAAGGCTGCGCATCGCGCGTTTCAGCTCAGGTCGTTGCGGTAATGGCGCGAATCCGTGCGGTAAAGGCCCCTGCGGAACTCCATGGGCACGTCGTTGTAAGTCAAAGCAATTCGTTCGACCGAGAGCAGCGGGTGGCCCTTGGGCACTTTGAGTAACTGGGCCTGCTGCGTATCCGCCGCCACTGCGCGCAGCCGCTCTTGCGCGCGCACCATGCGCACGCCAAATTCAAGCTCGAACATGGCATAGGTGGCGCCGCGCCAGCCCGCCAGCCGTTCGGCGGACAGGCCCTTGAAGGCCGCACCTGGCAGCCACATGTCTTCGAGGATGGTCGGAACGCCTTCGAATGAAAGCACTCTTCGTACTTGCACCACCGTCTCGCCGGCGCGCAGGGCAAGCGGGCGAGCGATTTCTGCATTGGCGCGTATCCGCCGGCATTCGACGATGCTGCGCTCGGCAAGCGCCTCGGCGCCGGGCTCGCCGGCGTCGGGCACCAGGCGCAGGAAGCGGTACTGCGTGTGCTGCTCGGCATGGGTGGCGACAAAGGTGCCTTTGCCCTGCCGGCGCACGACCAGGTTTTCAGTGGCGAGTTCGTCGATCGCCTTGCGCACCGTGCCCTGGCTCACGCGAAAGCGGGCGGCCAATTCCATTTCGCTGGGAATCATCTCGCCGGGCTTCCACTCGCCCATCTCGAGGCT
This sequence comes from Comamonadaceae bacterium, assembly GCA_947449025.1. Lineage (GTDB taxonomy): Bacteria > Pseudomonadota > Gammaproteobacteria > Burkholderiales > Burkholderiaceae_C > Ramlibacter. The sequence goes on from CANFQF010000017.1 coordinate 24,250, forward strand.
CTGAAGAATCAGACCTTTGATCTGCTGGTAGAGCGGGCTGAATGCGGGCGTGCCCGCTTCGGGTGCGCCGGACTCGGGGGAGGGCAGGGGGGCGGTGGCCATGGCTGTGCGCGGTTCGTCAAATCATATCTTATATAAGACATAAGACAAATTGACCGTCGCGGCTTTTCGGCAGTACACTCCCGGGCGTTGCGCAGGGGTGCCGCCGGCTTGGTTGGTGCTCCTCGCGGGCCGGTGTCGGGGCCCCCAGCCCTTGCTCCGGATTCCATTTGATTTCCAACACTTCATCCGGAGATTTCCCATGAGCAAGAAGCCTGTTCGCGTCGCCGTCACTGGCGCCGCTGGCCAGATCGGTTACGCCCTCCTGTTCCGCATCGCCTCTGGCGAGATGCTGGGCAAGGACCAGCCCGTGATCCTGCAACTGCTCGAAATCCCCGACGAGCGGGCCCAGAAGGCGCTCAAGGGCGTGATGATGGAGCTCGAAGACTGCGCCTTCCCCCTGCTGGCCGGCATGGAAGCCCACAGCGACCCGATGACCGCCTTCAAGGACACCGACTACGCCCTGCTCGTTGGTGCCCGTCCCCGCGGCCCCGGCATGGAGCGCGCCGACCTGCTGGCCGCCAACGCCCAGATCTTCACCGCCCAGGGCAAGGCCCTGGACAAGTTGGCCTCGCGCAATGTCAAGGTGCTGGTGGTGGGCAACCCTGCCAATACCAATGCCTACATTGCCATGAAGAGCGCGCCCAGCCTACCGCGCGAGAACTTCACCGCCATGCTGCGCCTGGACCACAACCGCGCCGCCTCCCAGATCGCCGCCAAGACCGGCTGCAAGGTCGGCGAGATCGAAAAGCTCACTGTCTGGGGCAACCACTCGCCCACCATGTACGCCGACTACCGCTATGCCACTGCCAACGGCAAGAGCATCAAGGACCAGATCAACGACCAGGTCTGGAACGCCGAGGTGTTCCTGCCCACCGTGGGCAAGCGCGGCGCCGCCATCATCGACGCCCGTGGCCTGTCCTCGGCCGCCTCTGCTGCCAACGCCGCCATCGACCACATGCGGGATTGGGCCCTGGGCTCGAACGGCAAGTGGGTCACCATGGGCATTGCGTCCAATGGCGACTACGGCATTCCCAAGGACGTGATGTTCGGCTTCCCCGTCACCACCAAGGACGGCAAGTACGAAGTCGTCAAGGGCCTCGAAATCGACGCCTTCAGCCAAGAGCGAATCAACAAGACGCTCGCGGAACTGCAGGACGAGCAGGCCGGCGTCGCTCACCTGCTCTGATCCCGGCCCGGCTGTACCTCCCCAAGGCTGTGAGCGCGCATCCCCGCCAAGTGCTCCTGGGCGCCCAGGCGCGCACCGGCACGCTGCCGGTGTGCGACCACTACAGTGGTGTCGAGGTGCGCATGAAAAAGAGCTTGCAGCTGCAGGCCGATATGGCAGCCGAGTTCGGCGCCTGCGTCTTCGATGTCACCCTCGATTGCGAAGACGGCGCCCCGGTGGGCGGTGAGCGCGAGCACGCCGCCTTGGTCGCAGAAATGGCCGTCTCTGCCGCGCCCGGCGCCCGGGTGGCGGTACGCGTCCATCCGGTGGACCATCCCGCGTTTGAAGACGACATCCGCACCATTGTGGGCCGCGCTGGCGCGCGCCTGGTGCACGTCATGGTGCCCAAGGTTGAATCGGTCGCCGACGTCGAACGTGCGGTGCGTGCGATCGACGCTGCTGGCGCGCCGGGCCTGGCTCTGCATGCCCTGATCGAATCGCCTGCCGCCGTGCACCGGTCCTTCGACATCGCCGCGCATGCACGCATTCAGTCTCTGAGCTTTGGCCTGATGGATTTTGTGTCTGCCCATGGCGGTGCGATTGCGGCCGACGGCATGGGGGTCGATGGCCAGTTCCGCCACCCGCTGGTGCTGCGCGCCAAGATGGAAATTTCTTCGGCCTGTCACGCCCATGGCAAGGTGCCCTCGCACTGCGTGGTCACCGAGTTCAAGAACCACGACGCCTTTCGGCAGGCCGCGCGCCGTGCCTCGCGCGAGCTGGGTTACACCCGCATGTGGAGCATCCACCCGGACCAGATCCGGCTGGTGCTCGAAGCCCTGGCGCCCGATGCCCGCGACATCGAAACAGCTGCCGCGATTGTGCTGGCTGCAGCCCGTGCCGATTGGGCGCCCATCAGCCATGAGGGCAAGCTGGAAGACCGTGCGAGCTACCGTTTTTACTGGCAGGTTCTCGAGCGCGCGCACCAGACCGGCCGGGCCCTGCCCGCCGAGGTGCGGCCTTGGTTCGACGAGGCCGCCGCATGATCGCCCCGACCTGGCACCAGCTGTCGCCCGCGACGCCAGAGGCGCTGCTGGTGCTTGTGCTGCTTGCCTTGCTGGCTCTGCAGGGGCTCGGCCCCGCCTTTGCGGCGGAGCCGGCGCCGGTGGGCGCCAAGGGCACGGCGAAAAAATCAGGCCAGAGGTCTGGGCAGAAGGCGCAAGCGAATGCCGTTGCTCCCCGCAAGCCCAATGCCCGGCCTCTGCGGTCGCTCGCGCCCTCCGCCCAGAAGGCGGTCGAGGAACGGGTGGCAATCGAAGACGAGCCGACCCACGATCTGTCCCCCGCCGAACTCGAGGTGGCACGCGGCGTGCATGTGGGAGAAATGACTTGCGAACTCGGCGCCAGCGTCACCGTGGAGCCAGCTCGCAAGGAAGGTTTTTTCCTGGTCCGCACCAGCAAGGGCCTGCGCTTTCGCATGCACCCCACAGTAAGCCGCACCGGCGCCGTCCGCCTGGAAGACCCCAAGCGCGGTGCGATGTGGCTGCAACTCGAAAATAAGTCGATGCTTTTGAGCCAGAAGCTGGGTCGGCGTCTGGCCGACGAATGCCAAAGCCCCGCGCAGTTCGAGGTGGCCCAGGCAATGAAGAAGAACCCGCCGCCCAGCCTGCTTGAGGCCATCCCCCAGGCGGCTCCTGCCGCCCAAGCCCAGTAAAACCGAAACGGCCACCGGCCCGAACATTTGTTTTTTTAGACGGAGAGAAAGACCATGCTGCAAGCCTATCGTGACCATGTCGCCGAGCGCGCCAAACTTGGCATCCCGCCCCTGCCGCTGACCGCGCAGCAGACCGGCGCCCTGATCGAGCTTCTGAAGAACCCGCCCAAGGGCGAGGAGCAGACCCTGGTCGATCTGATCACCCACCGCGTACCCGCCGGCGTGGACGACGCCGCCAAGGTCAAGGCCAGCTACCTGGCTGCCGTGGCCCATGGCACCGAAAAATGCGCGCTGATTTCCCGGGCCAAGGCCACGGAGCTTCTGGGCACCATGCTGGGCGGCTACAACATCAGCCCCTTGATCGACTTGCTGGACGACCAGGAAGTCGGCCAGGTCGCGGCCAATGGCCTCAAGACCACCCTCCTGATGTTCGACCAGTTCCACGACGTCGCCGAGAAGGCCGCCAAGGGCAACGCCAACGCCAAAGCCGTGATGCAGTCCTGGGCCGACGCCGAATGGTTCACCAGCCGGCCCGAAGTGCCCAAGTCGCTGATGCTCACCGTGCTCAAGGTGACCGGCGAGACCAACACCGACGACCTGTCCCCCGCGCCCGACGCCTGGAGCCGCCCGGACATTCCGTTGCATGCGCTGGCCATGCTCAAAAACACCCGCGACGGCATCACCCCTGAGGAAGATGGCAAGCGCGGCCCGATCAAGTTCATCGAGGACCTGCGCAAGAAGGGCAACCTGGTCGCCTACGTCGGCGACGTGGTGGGCACCGGTTCTTCGCGTAAGTCGGCCACCAACAGCGTGCTGTGGTTCACCGGTGAAGACATTCCTTTCGTCCCGAACAAGCGCTTTGGCGGCGTTTGCCTCGGCTCCAAGATCGCCCCGATCTTCTACAACACGATGGAAGACGCCGGCGCCCTGCCGATCGAGCTGGACGTGAGCCAGATGAACATGGGCGACGAGATCGAGCTGCGCCCCTACGAGGGCAAGGCCCTCAAGAACGGCCAGGTCATCGCCGAGTTCCAAGTCCGCAGCGACGTGCTGTTTGACGAAGTGCGCGCCGGCGGCCGCATTCCGCTGATCGTCGGCCGTGGTCTGACCGCCAAGGCGCGCGAGGCCTTGGGCCTGCCCGTCTCCACCCTGTTCCGCCTGCCCCAGGCGCCCCAGGACAGCGGCAAGGGCTTCACCCTGGCCCAGAAGATGGTCGGCCGCGCCTGCGGCCTGCCCGAAGGCAAGGGCGTGCGCGCCGGCACCTACTGCGAGCCGCGCATGACCTCGGTGGGTTCCCAGGACACCACCGGCACCATGACCCGCGACGAGCTCAAAGACCTGGCTTGCCTGGGCTTCTCCGCCGACCTGGTGATGCAATCCTTCTGCCACACCGCCGCTTACCCGAAGCCGGTGGACGTGAAGATGCACCACGAGCTGCCCGAGTTCATGTCCAACCGCGGTGGCATCTCGCTGCGCCCGGGCGACGGCGTGATTCACAGCTGGCTCAACCGCTTTCTGCTACCCGACACGGTGGGCACCGGTGGTGACTCGCACACCCGTTTCCCCCTGGGCATCAGCTTCCCGGCCGGCTCTGGCCTGGTGGCTTTCGCTGCGGCCACCGGCGTGATGCCGCTGGACATGCCCGAGAGCGTGCTGGTGCGCTTCAAGGGCAAGATGCAGCCCGGCGTCACCCTGCGTGACCTGGTTAACGCCATTCCCCTGGCCGCCATCAAGCAAGGCCACCTGACTGTGGCCAAGCAGGGCAAGACGAACGTCTTCTCCGGCCGCATCGTCGAGATCGAGGGCCTGCCGGACCTGAAGGTGGAGCAAGCCTTCGAGCTGTCTGATTCCTCCGCCGAGCGCTCCGCCGCCGGTTGCACCGTGCACCTGAACAAGGAGCCGGTGATCGAGTACATCAACAGCAACATCACCTTGATGAAGTCGCTGATCGCCAACGGCTACGCAGACGCCCGCACCCTGGCGCGTCGCATCGCCGCGCAAGAAGCCTGGCTGAAGAATCCGCAGCTGCTCAAGGCCGACGCCGACGCCGAGTACGCCGCCGTCATCGAGATCGACCTGGCCGAGATCCACGAACCCATCGTGGCTTGCCCGAACGACCCGGACGATGTGAAGATGCTGTCCGAAGTCGCTGGCGCCAAGATCGACGAGGTGTTCATCGGTTCTTGCATGACCAACATCGGCCACTTCCGCGCAGCCTCCAAGCTGCTCGAAAGCAAGCGCGACATTCCGGTCAAGCTGTGGGTCGCACCGCCGACCAAGATGGACCAGACGCAGTTGACCGAAGAGGGCCACTACAGCGTACTCGGCGCCGCCGGTGCCCGCATGGAAATGCCCGGTTGCTCGCTGTGCATGGGTAACCAGGCGCAGGTCAAAGAGGGTGCCACGGTCATGTCGACCAGCACCCGCAACTTCCCCAACCGCCTGGGCAAGAACACCAATGTGTATCTGGGCAGTGCGGAGCTCGCCGCCATCTGCTCCAAGCTCGGTCGCATCCCGACGAAGGCCGAGTACATGGCCGACATGGGCGTGCTCACCGCCAACAGCGACAAGGTTTATCAGTACCTGAACTTCGACAAGATTGAATCTTTCACCACGGCAGCGGCCAAGGTCGCGGCCTGATCCCTGTCGGATTGACCCTCGTAAAAAGCGGCCTTCGGGCCGCTTTTTCTTTGGCGCGCCAGCCGGCAGGCTAGGATGTGTCGCAAGCAAGGAGTGAGGTGTGGAGCGGACAACGCAGGGATGGTGGAATGGCCTGGCGGGGGTGGTGATCTTCAGCGGCTCGCTGCCCGCCACCCGACTGGCAGTGGCGGACTTCGATCCCCTGTTTCTCACCGGCGCCCGGGCGGTGCTGGCGGGCCTTCTGGCTGCCGCCTTGCTGGTCGCGGGGCGCCAGCAGCGGCCCGCGCGCGAAGACCTGCTGCCGCTCGCGCTTGTCGCCCTGGGCTGCGTCGTCGGATTTCCGCTGCTCACAGCCTGGGCGCTCACCCACATCACCTCCGCACAGGCCATGGTGTTCATCGGTGCCCTGCCGCTTTCTACCGCTCTTTTTTCGGTGCTGCGTGGCGGCGACCGTCCGCGCCCGGCCTTTTGGCTTTTCTCGGTTCTGGGCTGTGGCCTGGTCAGCGCCTACGCGCTGGCGCAGGGCGGCGCGGGCTCCCTGTCGGGTGATCTGCTGATGTTGGCGGCCATTGCCGTCTGCGGCCTGGGTTATGCCGAGGGCGCGCGGCTCACGCCTCGCCTGGGGGGCTGGCAGGTCATCTCCTGGTCGCTGGTGATCTCTCTGCCGGTGATGCTGCCGCTGGCATGGGCCACGCTCCCCATGACATTCGCCGGCGTTCGCCCGGCCTCTTGGGCGGGCCTGGCCTATGTCTCGGTTTTCAGCATGCTGGTCGGCTTCATCTTCTGGTACCGGGGTCTGGCCCAGGGCGGCGTGGCCGCCATCGCCCAGCTGCAGCTGCTCCAGCCCTTTCTCGGGATGATGCTGGCAGCGCTTCTCCTGGGCGAGCAGGTGACCTGGCCGATGGGGGTGTCGGCGCTGGCCGTCATTGCCTGCGTGGCCGGCGCCCGGCGTTACGGGCGCTAGCGACGGGAGCGCTTGTCCCTCAGTCGACCACGAGGTTCAGGGACTTGGTCAACTCCCCCCACACCTGGGCGTCCTTGCGTACGGTCTCCAGGAATTGCTCGGGCGTGGTGAGCGGAATGTCGGTGAAGTTGAATTCCGCCAGGCGCTCCAAGGTGGCTGGATCCTTCAGTACCTCCTGCAGTGCCACGTTGAGCTTTTGGATGATGGGCTTGGGCGTGGCGGCCGGGGCAAAGAGCCCATACCAGGAGAAGGCGTTGAAGGTGTAGCCCGACTCGGTGAGGGTAGGGACCTCCGGCAGGCGCGGCAGGCGAGCGGAGCCGCCATAGCCAATGGCCCGGAGTTTTCCGCTGCGCACCAGTTCCACGGTGGAGGAAATATCTGCGGTTCCCACCATCAGTTGTCCGGCCACGACGTCCAGCGCGCAGGGGCCGCTGCCCTTGTAGGGAATGTGCGTCATCACCAGACCGGCTTGCTTTTTCAGGAACTCCATCAGCAGATGGCCGCCGGACCCATTGCCCCAGGAGCAGTAACTGAGCTGGTCAGGCCGCGCCTTGGCATAGTCGACGAGTTCCTTGAAGTTCTTCACCGGCAGCTGCGGGTTGACCACCACGAAGTTGCCGGCACGGCCGATCTGTCCGATGGGCGCTAGGTCCTTCACCGGGTCATAGGGCGGCTTGCGCATGATGGCCGGATTGACCACTTGCGCCGCGGTGTACGTGAACAGGAGCCGATAGCCATCGGCGGGTGCACGAATCACGTTGTCCGTACCGATGACACCATTGGCGCCCGCCCGGTTGTCGATGATCACGGGTTGCTTGAGCACCTTGGACAGGCGCTCGCCGATGAACCGGCCAATGGTGTCGGTGCCGCCAGCAGGCGCAGTGGGGACCACCAGGGTGATGGGCTTTTCAGGGTAACTTCCCTGGGCGCTGGCCAGCGGCGCGAGCAGGGCCAGGACGGCTGCGGCCAGGGCGCGGCGGGTGGGTGCTTTCATGGTTGTCTCCTCACGTGGTGGTTGAAATGAACGCGCTGATCAAGTTGCTCTAACGGCGGCCTGCAATGTCCGCAGCATGGGGCGCAGGCGCAGGCTTGTCATGGGAATTTGCCTCAGGGGCCCGGGCGCTGGCGTCTTCCTGTGCCGCGAGTTGTGCAGCGCCGTGGTGGTAGAGGCTCTTCGAGATGTAGCTCGTGACGGTGCGAGCGCGCTCGCGCAGCCAGCCGGCTTTGAGGTGGCGGGCCTCGGCGATTTCGGGGGCATCGCCATCGGCCAGTGCCAGCAGGTCGATGACGTGCAGGGCGAGTTGTAACTGGCCGCCGTCGGCATGCCGGCGTGCCTGCTGCAGGACGGCCTTCTTGTCGCTGATGGCTTCGGCGAGGGCCGTGGCAATCGCCTCGGGCGCCGCCGGGTGCAAGCTGGTGGGGTTGCGGTCCCACCAACCGTTCTCTGATCGATAGATATCCCGCACGATGTAGCTCGGGTCACCGTAGGTCGGACGCATCCAGGCCGCGCCGAAAAGTTCATCCGGGTAGTGCATGCGTGCAAGGATGGCGCGCTCGTCCAGGCCCTGATTCATCAGCCGCACGGTCTCGGCGCGCAGCCAGCGCAGGGCCCGCACGGTGTGACCCAGTACCTCTCGGACGGACTCGGTGCCAGTAATCGTCGGCCCGAATTCGCGCACCACCTGCTCGGGCTCGAGCGCCAGCAGGGCCTCCAGCGTGTCTGCCCAGCGCACCGGATCGCGCAGCGTGCGCAGCGGCGTGCCGATGTTGGGGATCGAGTCGATCACCGCCGGGCCGCCAAACAGCACGCGCTGTGCGGGGCACCAGACGGCGATGCCGCAGTCGGTCTCCGAGGGGGCCCAGATCAGCTCGACGCGCCGCTCGCCCTCGCCGATCACCAGGCGCTGATCGAACAGCTCGGTCGGTTCGTGCAGCCGCAGTTCAAAACTGCCGGCGGCCATGCGAAATTGCATCTCGGCCAGATGCTGCTGCAGCGCCTGCGTCTCCCGGTAGCGCGCGTAGCGGCGTGGCACGTTCCGATGCGCGATCAGACGCGGCGCGGGCTCGCCGCGTGCGCGGGCATGGTCCAGCCATTGCCCAACGCCGGCGTTGTAGCCCAGGTGGCCGTGGCTGTAGCACAGCGCGTGCACCGGCGCGTCACTGCAGCGGCGCAGCGCCTCGATCATGCTGGCTGTCACCTTGCCGCCCGGGCCGGCGTCGACGACGACCAGACCGGCCGAGGTTTCAGCCACGAAGGACTGCCCCTGCCCATGCAGCACCCAGATGCCAGGCGCGACCTGGTGGGCGCCATCGCCGGTCTTGAGAGAAAACAGTTCACCCGTGCCGCGCTTGTCGCT
>CANFQF010000018.1 GCA_947449025.1 Comamonadaceae bacterium
AACCGCCGGTCTCCTCGGCATGCGCCAGACCCTGCACCGCGTCGCGGGCGATCGTGGTGTTGGTGGCGACCACACCGTCCATGCTGTGCCGAAGCAGGGTGGCGGCGATGACCTGCACCTGGCCCTCGTCCAGGTCGGGCGCGATCTTGACGAAGAGGGGCACGCGGCGCCCCTGTGCTGCAGCCAGTGCCTCGCGACGCTGGGCCAGTGCTCCCAGCAGGCTGTCGAGCGCCTCGTCCGACTGCAGGGCCCGCAGGTTTTTGGTGTTAGGGCTGGAAATGTTCACGGTCACATAGTCCGCGTGGGGGTAGACGCCCTCCAGGCCAATCAGGTAGTCCTCGGTCGCCCGCTCGATCGGGGTGGCAGCGTTCTTGCCGATATTGAGGCCCAGTATCAGACTGGGCGCCGGCCCCCCCGCGCGCTGGCGTACAGCCGAGCGGCGCACGTTGGCGACGAAGGCTTCCAGCCCCTCGTTGTTGAAGCCGAGGCGGTTGATCAGGGCCTGCCTTTGCGGAAGGCGGAACATGCGGGGCTTGGGATTGCCGGGTTGGGGCAAGGGGGTGACAGTACCCACCTCGACGAAGCCGAAGCCCATGGCGGCGAAGCCGTCGATGCAGCGCGCGTTCTTGTCCAGCCCGGCGGCCAAACCTACCCGGTTCGGAAAGCGCAGGCCGGCGATCTCCACCGGGTCCTCCACACGGCGGGTCTGCCACAGGGCCTGCAGGGGCGTGCCTTGCAGCCGGGACAGGGCCGCGAGGGTGGCGTCATGGGCGCTTTCGGCGTCGAGGCAGAAGAGGGCGGGTCGGGCGAGGGCGTAGGGCAGCAGGGCCATGGATAATTCCGGCTTTATTTCCAGCCAGGATTGTCGCGTGACTCAGGATGAATTGAAGACGCTGGTCGGCCAGGCCGCCCTGCACTACGTGGTGCCCGGAGAAATCGTGGGCGTGGGCACGGGTTCAACCGTCAACAAGTTCATCGAGGCCCTCGCCGGCATGCGTGACCAGATTCCCGGCGCGGTCTCCAGCTCGCAGGCATCCACCGAGCGCCTGCAGGCCCTGGGGATCCGGGTCTTCGATGCCAACGAGGTCGGTGAGTTGGCCGTCTACATTGACGGCGCCGACGAGATCGATGGGCGGGGTTTCATGATCAAGGGCGGCGGCGCGGCCCTGACCCGGGAGAAGATTGTTGCGGCGCAGTCCCGTAAATTCATCTGCATCGCCGACGAGTCCAAGCGCGTCGAGGTCCTGGGTCGTTTCCCGGTTCCGGTGGAGGTGATCCCGATGGCTGCCCGCCAGGTCGGGCGGCGCTTCGCAGCCCTGGGCGGCCAGGCGCAGTTGCGGATGAAGGACGGTCAGCCCCTAGTGACGGACAACGGCCAGCACATCCTGGACGTGAGCGGGCTGCAGGTCCGTGATCCCCTGGCCTTTGAGTCCGAGGTGAACCAGTGGCCCGGCGTGGTGACCGTGGGCATCTTCGCCCACCAGAAGGCCTCGGTCTGCCTGCTCGGTACGGCCAGGGGCGTCGAAACCCTGGCCTACTGAGGCTCAGCCGAAGATCGCTGCGCCGTCTTGCCCGGCCATCGGATGCGCCGGAGGTGCCATTGGCTCCTCGGTGCCGGCAGCGATTTCGGGCAAGCGCTTTTTCCAGCGCTCGGTCTGATTGACAAAACCCTCGACCCATTTCTCGAAGCCTGCCTCGTCCAGCACCGCGATCGGGCGGCGGTCGGCCAGGATGATGCCGCCGGTGAGCTCCTCCAGCCCGAGGGTCGCACCATCGGTGCGGTGCCAGTAGAGGTTGGCGATCATCAGCTCGCGCATGACGCGGTCCGTCGACTCGCCCGGCATCTCGTCGAGGTAGGCCGAGAGGATGAGCTGCCCTCCATTGCCATCGAACTCGATATTGAGGACGATGTTCTCATCGAACAGCAGCACGCAACTGTGAGTCACGTCGTCGAGCTTGAGCTCGGCCAGGTTGAGGGTTTTTCCGAGGCTGCTAATGAGCTGCTCGGCGATGGCGCGGTGATTCATGGAATGCCTTTCGATCTGGGCGAGTGGACTGGAGAGAAATCTTCAAGCGTGAAGGCGTTGCACGCCGCGGGACGCGGCCATGCGGCGCCAACGCGCTCGCACGCGCCGCATGCGGCCAATCAGGCGTGAGGCGAGGCTGGGGGGATCAAACTGTGGATGGCCACTGGGCATGCGCCACTCTGTATGCGGCGCTGCAAGGGTGCCCAGGGGATGCAAGGCTGCGAGGGCGCTGGCCTGACCCAAGTTCACCCGCTGGGGGTGCATGGGTGGGTGCCACGTTGTCTGTCGTGGCGAGTATGTTGGCGTGGGCGTGTGCGTGTGCGCCGACTTGTGCATGAGGCTCCTCCGTTTCCTGTGATGCAGCCGGCATTGGCCAGCCGAGCTTTCAGTAACGGAGGGACTCGCGGTGTTCCCAGGGACGACACCACCCGGTGGCCCGCGCCAGGCCGGCCGGGTGCTTGATCCTCAGGCCATGCCCTGGTGCCGCAGCAGCGCGTCGAGTTGGGGCTCGCGTCCGCGAAAGGCCCGGAAGGATTCCATCGCCGGTCGGCTGCCGCCGACCTCTAGGATCGCCTCCCTGTAGCGGCGGCCAGTTTCCCGGCTGGGGTTACCTTCGGCGTCCATGCTCTCCTCGAAGGCGGCATAGGCATCGGCCGAGAGCACTTCGGCCCACTTGTAGCTGTAGTAGCCCGCCGCGTAGCCGCCGGCAAAGATATGGCTGAAGGTATGGGCGCTGCGGTTGAAGGCGGGCGGCTGCAGCACGGCCACTTCCTCGCGCACCTGCCGCTGCAGGGGCATGAAGTCCTGCGCCGGGTCGTGCTCGGCATGCAGGCGCATGTCGAACAAGGAAAACTCGATCTGGCGCAGGGTCTGCAGCCCACTCTGGAAGTTGCGCGCAGCCAGCATTTTGTCGAACAGCGCCCGGGGCAGGGGCTGACCTGTTTCCACATGGGCCGTCATGTGTCGCAGCACGCTCCACTCCCAGCAGAAGTTCTCCATGAACTGGCTGGGCAATTCCACCGCGTCCCATTCGACGCCGCTGATGCCCGAAACGTCGTGCTCCTGGACCTGGGTGAGCAGGTGGTGCAGCCCATGGCCGAACTCGTGGAAGAGCGTGATGACATCGTCGTGCGTGAGCAGAGGCGGCTGGCCATTGACGCCCTCCGCGAAGTTGCACACCAGATGCGCCACAGGCATTTGCAGACGGCCGTCATCGGGGCGCAGCCACCTGGCGCGCACATCGTCCATCCAGGCGCCGCCGCGTTTGCCTGCGCGGGCAGACGGGTCCAGATAGAACTGGCCGATGGTTAGGCCGCCACGCTCGAGGCGGTAGAACTCGACGCCGGGGTGCCAGGTCGGCGCCTGGTCGCGGCGAATCTCGACCTCAAACAGGGTTTCGACGATCTTGAACAAGCCCGCCAGCACCTTGGGGGCGGTGAAGTACTGCTTGACCTCCTGCTCGCTGAAGGCATAGCGGTCCTCCTTGAGCTTTTCGGCCAGATAGGGCCAGTCCCAGGCCTGTGGATCGGCCAGGCTCAGGGCGCGGCTGGCGAACGCCCGCATGTCCGCCAGGTCCCGCTCGGCGTAGGGCCTGGCCTTGCCCGCCAGCTCGCGCAGGAAGCTCATCACTTCAGCGGGGGATTTCGCCATCTTGGGGACCAGGGACACCTCGGCGAAGTTGTCGTATCCGAGCAGGCGAGCCTCTTCGCGGCGCAAGGCCAGCAGCTCGCGAATGTTGGCGTCGTTGTCAAAGCGGGCGAGATCACCCTCGGCCTGATCGCTGGCACGGGTGACATAGGCCCGATAGAGGCGCTCACGCAGCGCGCCGTCGTGCCCGAACTGCATCACTGGCAGGTAGCAGGGCATCTTGAGGGTGAGCTTGTGGCCGTCCTTGCCCTCGGCCTGTGCGGCGGCCCGTGCCGCCTGGACCACGTCGGCTGGGACGCCCGCCAACTCGCTCTCGCTGGCGTAATAGGCCCATGCGTCGGTAGCGTCGAGCGCGTTTTCACTGAACTTTTGTCCGAGCTCGGCCTGACGCTCCTGGATCTGTGCGAAGCGTGTCTTGGCCTCACCGGTCAGCTCGGCACCGCCCAGAACGAAGCTGCGCATGGCGTTGTGGTGTGCCTGGCGCTGTTCCGCGTTCAAGGAGGCGGTGTCGATCGCCTTGTACTTGGCATAAAGGCGCTCGTCGCTGCCCAGGCGGGTCCAGAAGTCGGTCACGCGCGGCAGGGCGGCGTTGTAGGCGGCGCGAAGCTCTGGGGTGTCGGCGACGCCATTGAGATGGCTGACCGCACCCCAGGCGCGGCCGAGCCGTTCGGTGGCGACGTCCAGCGTCTTGGCCAGCGCGTGCCAGCTGGCGGGGAAGTCCGCCGCGGTGACCGCCTCCAGCGCCTGATCGCATTCGGCCAGCAGTTGGTCCACTGCGGGCGCTACATGCTCGGGGAGGATTCGGTCGAAGAGGGGGAGGTCGCTGAAGTCAAGGAGTGGATTGCTCATGCCGCTCATTTTGCGGCATGGCCGCAGGCTTCAAGGGCAAGAGGCGATTGAATCTGGCGATGGCGCCCATCGTCCGCGCGCAGCAGACCCTGGGAGCGGCGGAACGGGCCAGAGCCTCAGTCCCTGGCCCGTTCCGCCGCCTCTAGGGTGTTGACCAGGAGCATGGCGCGGGTCATGGGCCCGACGCCGCCGGGAACCGGGGTGATCCAGCCGGCCACCTGCCGCACGCCTTCAAAGTCGACGTCGCCGCAGAGCTTGCCCTCGTCGTTGCGGTTCATGCCGACATCGATCACCACCGCTCCGGGCTTGACCATGTCTGCGGTGAGCACGTTGCGCTTGCCGACCGCGGCGACGACCACATCAGCCTGTCGGGTGAGTGCAGCCAAATCGGCCGTAGCGCTGTGACAAATGGTCACGGTGGCATTTTTCTGCAAAAGCATCAGCGCCATCGGCTTGCCCACGATGTTGCTTCGGCCGATGACGACAGCATGCTTGCCGCGCAGGTCATACCCGATCGACTCGAGCATCTTCATGCAGCCATAGGGGGTGCAGGGCCAGAAGCCAGGCTGGCCCACCATCAAGGCGCCGGCGCTGGCGACGTGGAATCCATCCACATCCTTGGCTGGTGAGATGGTCTCGATGACCTTGTGCGTGTCCATGTGCTTGGGCAAGGGCAACTGCACCAGAATCCCATGCACCTGGGGGTCGGCATTGAGCGCGCGGATGCGACCCAGCAGGGCAGCCTCGGCCAGATCAGCCGGGTAGGTCTCGAGGGTGGCTGCCAGCCCGGTCTCGGTGCTGTCCTTGACCTTGTGCTTGGTGTAGACCTGACTGGCCGGGTCTTCACCCACCAAGATGATGTGAAGCTTGGGCTCCACGCCGCGTGCCTTGAGCGCCGCGGTGCGATGTGCCACCTCGGCTCGGATCTGTCGGGAAAGGTCGTTGCCGTCAATCAGTTGGGCGGTCATGAAGTGGCCTGTGAAGTAAAGCCGCCCGCGATTGCGGGCGGACTCGGGGAGGGTGGGTGGCTTATTTGGCGGTGGTGTGCTCAGGCCTTGACCGCGGCCTGCCCCAGGGCAATCTTGAGCAGATCGGCCACGGTGTTCGCATTGAGCTTTTCCATGATGTTGGCGCGATGCGCCTCCACCGTCTTGATGCTGATGCCGAGATCGTCGGCAATTTGCTTGTTGAGGCGGCCGGCCACGATGCGCTCGAGGACCTGGCCCTCGCGCGAGGTGAGCTTGGCCAGCAGGGCGTCGCGGCTGACGGCGCTCTGGTGATCGGCAAAAGCCAACCGGGCGTGTTCGAGCATGCGTTCGACCAGGCCCAGAAGTTCTTCTTCCTTGAACGGCTTCTGGATGAAATCCATGGCTCCCTTTTTCATCGTCCCCACCGCCATGGGCACGTCGCCGTGGCCAGTGATGAAGACGATAGGCAAGGGGGAGCGGCGCTCGATCAGCTTGTCCTGCAACTCCAGACCGGTCATCCCGCCCATGCGGATGTCGACAATCAGGCAGGCAACTTCACGCGGGTCGTAGCGGGAGAGAAAAGCCTCGGCCGACTCGAAGCAACGCACTCGGTAGTCCTTGCCTTCGAGAAGCCATTGGACCGAGTCGCGGACGGCTTCATCGTCGTCAACTACGTAAACGGTGCCCCGCTTCGGAATCAGGCTCATGCAGTCACCCCCGTGCTCGTGTCGCTCATGTCTTGCGCTGCGTCGGGCTCGGGTATCCAGAAGGAAAACACGCAACCGACGACATCTGGGCCATTGTAGATGTTCTTGGCATCCATCCTCCCTCGGTGGGACTCCACGATAGACCGGCACAGATTCAGGCCGATGCCCATGCCTTCGGCCTTGGTCGAGAAGAATGCTTCGAACAGGCGCTCCATGACCTGGGGTGCAAGGCCACGGCCGGAGTCCCGCACGGTGAACTCAACCCCCGGCAGGCCTTCGAGCGCCAGGCGCACCACGCGCAATTCGACGTTACGCATAGGCGCCGGCCGGTTGGCGGAGTTGATGGATTCGGCCGCGTTCTTGAGCAAGTTGACCAACACCTGCTCAATCAGGATCGGGTCGACCAGCAAACGGGGTAGCCGCGCGGCCACGTAGTGAGAAAGGCGCACGTTGTGCCTACGCAGTTCGATCTCGGCCAGCTCGACGGCTTCTCCCACCATCGAGGTGACATCCGAGGGTGTCCGATTGGGCTCGCTGCGTTTCACGAAACTGCGAATGCGCTGGATGATCTGGCCGGCGCGTTGGGCCTGGCGGGAAGTCTTTTCAAGCGCCGCCAGCAGGTCTGCCTCCTCGATCTGCCGGTCCTTGATACGGGACACCATGCCATTGCAGTAATTGCTGATGGCGGTCAGTGGCTGATTGAGTTCGTGCGCAACGCTGGAGGCCATTTCGCCCATGGTGATCAGGCGGCTGGCCGTCTGCGCACGTTCGGCCTGCTGCGCCGCAAGCGCCTCGGCACGTCGCCGGGCGGTGATGTCAGTCGCAATGACCATCTGTGCCAGCCGGCCGTCCACCCAGGTCAGATACCGGGTGCGGACCTCCAGCCATTTGTCGAGGCCCACCATCAGGACTTCGGAGCTCTCCGACTGCACGTTTTCGATAGCGTCGGTCGGCAGCCCGGCCAGGGCATCGACTGCGTCGGCGACGGCCTCGCGCTGCGCGTCGCCAGTCGGGGCCGTCGGGCGGCCGGCGTCCGCCACGAGCGCCAGATGGCCCTCGCTCTGGCTGCCGAACCACTGGCGATAGAGCTTGTTGGCAAACAGCAATTCCTCGCTGCCCAGGGGTGCGACAGAGACAGAGGCGTCAAGGGCCTCCATCACCGTCGTGAACCGCTGGTGTGCCGCCTCCAGCTGCGCCCGGGTGCGATTGGGCTCGGTGATGTCGGTGACCGAGGTCATCCAGCCGGTCTGATGGCCCTGGGCGTCGACCAGCGGCGATACATACATCCGTGCATCGAAAATCGAGCTGTCTTTGCGCTTGACGCGCACCTGGAAGCCGCCCGGGATGGTCCGGCCCCTGAGTTCATCCTCCAGCCGGGCGGCCAGCATTTCCCGATCCGCGTCGGGCCAGTAGGGAAAGGGCGGCAGCAGGCCGACCAGCTCCTTCTCGCTCCAGCCGGTCATTTGGCAGAAGGCCGGGTTGACGTAGGTGATGCGGCCCTGCAGATCGAGCGCTCGCATGCCGGTGAGCATGGAGTTTTCCATCGCCCGTCGGAAGGTGGTTTCCGCGAGCAGGGCGCGCTGGGCCTGCAGCCGGCGACGGGTGTGGCGCCAGTTTCCGATCAGCGTCCAGGCCGTGAGGCTGCTGAGGGCCAGAACCAGCCAGAACAGTCCCGTCCCGACCAGACCCTGCGAGGTCCGCCAAGCCTGGGCGCGCAGCACCAGGCCGTTGCCCACAGGTGAGACGGGTACTTCGTAGGCGTTGATGCCGTCGTCGAGCCAAGGCAGCAAGCGGGCGGCCATTCGGGGGGTGACCGATGAGCCCGCGAGCAGTTGGTTGTGTGCATCCAGCAGGGCGACCGCGTACTTGGCGGAGACCTCAGGTGGGACCGAGTAACGCAGCACGGAGTCGATCGAGTACTCGGCCAGCAGCACACCGGTGAATCGATGCCGGTCGCCCAGGGGAATGTGCAACTGGAGCAGACCACCGTTCTCGGTACCGGCCGCCGGCTGGGAGTACACCGGCTGCATCAGCTCCCGCGCCACCCCGTACATGGCTTCGGCCTCCGTCCCGCGCAGTGGATCGCCGGGGATTCGCGGGGCCGACGAAAGCAGGCTGGGCGCCGCATGGCTGGACCTGACCCGACTTTTATCGTCGACCCAGGTGAGGGTCTGAAGTTCGGGGAATTGCAACTCCAGCACGTCGGCGCGTCCCGGAAACTCCTGCGGAGACACTTCGCGGTTGTTGATGTCATGGGCCAGACGCATCAACTGCTCTTGGCGCTCGAGCAGGCGCAAGCGCATGCGCTGCTGGGCATACTCGACATCGCGTTTGATGGCCTCGGTTTCCCGCTCCTGTTCCTCGAGGCGCAGGTAAGAGAAGGCGGTGATGATGGCCGCCAGGAAAAGCACCACGGCGACCAGTGGCGCCAGCGTCGCGTAGCGGTCCTGGCGGGCGGCAGATTGGCTGCGCCACCAACGGCGCAGCACGGGCACCGGTGGGTCGATGTCCGAGGGGTCTGGCGTCGGGGCAGGTAGCGGCATGGCGGGAACTAGTGTAGGCGGGCGCAGACGTGCCGGGAGATGTACGGCTGGCCCGCACGGCCAGCCGCCGCTGCTCCGCAGGCCGCGCCATTGCTGCAATGCGGCATCAAATAATCATAATGTGAAATGCTGTAGCGCTATTTGAAATCAACGGAATTTATGTCACACTCGCTCCCGCGACGGTGATCCCGTCCGATTACAAACACGCTGCTTACGAGGAGACAAGCATGTCAGCCCAGCCAGACCACCTGTTCGGCTCCGCTTCCAATGACTCTGACGCGCAGGAAACGCGCGAGTGGGTCGACGCCCTGTCGGCCGTCATTGCCGTCGAGGGGCGCGAACGCGGCCACTACCTGATTGAGCAACTTCTCGAACAGGCCCGCCAGCAAGGGATCGATCTGCCCTTCTCGGCGACGACCGCCTACGTCAACACCATTGAGCCCGAGGACGAAGTCCGCTGCCTCGGCAACGTCGAGATCGAGGAGCGCCTGCGCGCTTACATGCGCTGGAACGCGATGGCCATGGTGGTCAAGGCCAACCGTCTTGATCCCGCCGACGGCGGCGATCTGGGCGGCCACATCAGCTCCTTCGCCTCGCTGGCCAACATGTTCGGGGCCGGCTTCAACCATTTCTGGAAGGCCGAGCAGGGCGACAAGGGTGGCGATTGCCTCTACATCCAGGGCCACAGCGCGCCGGGCGTCTATGCCCGCGCCTTTCTCGAAGGCCGTATCTCTGAGGAGCAGTTGCTGAACTTCCGCCAGGAGGTGGAGGGCAAGGGCCTGTCGTCGTACCCGCATCCCAAGCTGATGCCGGAGTTCTGGCAGTTCCCCACCGTGTCGATGGGCCTGGGTCCGCTGATGGCGATCTACCAGGCGCGTTTCCTCAAGTACCTGCATGCCCGCGGCATTGCCGACACTTCGGGCCGCAAGGTCTGGGCCTTCCTCGGCGACGGCGAGATGGACGAGGTCGAGAGCCTGGGCGCCATCGGCGTGGCCGCGCGGGAAAAGCTCGACAACCTGATCTTCGTCGTCAACTGCAACCTGCAGCGGCTCGACGGCCCGGTGCGTGGCAACGGCAAGATCATTCAGGAGCTCGAGGGCGAGTTCCGCGGCGCTGGCTGGAACGTGATCAAACTGATCTGGGGTTCTTACTGGGACCCTCTGCTGGCCCGCGACAAGGACGGCATCCTGCGCAAGGTCATGATGGACACCCTGGACGGCGACTACCAGGCGATGAAGGCCAACGACGGTGCCTTTGTCCGCAAGAACTTTTTTGGCCGGCATCCCAAGCTGCTGGAGATGGTGGCCCATATGTCCGACGATGACATCTGGCGCCTCAACCGAGGCGGCCATGATCCGCAAAAGGTCTATGCGGCCTATGACGCGGCGGTCAAGCACCAGGGCGAGCCGACGGTGCTTCTGATCAAGACCGTCAAGGGCTTTGGCATGGGCAAGGCGGCCGAGGGCAAGAACATTGCCCACCAGGCCAAGAAGCTCACTGACGAGGACATCAAGGCCTTCCGCGACCGCTTCAATATCCCGATTCCCGACGAGAAGCTGGCCGAGATCCCCTTCTACAAGCCGGCGGAGAACACACCCGAGATGCAGTACCTGCACGAGCGCCGCAAGGCCCTCGGGGGGTACCTGCCAGCGCGCCGTACCAAGGCCGACGAGCAGCTCAAGGTGCCGGGGCTCGAGGCGTTCAAGGCGGTGACCGAACCCACAGCCGAAGGCCGAGAGATTTCCACCACACAGGCCTACGTTCGTTTCCTGACCGCGCTGCTGCGTGACAAGGAAATGGGTCCGCGCGCTGTCCCCATCCTGGTGGATGAAGCCCGGACCTTCGGCATGGAGGGCCTGTTCCGCCAGATTGGCATCTACAACCCCGAAGGCCAGAAGTACACCCCTCAGGACCGCGACCAGGTTTCCTACTACAAGGAAGAAGTCAACGGCCAGATCCTGCAGGAAGGCATCAACGAGGCCGGCGGCATGGCCAGCTGGATTGCTGCGGCAACGTCGTACTCGACGAACAACCGCATCATGGTGCCGTTCTACATCTACTACTCGATGTTCGGGCTGCAGCGGGTCGGCGACCTGTGCTGGGCGGCTGGCGACATGCAGGCCCGCGGCTTCCTGCTGGGGGGCACCTCCGGGCGTACCACCTTGAACGGCGAAGGCCTGCAGCACGAAGATGGCCACAGCCATATCCTGGCCGCCACCATCCCCAACTGCATCTCCTACGACCCCACCTTTGCCCATGAAGTAGCGGTGATCATGCAGCATGGCCTGCAGCGCATGGTGGAGAAGCAAGAGAACGTCTTTTACTACCTCACCTTGCTCAATGAGAACTACCCGATGCCTGGCCTGGTGGCCGGCACCGAGGAGCAGATCATCAAGGGCATGTACCTGTTCAAGGCCGGCGGCAAGGGCAAGCAGCAGGTGCAGCTTCTGGGCTCGGGCTCAATCCTGCGCGAGTCGCTGGCGGCCCAGGAGATTCTTGAGAAGGACTGGGGCGTGTCGGCCAGTGTCTGGAGCTGCCCGAGCTTTAACGAGCTGGCGCGCGAGGGCCAGGACTGCGAGCGCTGGAACCTGCTGCATCCGACAGAGAAGGCCCGCGTGCCCTTTGTCACCCAGCAACTGGAGAAGAGCGCCGGCCCGGTGATCGCCTCGACCGACTACATCAAGGCCTACACCGAGCAGATCCGGCCCTATATGCCCAAGGGCCGCAGCTACAAGGTGCTCGGCACCGATGGTTTCGGACGCAGCGATTTCCGCAGCAAGCTGCGCGAGCACTTCGAGATCAACCGCCACTACATCGTGGTCGCCGCCCTCAAGTCCCTGAGTGATGAGGGCGTGGTGCCGGCGGCCAAGGTGGCCGAGGCGATCCAGAAGTACGGCATCAAGACCGACCGGGTGAACCCGCTGTACGCCTGAGCGCGCGGCGAGCCTGAACAAGAACGGAGAACACGCACATGGCGCTGATCGAAGTGAAGGTCCCCGATATCGGGGATTTCAAAGACGTGGCGGTAATCGAGCTGCTCGTCAAACCCGGTGACACCATCAAGGTCGAACAATCCCTGATCACAGTCGAGTCCGACAAGGCCTCGATGGAAATCCCGTCGGCGTCTGCCGGCGTGGTCAAGGAGGTCAAGGTCAAATTGGGCGACAAGGTCAACATCGGGGACCTGGTGGTGGTGCTCGAGGGGGAGGCCGCTACCGCCATTGCTTCCGCCTCCGCTGTCGCAGCCCCTGCGCCAGCTCCGGCACCCGCAGCGGCTCCCGTGACTGCCGCCCCGGCGGCTGTCGGCTCGCCTGCCCCGGCCGCCCCGGCGCTGAGCGCGGAGCGCGTGGCGCCGACCGCCTCCCTGCCGCCGCATGAGCCTGGCGCGCCCACCGGCGCCATGCCGCATGCCTCGCCCTCGGTGCGCAAGTTCGCCCGTGAGCTTGGTGTGCCGCTCGACGAGGTCAAGGGTTCGGGCCCCAAGGGCCGAATCACCCAGGAGGATGTGCAATCCTTTACCAAGGCGGTGATGAGTGGCTCCGCCACGACCAAGGCGGCCTCTGGCAAGTCCTCGGGTGGCGATTCAGGAGCTGCGCTGGGCTTGCTGCCCTGGCCCAAGGTCGACTTCGCCAAGTTCGGCCCGGTGGAACGTAAAGACCTGGGGCGTATCAAAAAGCTCAGCGGCGCCAATCTGCATCGCAACTGGGTCATGATTCCGCACGTCACCAATCACGATGACGCAGATATCACCGAGCTGGAGTCCTTCCGCGTCCAGATGAACAAGGAAAACGAGAAGTCCGGCGTGAAAATCACCATGCTGGCCTTTTTGATCAAGGCGTGCGTGGCCGCTCTGAAGAAGTTCCCCGAGTTCAACAGCAGCCTCGACGGCGAGCAGTTGGTCTTCAAGCAGTACTTCCATATCGGCTTTGCGGCAGACACGCCTAATGGCTTGATGGTGCCGGTGATCAAGGACGCAGACAAAAAGGGCATCTTGCAGATCAGCCAAGAAATGGGTGATCTGGCGAAGAAGGCCCGGGACGGAAAGCTCAGCCCGGCCGAAATGCAGGGCGCGTCCTTCACGATTTCGTCTCTGGGCGGCATTGGCGGGCGTTACTTCACGCCCATCATCAATGCGCCCGAGGTGGCGATCCTGGGCGTGTGTCGCAGTCAGACCGAGCCGGTCTGGGACGGCAAGCAGTTCCAGCCGCGCCTGATGTTGCCGCTGTCGCTGTCCTGGGACCACCGGGTCATTGACGGCGCGGCCGCGGCGCGCTTCAACGCCTTCCTCGGTCAGGTTCTGGCGGACTTCCGCCGGGTGCTGCTGTAAGCGGATCGCCTCGAGGCTTGTGCCATGACCACTGTCGTCGTTGTCCGCAAGAACGGTCAGGTCGCCATCGCGGCCGACACGCTCGTGACCTTCGGCGACACCCGCCTAACGCACAGGCTCGAGGCCAATAGCAAGATCTTCCGGGTCGACACCGATGCCGGGCCGAGCTACATCGGGATGGCCGGAACGGTGGCGCACTTTCCGGTGCTGCGCAAGGCCATGGCCACGCTGCCGCAAGAGACCTTGCAACTCGGCAGCAAGGCAGAGGTTTTCGACACCTTCACCAAGCTGCATCCCTATCTCAAGGACAACTTCTTCCTCCAGACCAAGGAGGAGGACCACGACCCCTACGAGTCCAGCCAGTTCAGCGTGTTGATCGCCAATGCCTCTGGCATCTACGGCCTCTACAGCTACCGCGAGGTGTTTGAGTTCAAAGAGTACTGGAGCATCGGCTCGGGCCGCAGCTTTGCCCTGGGCGCGATGCATGCCGTCTTTGGCAAGGCCAAGTCTGCGCGCGAAGTGGCCGTCACTGGCTTGGCCGCTGGTTGCGAGTTCGACCGCAATTCGGCGATTCCGTGGGACGTCTTCACACTTAAATCCAAGGAAAAACAATCATGAGCCTGGTGGAAGTGAAAGTGCCGGACATCGGCGACTTCAGTGAAGTGGCTGTGATCGAGCTGCTGGTTCAGCCCGGCGACACGGTCAAGCTCGAGCAGTCCCTGATCACCGTCGAATCCGACAAAGCCTCGATGGAGATTCCGTCCACCCATGCTGGCGTGGTCAAGGAGTTGCGGGTCAAGCTCGGCGACAAGGTTGCCGAGGGCTCGGTGCTGCTGCTGATGGACGTGGCTGAGGGATCCTCCGCTGCGGCTGGCCCTACCGCTGGCAGCACGCCCACAGGCAACACGCCGTCCCCTGCCTCGGCTCCTGCGCCAGCACCTGCCGTGACCGCTGCCTCCGCCGTGCCGGCGGCAGTCGCTGGCCCAGCCGCCAGCTACGCCGGTGGTGCAGATCTGGTGTGTGACATGTTGGTCCTGGGCGGTGGCCCTGGCGGCTATTCGGCCGCCTTCCGCGCCGCTGACCTGGGCATGAAGGTGGTGCTGGTCGAGCGCTACGCGACCCTGGGAGGCGTCTGCCTCAACGTGGGCTGCATTCCCTCCAAGGCGCTGCTGCATGTGGCGTCGGTGATGGACGAGGTGGCCCACTTTGAAGCCTTGGGCGTGAGCTTTGGCAAGCCCCAGGTCGACCTCGACAAGCTGCGCGCTCACAAGGGCAAGGTCGTGGGCAAGCTCACCGGCGGTCTTTCCGCCATGGCCAAGATGCGCAAGGTGACCGTGGTTCGCGGCTACGGCAGCTTTCTCGACCCCTTCCACCTGAGCGTCGAAGAGACCACCGGCAGCGCCCAGGAGAAGACCGGCAAGACCCAGATCCTCCAGTTCAAGCAGGCCATCATCGCCGCGGGCTCGCAGGCGGTTCGCCTGCCCTTCATGCCCGAGGATCCGCGCGTGGTCGATTCCACGGGCGCGCTGGGCCTGGCCAGCGTTCCCAAGCGCATGCTGGTCTTGGGTGGCGGCATCATCGGCCTGGAGATGGGCACGGTCTACTCCAGCCTGGGCGCGCGTCTGGACGTGGTCGAAATGATGGACGGCCTGATGCAGGGCGCTGACCGCGACCTGGTCAAGGTCTGGCAGAAGATGAACGCGCCGCGCTTTGACAACATCATGTTGAAAACGAAGACGGTGGGCGCCGAGGTCACGAAAGACGGCATCCTGGTGCGGTTTGAAGGCGAGGGCGCGCCCAAGGAGCCGCAGCTCTATGACCTGGTGCTACAAGCGGTCGGCCGCTCGCCCAACGGCCGCAAGATTGGCGCCGACAAGGCCGGCGTGGCG
This sequence comes from Comamonadaceae bacterium, assembly GCA_947449025.1. Taxonomy (GTDB): domain Bacteria; phylum Pseudomonadota; class Gammaproteobacteria; order Burkholderiales; family Burkholderiaceae_C; genus Ramlibacter. Next base: position 14,958 of record CANFQF010000018.1, read on the forward strand.
GTCAGCGATCGGGGCTTCATCCCAGTCGACCTGCAGATGCGGACCAACGTGCCGCATATTTTCGCGATCGGTGACGTGGTCGGCCAGCCGATGCTGGCCCACAAGGCGGTACACGAGGGCCATGTGGCAGCCGAGGCTGCTGCCGGCGAGAAGGTTGCCTTTGATGCCCGCGTCATTCCCAGTGTGGCTTACACCGACCCGGAAGTGGCCTGGGTGGGGTTGACCGAGGACCAGGCCAAGGCGCAGGGTGTTGCCATCAAGAAGGGCTTGTTCCCCTGGAGCGCCTCCGGCCGCGCGATCGCCAATGGCCGCGACGAGGGTTTCACCAAGCTGTTGTTTGACGCGACCAGCGGCCGCATTCTGGGCGGTGGCATCGTCGGCACCCATGCGGGCGACATGATCGGCGAGGTGGCCCTGGCCATCGAAATGGGCGCGGACGAGGTGGATATTGGCAAGACCATCCATCCTCACCCGACCCTGGGCGAGAGCATTGGCATGGCCGCAGAGGCTGCTCACGGCACCTGTACCGACCTGCCGCCACCGCGCAAATAACGAGCCGTCTGGGGAAGGGCCCAAAGGCTCAAGGGCCCTTTGGCCCCGCGACCTTTGCGCCTCAAACCACCGCCTTGATCCAGGCCACCACCTGGTCCGCTGCGATACGGGGCGTGTCCAGGTGCCCCCCGCTGACCTCCAGCAGTTGCGAGTGCGGATTCTTGGGCAGGCTGTCCACGTAGTAGCTGCGGACGCGTGAAAAAAGCGGGTCTCGCTCGCCGATGGCGGTGAGCACCGGCAAGCCGGAAGGCAACTTGGGCGCGGTCACGCTCATTTCGGCTTCCGATTGGGGGTCAAAGAAGGACAGGTAGTTGCGCGCGGTCGCAATCGCCACCTGTTGCCGGCCTTGGTTGATGTCCTGGAAGCGGCCGATCGCATCGCCGCGCCCTGCCGCCACCGCGGCGCGGGCCTCGTCGATGCTGTCCCTCACGATTTTGGCCTGCGGAGCGGTGTAGTACCCCATGGGCGTATGCCCTGGCGCAAGCAGTACCAGGGCATCCGCACGTCCGCCTCGTGCCGCGTGACTCATCGCTGCCGGGCAGCCCATGCTGTGCCCGACCAGAACGATGCGTTGGGCACCGGCGTCCAACAAGGTCTTCACATGGCCGGCAACCTCCGCCATGGCTGAATCCCAGTTGCCCTCCAGATAGCGCCCGCGTGACCAAGGCATTTCGGGCACAAGCAGTTGCCAGCCCTGACGCTCGAGCGTGGTGCGCAGAGGGATCAGCCCCAGGTCTTGTGGGCGTCCGGGGTTCTTCCCATGCATGATCACGATGCCCACCCGGGGGCTGTCCTGCGCGCGGGCTGCTGGCAGGGTGCATATCCCGAGTGCACCGAGCGTGAGGGCCCTGCGGCCAAGATCAGGGGTCATGGGGTGGTCCAGAGGCGCCGGGTGGACGGAGGATGGTCGCGTCGCGAGGTCCCTGGAGGGGGCACCCGGTTCAGCGAGAGCTGGCCGGCGCTGTGTCTGTCGCCGGGGCTCCCGTCACCACGCGCCGAGCCCCGTCAAACCGGCGCACCCAGTAGCTGCCGGCCATGTCTTCGACACGAACTTCTGCTCCGGGCTTGGGCGAGTGTATGAACTTGCCGTCACCAACATAGATACCCACGTGGCTGAAGGCTTTTTTCATGGTGTTGAAGAAGACCAAGTCGCCAGGCTTGAGGTCGCGCTTGTCGATCACCTCAGTGGCGGCTGCCTGCTCCTTGGCGCGCCGGGGCAGGACCATGCCCGCAGTCTGCTCGAAGATGGCGCGCACGAAGCCGCTGCAATCGAAGCCGGTCTCCGCTGTGGTGCCGCCCCGCCGGTAAGGAACACCCAGAAATCCCATGGCGTTGAAGACCAGTTCCGAGGTCTGATTGCGGACCGCCAGGCCCGCCTGCTCCAAGGTGCCGATCAGGCCGCGCTCTGCGAGCAGCCGCCCCAAATCGTCATCGACCGACACGCCTGCAGGGCCAGACCCGGCCTGTGGCGCAGCCAGCGCGGGTGACGCGGGCAAGGCCAGCGTCACGGCGAGCGCAAGCGCAGCCAGGAGGGAAGGGCGGGTGAGCATTACCTTTAGCTTACCACCGACTGCGCCCCACCCGCCTCGCGAAAAGGGACGTAACACCTTGATTTGGCGGGATTATTTAAGCCGGATCGGGGACTGCCGACGCGTCTTGTCAGTTCGGAGACAGCGCAGGCGGCTCCAATCCCGGCCGATGCTCCTCGACCCTTCTGACTCCACCCTGGTGCTGGTTGATTACCAGCAACGGCTCATGCCCGCGATCGCCGACGCGGCCGCGCTCCTTCTCAATGCGGAGCGCCTGGCCCGGCTGGCGGCCCTGTTCGAGGTGCCGATCCTGGCCACTGAACAGAACCCGGCAGGCCTGGGCCCGACGGTCGCAGCCCTTCGCGGCCTGCTTCCCCACGTGATGACGAAGGCTTCTTTTGGCGCTGGCGCCGAGCTCATGCCGCGCCTGCGTCCGGCCGCTGCCGCGCCGCGCGGCAACGCCCGCAGCCTACCGCGTCACTTGCAAAAGCCGGTCGAGGCGGCGCCTGCGCGGGGCAGCGTGGTGCTCGCCGGCTGCGAAGCCCATGTCTGCGTGCTGCAGACGGCGCTGCAACTGCTGGACGAGGAGTTCGACGTTTGGGTGGTGACAGACGCCTGCGGATCCCGTACCGACCGCAACCGCGATGCTGCCTTCGATCGCCTTGCCGGCGCCGGCTGCGAACTGGTCACGACCGAGATGGTGGCTTTCGAGTGGCTGGGCGACAGCCGACACCCGCGCTTCAAGGAGGCGCTGGCCCTGATCAAGTAGTGCCCATCCCGCGCCTGGGCTGCGGGCGCGGGTGGAGATAGACAAAAAAGACCCGAGGAGAACGTCATGAGCAAGTACGAGGACTTCTACCGCCAGTCGGTGGACCAGCCTGAGGCCTTCTGGGCCGAGCAGGCCCGGCTGATCGACTGGCAGACCCCGCCCCAGCGCATCCTGGACAACGATCAGGCCCCATTCACCCGCTGGTTCGTTGGCGGCAAGACGAATCTGTGCCACAACGCGGTGGACCGTCACCTGAAGGACCGCGCCAACCAGGCCGCACTGATCCATGTCTCCACAGAGACCGACGTCGAGGAGACCTACACCTTCGCGCAGCTGCACGAGAAGGTCAACCTGGCTGCCGCGATGCTCAAGGCACTGGGTGTGGGTCATGGCGACCGGGTCCTGATCTACATGCCGATGATTCCCGAGGCGGTGTTCGCTATGCTGGCCTGCGCCCGCGTTGGCGCCATCCATTCGGTGGTGTTCGGCGGCTTCGCTTCGGTGTCCCTGGCCACGCGCATCGAAGATGCCTCGCCCAAGGTCATTGTCAGCGCCGACGCCGGCTCCCGCGGCGGCAAGGTCGTTCCCTACAAGCCGCTGCTCGACGAGGCGATCCGCCTGTCGGCGCACAAGCCCGATTCGGTGCTGATGGTGGACCGCGGCCTCGAGAAGTTCGAGACGACCCTCGGCCGTGATCGGCACTGGGGCCCGTTGGCGCAGGAATGTGCCGGCGTGCAAGTGCCCTGCGAATGGGTGGACGCCACCGACATCAGCTACACCATGTACACCAGCGGCACCACGGGCAAGCCCAAGGGCGTGCAGCGCGATGTGGGGGGCTATGCGGTGGCCCTGGCTTCAAGCATGAAGCACATCATGATGGGCGAGCCCGGCGGCACCTACTTCTGTACCAGCGACATTGGCTGGGTCGTCGGCCACAGCTACATCGTCTACGGTCCGCTGATGGCGGGCATGGCCACCATCCTCTACGAGGGCTTGCCGATTCGGCCCGACGCGGGCGTCTGGTGGAGCCTGGTCGAGAAGTACAAGGTCAGCGTGATGTTCAGCGCGCCCACCGCGGTGCGGGTGCTCAAAAAGCACGACCCGGCCTTTCTCAAGCAATACGACCTCTCCACGCTCAAGGCTCTGTTCCTGGCAGGTGAGCCGCTCGACGAGCCAACCGCACGCTGGATTAATGACGCTCTGGGCGTTCCCATCATCGACAACTACTGGCAGACCGAGACCGGCTGGCCCATTCTCACCATCGCCAACGGGGTCGAGAAGAAGGCCTCGCGCTTTGGCAGCCCGGGTGTGCCCATGTACGGCTGGCGCGCCAAGATCGTCAATGAGGCGACCGGCGAGGAGCTCACGCAGCCCAATGAAAAAGGCGTGGTGGTGATCGAATCGCCCACCCCGCCGGGCTTCATGCAGACCATCTGGCGCGACGACGCCCGGTTCAAGAAGACCTACTGGGAATCCATTCCCGGCAAGATGCTCTACAACACCTTTGACTGGGGTATCCGCGACGCCGATGGCTACTTCTTCATCCTCGGCCGTACCGACGACGTGATCAACGTCGCCGGTCACCGCCTGGGCACCCGCGAGATCGAGGAGAGCATTTCCAGCCATCCGGCGGTGGCCGAAGTGGCCGTCGTCGGCGTCGCCGACTCGGTCAAGGGGCAGGTGGCGATGGCATTCGCTGTCCTGCGCGACCCCGCAGCAGTGCCCGACGAGTTCGCCCGGATGAAGCTCGAAGGCGAGATCATGAAGGTGGTTGACGGGCAGCTCGGGGCGGTGGCGCGCCCATCGCGGGTGCGCTTCGTGACCCTGCTGCCCAAGACCCGCAGTGGCAAGCTGCTTAGGCGCGCCATCCAGGCGGTCTGCGAAGGGCGCGACCCCGGGGACCTCACCACCATCGAGGACCCTGCTACCCTGCAACAGATCAAGGAGCAGGTGCAGGCAGGCTGATTCTTTTGATGTATAGCGGGCGGTTGGCTGCGTCGCAGCGCCGAAAAGCACAGCCCGGTGGTACTTCAATGGCACAATCAGCGAGTCACTTTGGTCCTTCCAGCCACTGTCGCATCCGCCAACCGGTCCAGCCGTGCCGCGGAAGGTTTTTGTAACCAGCAGAAGCTCCCTGAAGGGGAGCGGAAAGTAGCGAGATATGAGCGAGACAAACGTCTACGCTGCCTACCAAGGCAGCACGTACCTCTTCGGCGGCAATGCGCCGTATGTCGAGGAGATGTACGAAAACTACCTGGCCAATCCGGGTAGCGTGCCGGACAACTGGCGCGAGTACTTTGACGCCCTGCAGCATGTCCCCGCCGTCGACGGCTCGGACACCAAGGACGTCCCCCACCTTCCGGTCATCAATGCCTTCGCCGAGCGCGCCAAGCAGGGCGGCACCAAGGTCGTTATGGCCAGCGCCGACGCCGAGATGGGCCGCAAGCGCACCGCCGCGCAACAGCTGATTGCCGCCTATCGCAACGTGGGTCAGCGCTGGGCCGACCTCGACCCCTTGAAGCGCACCGAGCGCCCCCCTATTCCCGAGCTCGAGCCCTCTTTCTACGGCTTTTCCGATGCCGACCAGGAAACCGTGTTCGACACCTCGAACACCTTCTTCGGCAAGAACACGATGAGCCTGCGCGAGCTGCTCAACGCGCTGCGCGAGACCTACTGCAGCACGGTGGGCGCTGAGTACATGTACATCACCGACCAGACGGAAAAGCGCTGGTGGCAGCAAAAGCTCGAGTCGATTCGCAGCAAGCCGGTGTTCACCACCGAGCGGAAAAAGCAGATTCTGGATCGCCTGACCGCGGCCGAGGGCCTTGAGCGCTACCTGCACACCAAGTACGTGGGCCAGAAGCGCTTCTCCCTTGAGGGCGGCGAGTCCTTCATCGCTTCGATGGACGAACTGATGCAGCTCGCCGGCGAGAAGGGCGTGCAGGAAATCGTGATCGGCATGGCCCACCGCGGCCGCCTGAACGTGCTGGTCAACACCCTGGGCAAGATGCCGGGCGACCTGTTCGCCGAGTTCGACCACACCGCGCCCGAAGAACTGCCCGCCGGCGACGTGAAGTACCACCAGGGCTTCAGCTCCGACATCTCCACCCGCGGCGGCCCGGTCCACCTGTCTCTGGCCTTTAACCCCTCGCACCTCGAGATCGTCAACCCGGTGGTTGAAGGCAGCGTGCGCGCCCGCATGGACCGCCGCGGCGATCCTCTGGGCAAAGAAGTTCTGCCGGTGCTGGTGCACGGTGATGCCGCCTTCGCAGGCCAGGGCGTCAACCAGGAAACCCTGGCCTTGGCCGCCACCCGTGGTTACACCACCGGCGGCACGGTGCACCTGATCATCAACAACCAGATCGGCTTTACCACCTCGGACCCGCGCGACCTGCGCTCCACCCTCTATTGCACCGACATCGTCAAGGGCGTGGAGTCCCCGGTGCTGCATGTCAACGGCGACGACCCCGAGGCGGTGGTGCTGGCCACGCAGCTGGCGCTCGAATACCGCATGGAATTCCGCAAGGACGTGGTGGTCGACATCATTTGCTTCCGCAAGCTGGGTCACAACGAGCAGGACACCCCCGCGCTCACCCAGCCGCTGATGTACAAAAAGATCGCGGCTCACCCTGGCACCCGCAAGCTCTATGGCGACAAGCTGGTGGCCCAGGGCGTGTTGGCTGCGGACGGCCCGGATGGCATGGTCAAGGCCTACCGCGCTGCGATGGATGCCGGCAAGCACACCGTCGACCCGGTCCTCACCAACTTCAAGAGCAAATACGCGGTCGACTGGGCGCCTTTCCTGGGCAAGAAGTGGACTGACAGCGCCGACACCGCGCTGCCTCTGGCCGAGTGGAAACGTCTGGCCCAGAAGATCACCTCTATTCCGGCCCATGTCACGCCGCACAACCTGGTCAAAAAGGTTTTGGAAGACAGGGCCGCCATGGGACGCGGCGAGACCAATGTTGACTGGGGCATGGGCGAGCACATGGCCTTCGCCTCCCTGGTGGCTTCGGGCTACCCGGTGCGTCTGTCCGGTGAGGACAGCGGCCGCGGCACCTTCACCCACCGCCACGCCGTCATTCACGACCAAAACCGTGAGCGCTGGGACACCGGAACCTATGTTCCGCTGCAAAACGTCGCCGACAACCAGGCTCCCTTTGAAGTCATTGACTCCATCCTGTCCGAAGAGGCGGTGCTGGGTTTCGAGTACGGCTACGCCTCGGCCGAGCCCAACACGATGGTGATCTGGGAGGCCCAGTTCGGCGACTTCGCCAACGGCGCACAGGTGGTGATTGACCAGTTCATTGCCTCGGGTGAGGTCAAGTGGGGCCGCGTCAACGGCATCACCCTGATGCTGCCCCATGGCTACGAAGGCCAGGGCCCAGAGCACAGCTCGGCCCGCGTCGAGCGCTTCATGCAGCTGGCGGCCGATGCCAACATGGGCATCGTCCAGCCGACAACCGCCAGCCAGATCTTTCACGTGCTGCGCCGGCAGATGGTGCGCGAGCTGCGCAAGCCCTTGGTCATCTTCACCCCCAAGTCGCTCCTTCGCAACAAGGAGGCGACCTCGCCCCTGTCCGAGTTCACCAAGGGCGGTTTCCAGACGGTGATCGGCGAGGTCAAGGACATCAAGGCCGACAAGGTCAAGCGCGTGATCGCCTGCTCGGGCAAGGTCTACTACGACCTGGTCAAGCGGCGCGAGGAAAAGGGCAGCGACGACGTGGCCATCATCCGCATCGAGCAGCTCTATCCCTTCCCGCACAAGGCCTTCGCCGCCGAGCTGAAGAAGTACCCGAACGCCACCGACTTGGTCTGGTGCCAGGACGAGCCGCAGAACCAGGGCGCCTGGTTCTTCATTCAGCACAACATCCACGAGAACATGCACGAGGGGCAGCGCCTGGGTTACGCCGGCCGCGCCGCCTCCGCCTCGCCAGCGGTGGGCTACGCCCACCTGCACCAGGACCAGCAGAAGGCGTTGATCGACGCCGCCTTTACCAAGCTCAAGGGCTTCGTTCTGACCAAGTAAACCGGTTTGCGCATCCAAGTGCGCCCAGATTCAAGGAATAAAAATGGCTATCGTTGAAGTAAAGGTTCCGCAATTGTCCGAATCGGTCGCCGAAGCGACCCTGCTGTCCTGGAAGAAAAAGCCCGGCGAGGCCGTGGCCCAGGACGAGATCCTGATCGAGATCGAGACCGACAAAGTGGTTCTTGAAGTGCCCGCGCCCAGCGCTGGCGTGCTCGCAGAAGTCCTGGTCGCCGACGGCGGCACGGTGGTGGCCGAGCAGGTCATCGCCCGTATCGACAGCGAAGGCAAGGCCGGCGCGGCGGCTCCCGCTGCCGCTGCGGCGCCTGCTGCTGCCGCAGCTGCGCCCGCCGCCGGCGGATCGATGGCCGGCGTGGCCATGCCTGCGGCTGCCAAGCTGATGGCCGACAACCAGCTCTCCGCTGGCTCGGTCGCCGGCACCGGCAAGGACGGCCGGGTGACCAAGGGCGATGTGCTGTCGGCTGTGGCCGCGGGTCCCGCCAAGGCCCTTGCTGCGTCGGTTCCCGTCTCGGTGGCGGCCAAGGCAGCCTTGCCCCAGGTGGCCGGCCCTGCCACGCCTGATCTGGGCAGCCGCCCCGAGCAGCGCGTGCCCATGAGTCGGCTGCGCGCCCGCGTGGCCGAGCGCCTGCTGCAGTCCCAATCGAGCAATGCCATCCTGACCACCTTCAACGAGGTCAACATGGCCCCGGTGATGGAAATGCGCAAGCGCTTCCAGGACAAGTTCGAGAAGGAGCACGGCGTGAAGATCGGCTTCATGTCCTTCTTCGTGAAGGCCGCCGTCCACGCCCTGAAGAAGTACCCGGTGCTCAACGCCTCGGTCGACGGCAATGACATCGTCTACCACGGCTACTTCGACATTGGCATCGCGGTGGGTTCGCCCCGGGGTCTGGTGGTGCCTATCCTGCGCAACGCCGACCAGATGTCCTTTGCCGACATTGAAAAGAAGATCGCCGAGTACGGCAACAAGGCGCGTGACGGCAAGCTGGGCATCGAGGAGATGACCGGCGGCACCTTCTCCATCTCCAATGGTGGCGTGTTCGGCTCGATGCTGTCGACTCCCATCATCAACCCGCCGCAGTCGGCCATTCTCGGCGTGCACGCCACCAAGGACCGAGCTGTCGTCGAGAACGGGCAGGTGGTGGTGCGTCCGATCAACTACCTGGCCATGTCTTATGACCACCGCATCATCGACGGCCGCGAAGCCGTGCTGGGCCTGGTGGCGATGAAGGAAGCGCTGGAAGACCCGGCCCGCCTGTTGTTCGACATCTGAAGCCAGGAATCTTGCTACTGCGCGACGCGATCTCGAGCCTGCGCTGCTCGCCGTACGGGAGTACGGCTACGCTGCTCGACCCGACTTCGCGCCGCTCGCTACGCAATCTTCCTGACTTCATGACAAATAAGGAATTCAAATGAGCAAGCAATTCGACGTCATCGTCGTCGGCGGTGGCCCAGGCGGCTACATCGCGGCCATCCGCGCGGCCCAATTGGGCATGAACGTGGCCTGCATCGACGAGTGGAAAAACGACAAGGGCGGCCCGGCCCCCGGCGGCACCTGCACCAACGTGGGCTGCATTCCGTCCAAGGCGCTGCTGCAATCGTCCGAGCACTTTGACCACGCCAACCACCATTTCGCAGACCATGGCATCACCGCCAAGGATGTGAAGATGGACGTGGCCAAGATGCTGGCCCGCAAGGACGCCGTCGTGAAGCAGAACAACGACGGCATCCTGTATCTGCTCAAAAAGAACAAGGTGTCCTTCTTCCATGGTCGCGGCAGCTTCGTGAAGGCTGCCGATGGCGGCTACGAGATCAAAGTCGCAGGTGCCGCTGAAGAGACCTTGGTCGGCAAGCAGGTCATTGTGGCCACGGGCTCGAACGCCCGCGCGCTTCCCGGCGTGCCCTTTGACGAAAAGAACGTGCTGTCCAACGACGGCGCGCTGCGGATCGGGGCCGTTCCCAAGAAGCTGGTCCTGATCGGCTCAGGTGTGATCGGCCTCGAGATGGGTTCTGTCTGGCGCCGCCTGGGCGCCGAGGTCACCATCCTCGAGGGGCTGCCCACCTTCCTGGGTGCGGTTGACGAGCAGATTGCCAAGGAGGCCAAGAAGGCCTTTGACAAGCAGGGCCTGAAGATCGAGCTGGGCGTGAAGGTCGGCGAAATCAAAAACGGCGCCAAGGGCGTCTCTGTGGCCTATACCAACGCCAAGGGTGAAGCCCAGGCGATCGATGCCGACAAGCTGATCGTCTCCATTGGCCGGGTGCCCAACACCATTGGCCTGGGTGCCGAGGGCGTGGGACTGCAGCTCGACGAGCGCGGCGCCATCGTGGTCGACGGCGACTGCCGCACCAACCTGCCCGGCGTCTGGGCGGTGGGCGACGTGGTCCGTGGCCCGATGCTGGCGCACAAGGCAGAAGAAGAGGGCGTGGCGGTGGCCGAACGCATTGCCGGCCAGCACGGCCATGTCAACTTCAACACCATTCCCTGGGTGATCTACACCAGCCCCGAGATCGCCTGGGTCGGCCGCACCGAGCAGCAGCTTAAGGCCGACGGCGTCAAGTACAAGGCCGGCACCTTCCCCTTTCTGGCCAACGGCCGTGCCCGCGCCCTGGGCGACACCACCGGCATGGTCAAGTTCCTGGCCGATGCCACCAGCGACGAGATCCTGGGTGTGCACATCGTGGGGCCCATGGCCTCCGAGCTGATCGCCGAGGCCGTGGTGGCGATGGAGTTCCGGGCATCGAGCGAAGACATTGCCCGCATCTGCCACGCGCACCCGTCGCTCTCGGAGGCGACCAAGGAAGCCGCGTTGGCGGTTGACAAGCGCACGCTCAATTTCTGAGCGCGCGCAGCATGGCCGCGACCGCAAGGTGAGTGCAGTACCTCCGGTCTCCGGTGTGCGGGCGGCCTACGAGGCCGAACTCGGCACCCGGGGCTACCAGAGCGACCCCGCGCAATTGCGCGCGGTGGACGCGCTCGAGCGCTGCGCCCAGGAGTGGGCTCAGTTCAAGAGCGCCCGATCCAACGCTCTCAAAAAGCTGATCAACCGCCCCGCCATCCCGCGCGGTGTCTACATGTACGGCGGGGTGGGGCGGGGCAAGAGCTTCCTGATGGATTGCTTCTTCAACGCGGTGCCCTTGAAGCGCAAGACCCGGCTGCATTTCCACGAGTTCATGCGGGAGGTGCACCGCGAGCTGGCCGAGATGCAGGGCACCCAGAACCCGTTGCAGGTGCTGGGCGAGCGCATTTCAAAGCGCTATCGGCTGATCTGCTTTGACGAATTCCATGTGGCCGACATCACCGACGCGATGATCCTGCACCGCCTGCTGGACTCGCTGTTCGAGCATGGTGTGGGCTTTGTCACCACCTCCAATTTCCGTCCCGACGATCTGTATCCCAATGGCCTGCACCGGGACCGCATCCTGCCGGCGATCGCCCTCCTGAACGAGCGGCTGGAAGTCCTCAACGTCGACAACGGCACCGACTACCGCCGCCGCACCCTGGAGCGTGTGCAGCTCTATCACACGCCCCTGGGCGCCCAAGCTGAGGCGTCGATGGACCAGGCCTTCAGCCAGCTGGCCGAGGCAAGGGACGAAAGCCCGGTCCTGCACATTGAGAACCGCCAGATCCGGGCCCTGCGCAAGGCTGGCGGCGTGGTCTGGTTTGACTTCCGCACGCTGTGCGGCGGGCCGCGTTCGCAAAACGACTACCTCGAGATCGCCACCCAGTTCCACACGGTGCTACTGTCCAACGTGCCCCACATGCCGGTGAGCATGGCCTCCGAGGCCCGGCGCTTCACCTGGTTGATCGATGTGCTTTATGACCGCCGCGTCAAGCTGATCATGTCGGCCGCGGTACCGCCCGAGCAGCTCTATACCGAAGGGCCGATGTCCCACGAGTTCCCGCGCACCGTGTCGCGACTGAACGAGATGCAATCGGCCGAATTCATGGCCGAAGAGCGGCGGGTGGTCGATACTCGGCTCACATGATTGTCCTGTCTGCGCCTGCTTCGGCCACGCTGACCCTGACCCGTTGCGCAGGGCCCCGCGACCCCTGGCGGCCCCCGTCATTCCTCGGGGGTATGAAAATTAGCGGTCTTGCCGTGGCCCTCATGGCACTGTGCATGGCAGACACGCTTGCCCAGGTCGCCGGCGGTCTGGACTTACCCGCGGAGCGCGCCCGCATCAGCGCTGAACGGGCGCGTATCTCACAGACCCGCACCGAGCAGGAGGCTCAATGCCAGACCCGCTTTGCGGTCACCGGTTGCGTCGAGGATGTGCGCAATCGCTGGAAGGGGCCACTCGCAGAACTCGACCGACAGGAGCAAGTCCTTGGCGATCTCGACCGTCGCCAGCGCAGCACCGAACAGGCATTGCGGCTCGAGCGCAAGGCGTCTGACGCCCAGGCCGATGCGGCCGAACGAAGCAGCCGTGCGGCCTCTGAGCTGCAAAGCCGTGAATCCAGAGCCGCGGCCAAGGCCAGCGGGCCTCGGCCTGCCGCCAGCCCGCGCCAGGCGAAGGTGGCGCCTGAGGCAGACCGTACGACTGGCGACGCCGCCGCCCGGGCCCGTGCGGCCCGCTCCCCCAAGCCAGCGGCCTCTCCGACCGCACAGACGGCAGCCTCTGTGAGTCCACAGAGCGCGGCGTCTGCGAGCCCACAGGCGCCGGCGCCTGCGAGCCGAGCTCCCGCGCGACCCGCTTCGCCCACCGGGCCTACCCCGGAACAGGCACGGGCAAACGCTGCTGCTCGCACCGAACGGCTGCGCGAAGCCGAGGCTCGCAAAGCTGAGGTCCGCGCACGGCAGGCAAGCCGCAGCAAACCGGCGGCCAGCGACCTGCCAACCCCGCGTTGAGCCGGCGGCTCCCGGCTACAGTCCAGTCATGGCCACACCGCCCGACATCGCCTTCGACCTGCATTCGCCGCAGCGGCGCCTGATCGAGCTTCGCATGGAGCACGCCGATCTCGATGCCCTGATCGACGGCGCGCTGGAGCATGGTGGCGGTGATGACCTGACCCTGCGCCGCCTCAAGAAGCGTCGTCTGGTCTTGCGCGACCAGATCGCCAGGCTGGAGCTGGCTCTGGATCCGAAAGAGCCCGCATGAGTGGGGACGCCACTCAGCCGCCTGGTGGCGCAGCGGTGGGTGCCTCCCATGCGGGGCTGACAGCGTCAGTTGCGGCGGTGTTCGCCGAGGGCGGCGTGCTGTCACGGACGACGAGCCGCTTCCAGCCCCGTGCGGCCCAGACCGAAATGGCGCTGGCTGTGGCCCAGACAGTCGAAGAGGGCGGGGCCCTGGTGGTCGAGGCCGGGACGGGTGTGGGCAAGACCTTCGCTTACCTGGTGCCGGCGCTGCTTTCCGGCGAGCGGGTACTGCTGTCCACCGCTACCAAGACCCTGCAGGACCAGCTGTTCGGACGTGACCTGCCTGGCCTGGTCGAGTCCCTGGGCTTGGCCTTGCGTATTGCCCTCCTTAAGGGGCGCGGCAGCTATTTGTGCACCCACCGTCTGGCGCTGGCCCGTCAAGACGCCCACCTGCCAGACCGGCGGGCGGTCCAGACGCTGGCGCGCATTGAAACCTGGGCGCAGGGGACACGCACGGGCGACCTCGCCGAAATTCCTGGCCTGGACGAGCGCTCGCCGGTCATTCCCCTGGTCACTTCCACCCGCGAGAACTGCCTGGGCTCGCAATGCCCGGGCTTCAAGGGCTGTCATGTGCATGCCGCCCGGCGCGAGGCCCTGGCCGCCGACGTGGTGGTGGTCAATCACCACCTCTTTTTCGCTGACCTGGCGGTGCGCGAATCCGGCATGGCGGAATTGCTGCCGACGGTCCGTGTCGCGATCTTTGACGAGGCCCACCAGCTCAATGAGACCGGGGTGCAGTTCCTCGGCGTGCAATTGGCCACCGGCCAGTTGCTCGATTTCTGCCGTGACCTGCTGGGGGCCGGTTTGCAGTTGGCGCGCGGGCTGGTCGATTGGCAACAAGTGGCAGGCCGCGTCGAGCGCGCCGCGCGCGACCTGCGCCTGGCGGCAGGTCGGGGCGTGGCCGGTGGCCGCCTGGCCTGGAATGGCGAAACCCCCGAGAGCACAGACCCGCAGGAATGGAACAGCGGCCTGCGCGACGTGGCCGAGGCCTGCCTGGCCGCCATGGACGCGCTGGACATGGTCAGCGAGATAGCGCCGGATTTCCAGCGGTTGCACGATCGGGCGGCAGCCATGGCCCAGCGGGCAGGCCGGTTTGCGGGGCCTTGCGAGGCCGGATCCGTGCGGTGGGTGGACTTGGGCCAGCAACTGCGGCTGGTCGAATCGCCACTGGACATTGCAGACGCGGTGCGCAGCAAAATGCTCGGGCGTCAGCGCGGGCCCGGCGGGGCTGACGCTGCAGGCACCGGCCTGGCGCCTGTCGATGCGGGTCTGGACGACTGGCTGGACTCACGGGACTCCCATCGGTCCCGCGAAGACGAAGAGGCCCCCTGGACCGACGACGAGGTGCCGACACCTGAGTCAGCCCCTGCGGAGCCCTCGCCCCGCTCGTGGATCTTCACCTCCGCGACTCTGGGTGATGACCCCCGCCTGCGCTGGTTCACCGAGCCCTGCGGGCTGGAAGATGCACAGGTCCTGCGCGTGGGCAGCCCGTTTGACTATGCCCGCCAGGCCGGCCTGTACCTGCCCCCGGGCCTGCCCCGTCCCAGCGACCCGGGTCACAGCAGCCAGGTGGCGGAGATCGCTGCCAGGGGCGCAGAGCAACTCGAGGGCCGAACCCTGGTCCTCACCACCACCTTGCGCGCGCTGCGCAGCATCGGCGAGGCCTTGCAGACGCACTTTGACGGCAGTGCGGCGGTGGAGGTGCTTGTCCAGGGGCAGTGGCCCAAGCGCCGGCTGATGGAGCGGTTTCGTGAGGGCCAGACCCAGGGCCAGCCCGGTTGTGTGCTGGTCGCCTCGGCCTCCTTCTGGGAGGGGGTGGACATACCTGGCGATGCCCTGCAACTCGTGGTTATCGACAAGCTGCCCTTCCCGCCGCCGGGCGACCCGCTGGTGGAAGCCCGATCACAGCGTCTGCAGCAGCAGGGCCGCAGTGCCTTCGGTGACTACTCGTTGCCTGAAGCCGCGGTTGCACTCAAGCAGGGCGCAGGTCGGCTGATCCGCAGCGAGGGCGATCGAGGGGTGCTGGTGGTCTGCGACAGCCGGCTACTCAGCATGGGCTATGGCCGGCGCTTGTTGGCGGCCCTGCCGCCGATGCGGCGCTTGAAAACGCCAACCGACTATATGGCTGCCCTAGCGGCCCTATCTGACCTGCGCGTCCCGCAAGCGCCTGCCGATCAAAGCCCGGAGACCGCCCCTACCAGAGCTTCCACCACGGGTCCGCTTGCTTCTTGAAGCCAAACCGCATCAGCGGGGAATTGGGATAATTTTTTTCCAGGATGCGGCGCGAGTCGCTGGCGAGCTCCTTCATGCCCAAAGCGTCGTAGGCGCGGTACAGGATGTAGAGCGCCTCTTCCTGCGCGGGTGCGCCTTCATAGTCGACGAGCGCCTGCTGCGCCCGGCTGACTGCAGCCACATAGGCGCCGCGCGTGAAATAGTAGCGCGCCACATGAATTTCGTACTGCGCCAGCGAATTGATGATGTAGCCCATGCGGGCCTTCGCGTCAGGCGCATATTTGGAATTGGGGAAGCGCGCCACCAATTCCTTGAGTGCCTCGAAGGCCTCCTTGGCGGCCTTCTGGTCGCGTTCGGACAGGTCCTGCCTAGCCACCAGGCCCATCAGACCGATGTTGTCGTTGAAGTTCACCAGGCTCTTGAGGTAGAGCGCATAGTCATAGGCGGGGCTGGCCGGATGCAGCCGCATGAAGCGGTCGAGCGTGGCCTGGGCCTGCGCCGCGTCGCCGGACCTGAACTGGGTATAGGCCTTTTCCAGCTGGGCCTGCTGGGCCAGCGGAGTGCCGGCCGCGCGACCCTCGAGTTTCTCGAAGTAGCTGATTGCCTTGTCAAAGGCGTTGTTGCTGGCCTCGTCACGCGCCTCGGCGTAGAGCTTTTCGTTGCTCCACTGGGTGGTGGGGTCGTCCTTCAGGGTGCTGCAACCGGCGAAAAGGGTCAGGCCGGCCACCATGCAAGCCAGCCCGAGGGTCGATAATTTCGCACGCAGCATCGCGCAGGCTCACTCTTGAAAAAGAACCAAACGATTATAGGGGCCACCCCCTTCGGACCCGACCTGATCGGCGAGCAAAACAGTTCGCTGGTCGGCGATGGTTCTGGACTGTCCGACGAGGTGCTCCACGGTGTGTCCGACGAGGCCACCCTAGACGGCCCCGGCGACTCCGCAGAGCCATTGGCCAGCGAATGGCGGACGTTCATCATCCCTGCAGAGCTCCACGGCCAGCGGCTGGACCGCGCTCTGGCAAGCCTGGTCCCCGAGTTCTCCCGCAGCTACCTGCAGCAACTCGTCGACGAGGGTGCAGTGCGCCTGGATGGGCGTGCCGCGAGCCGCAACGCCCAGAAGGTGGCGGTTGGCCAGGCCGGTGGGGTGGAACTGCGGGCTACGCCGCAGAGCCAAGCGTTTGTGCCCGAGGCGATGGACCTGTCGGTGGTTTACGAGGACGCGCACCTGCTGGTCATCGACAAGCCCGCAGGGCTGGTGGTTCACCCGGCCCCGGGCAACTGGCGCGGTACGCTCCTCAATGGTCTGCTGGCCCGCGACCCGCGCGCCGCCCTGTTGCCGCGTGCCGGAATCGTGCACCGCCTCGACAAGGACACCAGCGGACTGATGGTGGTGGCTCGCGACCGTCAGACGATGGATGCCCTGGTCAAGTTGATCGCCGCCCGCGAGGTTTCGCGCCAGTACCTGGCGCTGGCCCATCGGCCCTGGCAGGGGCCGCTCCAGCGCGAGGTCGACGCGCCGATCGGCCGCGACCCTTCCAACCGTCTGCGCATGGCCGTGGTCGATCTGGCCAGGAACAGCGGCAAACAGGCCGCCACCCTGTTGGAGTGCCTGGGCCAGGGCGGACCGGTGTCGGGTGAGGCAGGGGAGGGGAGGCTCGGCGGCCGTGCCGAGGTCGGCTGCCTGGTGCGTGCCAGCTTGCGCACCGGACGTACCCACCAGATCCGGGTTCATCTGGCGCACACCGGGCACCCGCTGGTCGGCGACGGACTCTACGGCGGGGCGCCGGCAGCAGGCATGGTGCGACAGGCCCTGCATGCCTACCGCTTGGCTTTCACCCATCCTGCCACCGAGGCGCCCCTGTCCTTCGTATCGCCGCCGCCGCCAGACCTCGCGGCAGCGCTGACCGCATGGGGACTGGCCAGCGAGGTCTGAGCCCGAGGGGCTCAGCTACAATGATCTCAGTCCCTCGCTTCGTGGGGGTTTGCGCGCCGCTGGCCCGCACCAGCAGGTCGTCCCGCAGCCAGCATCGTGATTTCTGCACGGGCTGCAAAAGCGGGTCCCGCTCCGGTCCGCCGCGACCCCTTGCTTTTCCCGGCATTTCCTTCGACACGACAAGATGAACACCTCGGATGCCAAGCGTGTCCTGGAAACGGCCCTGATCTGTTCGGCCCAACCATTGACACTGCGCGAAATGCGCGTGCTTTTCAATGACGAGCTGGGTGCCGATACGCTTCGCAGCTTGCTCCAGGACCTGCAGGATGATTGGGCACAGCGCGGGGTCGAACTGGTGAGCGTGGCCAGTGGCTGGCGCTTCCAAAGCCGGCCCGACATGCGGGAGTTCCTCGACCGGCTCCATCCCGAGAAGCCGCCCAAGTACACCCGTGCCGCCCTTGAGACCTTGGCCATCATCGCCTATCGCCAGCCCGTCACCCGAGGCGACATGGAGGACATCCGTGGCGTCACCATCAACAGCCTCATCCTCAAACAGCTCGAAGACCGAGGCTGGGTCGAAGTGATCGGCCACCGTGAGGCGCCCGGCCGACCGGCCTTGTTTGCCACCACCCACCAGTTTCTGGACGACCTCGGGCTGTCGTCGCTTGACCAACTGCCTGCCCTCGAGCACCCTGCGGCACATGCCCAGTTGGCGGCGGCACTCGCCGGCGTTGAGGAC
>CANFQF010000019.1 GCA_947449025.1 Comamonadaceae bacterium
CCGCCGCAGGAGGCGAGCAGTGCCGCGATCAATACGGCGAATAAAAGTGTGAATTTGCTTTTCATTTTCAACAATTAAATTGACATTCAAATACGGTGATCAAGATCGCATCGTCTCCGCTCGAGGGTGCCTTATCCCCGCGCCCGTAGCAAAGCCGCACCATTCTCCAACACCATCGGCGCCAGCGCCCGCGCCAGGGCTGGGTCGTCCGGGCGCCAGGGCACCATCAGCGCTTGGCGGTCCAGGCGCACATGGCCCGCATAAGGGGTTTGCGAGAGCAATGCATCGATCTTCAGGTGGCCGGCGTCGTCGGCCAGCACCAGCAAGAAGTCCAGGTCAGCGCAGGCTTTTTTGAGAAAGCTTTCGCCGCCAAACAAATCGTCGACCCGGATGATGCGCGAAACGCCCACGATGGTCTCGAGCGAGCGCACCAGGCGTTTGAGGTCTTCTTCTCCCAAGTCGCTGGCCATGAAGCCCGCCACCGCCAGCGTGCCTTCGTATTCGCGTTTGGCGTCGACGCGGCGCATGCCCGGGCGGGCGCGCAGCCAACCGGCCTCCAGGCCCTGCACGATCTTGATCACGCCGAACACGCCCACACCGAAAGACATGCTCTCGGACAAGTCGATGAGATAGGGCGTGTAACTCGCCGAGAGCAGGGTGATGGTGCCAAAGCCGGTTTGCGCCAGCACAAACACCTGGGTGAGCGCGCCGCCGCGCAAGGTGCCCATGGCCAGGGCGACCAGCACCCAGATGGCGCCCAGGTTGATTAGCAGCGTGAGCCAATGCGGCATCACCCGCAGCCAGGTGCCAGAGATGGCGTCGTCGAGCGCCGTGGCCAGGATCTCGTTGTCGTCGGTCACCGCCTTGACCGAGGTGGGCTTGGTCTGCCCCAGGCCCGGGGCGGAGGCGCCCACCACCACCCAGGCGCCGCGTAGGGCCGCGAGGCGGGGGTCATCGGGTTTGGCTTGCAGCAAATCAGCGAAGGGAATGCGCTGGTAGCTGCCCTTTTTATTGCGCCAGTTCAGCGAGATGAGGTCAGGGGTGCCGGCCGCTGCCGTAGCGCCGCCCACTTCGAGCGTGCGGCCCACGAGGGAGGGCAGGGTAAAGCCCTTGTCTTGCCACACCAGCGCGTATTTGCGCACGATGCCGTCGCCTTCGGTGTACTGGTTGGCGACGCCCAGGCGGTCGTGCATGGTGCCAAACATCGGCAGCACGGCCGCCACAGTGCGGCCCGCGCCTTGGGCGTCCTCTTGCGCGCCGGGGATGGCGGCGACCTTGAGTTGGCTCTTCGCGTCGTTCTCGGGCGCCAGGCGGACGATGGGGAAGGCGATGTTGCGCGTCATCGCCGCGGTGGCGTCCATGGCGGCGTCGCCATCGGGGTTGCCCTTGTCGGGGTCTGAGTACAGCACGTTCAGCATCACGCCGCGCGCGCCCAGGTCGGAGAGCTTTTGCAGTCCGTCGGCCATCACGCTGCGCGGCCAGGGCCAGCGCCCATGCTCGGGCGCCAACATCGCCAGCGAGCGCTCGTCGATGTCCACGATGACCACCTGTGCCGAAGGCGGCGGGCTGCTGAAGCGGTTACGCAAGATGGCGTCGTGCGCGGGCGAGGGTGCGCCAGGGCCCAGGCCGTCGACGGCGAACAGCACCAGGGCATAGATGCTGGCGCCCGCGCCCACGGCGAGCAGCACGCGCGCGCCCCACACGCGTGACAAGCGCGCCGCCCAAGAGGTGCCTAGAAGCCGCAGGTCGATGACGCGTGCCGCAACCTCGTATATCAGAGGCAAATGGTTCTTGGCCAGTTTTCGTATCAGGACCAGGGCCTGTTCGAGGAATTTGAGCATCTCTTGTTGTCGCTAGGTCATCGCCGCGCATATACCGCTGCCTCAGTGTAAGGGTGTGATACAAATCAAATTGGCATTTATCTCGGCCGAGCGCTCGCGTGGGCATTACAAACAACTAGTTGTCATGAAAAAAGTATTCCTTTGTAGCCCTGTTGCGATCGTGGCGTCCGCCTGTGCATTGCTTGGCACTACGCCCGTTCATGCGCAGTTCGGCAACTTGCTGCAGCAGTTGCAACAAGTCCAGCGCAATGGCGGTGCTCAGGGCGGCGCTCCCGCAGGTTTGCCGGGGATGGCGCCCCAGGGTGGCGGGCAGGCCGCGCGTGGCAAGAGCAGCACTTATGACCAATGGTGCAACGAGCAGTCGGGCACCTTGCGCGGCATCAAGATCGACACCGGGGTGATCGCCTCGGAGTTCAATGTCCCCAACCTCGAGTCCCTGCAAGACGAGTTCTTCAAGGCCTTGCAGCGCACGCGCATCAGCCGGACCTTCCCCGACGCGCGGTTTTTCAAGGGCTCGTTCGAGACCAAACGAGTGCGCGCGCTCTA
Source organism: Comamonadaceae bacterium (assembly GCA_947449025.1). GTDB lineage: Bacteria > Pseudomonadota > Gammaproteobacteria > Burkholderiales > Burkholderiaceae_C > Ramlibacter. The sequence continues at coordinate 2,388 of CANFQF010000019.1, forward strand.
CGACAGCTTCCTGGCCTTCCCCGAGCCCGACACCTTGGCGGCCTTGATCCAGTTAACCCGCTCGAGCGATGGCCAGGAGGCGGGTGATGCCGGCATGGCCATGGTCTTTTTGCACATGCAGGCGCCCAACCTCTCAGCGACGCCGACCAAGGGCATCGAGTGGGTCCGCCGCATGGTGGGCCAGCAGCACTACACCGCCCAGGTATTTCGCGCCCGGGTCTTCGGCCTCGGCGAGATGGCGCCCAAGAACCTCAACGACGCCCTGGGTGCCCTGCAGACGGCCGGCAGCCTCGAGCAGCAATACCGGCGCAGCGGCGACGGCGGCATCAAGATGGAGTTCGACCCGCAGAACTACGGCGCTGTGCGCAATGCCACTGTCCGTGACCTGCTGGCGGCCGAGCCCAATTTGCCCAATCGCAAGACCTGGGAGGGCACCGGCCAACTGCAGCAACAGATCGAAGCCGCCCAGCGCGCTTACGCCCAGCGTTTCCCCCGCACCGCCCTGGGCAAGACCTATCAGGAGGTGGCCACCGTCAACTACAAGGCCATCGACATCGGCAATCAGCTGATCACCCGTTCGCAGGGCGGCAACCAGCTGGCCGGCCAACTGGCCAGCCTCGAGTCGCTCAAGTCCAGCCAGGACGGCGAGCGCCAGACCTACGCCTATATGCACCCCGACGCACAGGTGAACCAGCTGCGCATGTTTGCCAAGGTGGGTCAGCTCGACCCCGACCAGCGGCAGATGGCGGCGCAGGCGCAGGAGCTGCGGCTCAATGCCCAGGGCATGCTGTTCTCCGCGGTGAGCGGCTTGATGCAGGAGTCGGCCTCCGCCTTTGGCGACTTCGTGCGCATGGCGGCGCCCTTGGAGGCCTACCGCGTGGCCTATGACAGCCTGATCCAGAGCTGCGTGATCACCACCAAGTGGGAGCAGGCCATGCGAGCGCGTGACGTGCCGCCGGTCGACAAGGCCAAGGTGGCCGCTGATGTGGGCCGCAAGACGGGTGGTTACAAGGATGATTGATCGCCTGAAGCCGGTCCCCACGCCCACCGAGCCCGTGCAGCCTTCGTCGACGCGCCGCGCGCTCATTGCCTCTGGCGCAGCGGCGGCCACGGGCTTGCTGCCCGCCTGGCCGGCCTTGGCCCAGTCGGGGCGCAAGCCGCCGGTGTGGGCTGGCTTTGGCCTCAACGGGTCGGCCATGCAGCCCGCCTCCGCGGGTCGTGCCAATGCACAGGACCGCTTTGGCCTCACCCGCGCCTGGGTGTCTCGCACACGGGGCGGGCGCGAACTGTCAGATGTGTCCGCCTTCGACCGGGTGCGTGACCTGCTCTTGCCGCAACTGCGCCCCTTGTCAGGCAACAGCCTGCAGTTCAAGGACGAGGTGGAGTTCGGCCAGGACCTGCTTCTGGGCTTCGCGCACGACTACGAGACCTACATCGGCGCGCGGGTCGAGAAAGACGGCGACAACGCCAACACCCTGTTCATCTTCATGGCCGGCGTCGGTCTGGTTCTGTCCTACGACCCGAGCACCTCCTGGCGCATGGTCTCTTCCTTTCCCTTCATGCTGCGCGCCGAGTGGCCGCTTCAGGGGATGAACGATGTGCGTGGCCAGGCCATCGCCCGGATGGACGAGGCCTACCAGCAGTACACCCGTGCCTTCACCTATTTCCTGGGCCGCTTCAACAAGCCCGGCCAGGGATTTGCAGCCAACTTCTTCGCCCAGCTCACGCGGGCCGAGGTGCACAAGGAGGCGCAGCCCAAGCTGGCCGCCCTGGGCATCGAAAACCAACTGGGCGGCGACCTGCTGGGTTTCTCGGCGAGCTCCACGATCTGTGATTCGCTCAACGTGCCGATGCTGCCGTTCCGCGAGAACGACGCACTGGCCAAGCGCTATGCGGTGAAGTTCGCGGGGGTCAATATGGCCCAGGACGTGGCCCAGATCCCTGATGCCGATTTGCGCTTCGAGGTCATTTTGCGGGACATCTCCAAGGAGATCATTCCCAGCCGGCAAAAGGGCATCACCATCTTGCGTCGGCAGGTGGTGCTGAACTTCCGGGTCTTCAATGCCTTCGACCTGTCCAAGCCGGTGCTGCAAACCTTTGCGGCAGCCGACCCGCACGATGACAAGATTCCCTACGACTCCAAGTCGGACGACACCCCCGAGCGCGACCTGGTGTTCTTCGACCGCCTGGTGACCCGCACCCTGACCCAGTTGCTGCAAGGTCTGGCCAAGCGCGACGCGCAGATGTTGGCCAAGGTCGACGTCAAGCTCGATGCGGTGGCACCTGCCATCCCCCGTTTCCTCGAAATGATTGCCAAGACACGATGAACCACACTGCTCAAACCTCCGCCGCGCGCGCACTGATTTCCATCCGTCGCGTCATCCTTCCCGCGCTGGCCTTTGCGGTCCTCGCTCTCCCGGTAGGCACCGCCTTCGCCCAGCAGAAGTTCGTGCGCGGCCAGGCCAGTGACGCCGGCGAAGCCGAGACGCTGAAGAAGGCCAAGGCCTCGGCCTGGCGCAACTACCTGGCCACCCTGTCGGGCGCCAAGCTGTCCAACATCACCTCCAATGAGCGTGCCTTTCTCGACGCCCTTGACGACGTCATGACCGAGGTCACCGTCGTCGACAAGAGGTGCGATCCCGGTCCGCGTGGCGCCTGCACCATTGCGATCAAGGCCACCGTGTCGGAGAACCTGGTCGACGACCGCCTGCGCAAGCTGGCCCAGGCCCCCGGCGCCGGCCCGGCGAAGGTCTCGTCGCAGGACGACATTGCCTTCCTGGTCATGGCCCGTGTGGCCGACAGCCAGACCACGTTCGACGTCAAGGTGACCAAGCGCGCCGAGTCCACCGTGGGCACCAGCGGCTCCTCGGCCAGCGCCGATGCCGGCGCCAGCAACCGCTCGGGCTCGGCAGAATCATCCGCCGATGCGGTGTCGGTGACCCAGTCCTCACGCACCGTCACCGGCGGCTCGCAGGAGGTCAAGCGTGACCGCATCAAGTACGTCGCCTGGCCCAGCATCGCCGACCTGCAAAACCGGGTGGGCGAAGCCCTGACCAATGCGCGCTTTGCCACCATTCCCTGGGAGGAGCTGGTCTCTAACTGTGGCGTGCCCGACAGCGGCCCCTTCTCGCGCCAATACGCCGACTCCGAGGACGGCCAGCTGCCCGCAGCCGCCCGAAACGAGATCTTCCGCAAGCTGCGCGAGTGCCAGGTCACCAAGATCGTCATCGCCTCGATCGAGGTGGACAGCTACCGTCCCGACCCCAATACCGGCCTGTTGCTGGCCAGCGGCAACATGAACCTGCAGGCCTTTGACATCAGCGGTCGCTTCGGTCGCAGCGTGGGCTCGGCCAACCGCAACATCGCTGGCCGTGGCGAGAAGAACATCGACGCCGGCCGCAACGCGCTGGCCGCTGCCGCCAAGGCTGCTGCGGAAGTCGTGGTCAACCAGTTCAACATGCGCTGAGTGTCGAAGTGAAAGATATTCCCTGGATTCAACTGGCCCTGATCCTGGTGGTCGGCGGCGCGGTGATCCGGGTCGCGCCCCAGCTGCTCAAGATCGCGGTGCGCACCGCCATCTTGCTCGCTGTCGCGGTTGTGGCGCTCCTTGGGTGGGCCGTCGCTTACTTTGTGGGGTGATGCAATGACCCGATGGATCCACCTGCTCGCCCGCGCCTTGTTGCTGGCTGCGCTGCTTGGCGCGCTCGGCGCGCAAGCGCAAATCGTCTACCGTGAGGTCACCACCACCGGTAACGGCGGCGACCCCGGTGAGGCCCTGCTCGACGCGCTCGAAACAGCCATTGGCCAGGTGACCGGCCAGAAACTTTCCAGCTCGGTATCCCTCACCATTTCGGAGAGCACCCGCAACGGCAGCACCCAGATGACCGAGGACTTCCGGCAGAAGGTGGAAAAAGCCACGCGCGGCGTCGTCAAGAGCTACTCTGTCCTGGAAAGCGGCACCACCGCCGCCTCGGGTCGCGCCTTTGTGCGGATTCGCGCGGTGATCCCCACCTACAAGCAGTCCGAGCAGCTCAAACGCATGAAGCTGGCGCTGGCCCCGATGGCAGTTGCCCAGACCCTGGCCGATCGGCCCGGCGCGCGCGAGTTCGCCGAGGGCGTTTCTTCTGCCACCGAGGCCTACCTCACCCAGTCGCGCAAGTTCGCGATGATCGACCGGCGCTTCACCGACACCAGCGGGCGCGAGCTGGCGCGCGTGCACACCAAGTACGCACCGATTGCCGAGACGGTGAAAATCGGCATGCGCGTCGGCGCCGACTATTTGGTGCTGGCCCATGTGAAGGCCTTCGAGGTGCAGGAGCAGACCGAGCGCCGGGTCACCGGCCGCACTGTCACCCGTTTGCGCGCCGAGATCGGTGTTGACCTGCGCGTGCTCGATGTAGCCACCGGCCAGATCAAGTTCGCCCACAGCTATGTGCACCCGGGCCGCCTGCCACCCGGCATGACCCTCACCCAGCTGTCCGCCGAAGTGGGGACCGATCTGGGGCAGTTGATCAACACCGCCATCTACCCGCTGGCGGTGGTGGCTGCCAGCGGCGATCAGCTCACACTGAACCAGGGTGGTGACACGGTGCAGGTCGGCCGCGTTTATCGCATCGTCAATCTGGGTAAGGCCTTGGTCGACCCCTACACCCGCGAGTCGCTGGGGCAGGAAGAGACTGAGGTCGCCCGCGCCGAGGTCACTGCGGTGACCGACCGCACCGCCAATGCGCGGGTGGTGGCGGGCCGTGTGCCCGATGGCGCCCGGCCCGGCACGCTGCTGGCCCGTGTGATCCCCGACGACGGGTCCGCCTCACTGGCGGTGGCCACCCAGGTGCGCCTGCCTGGCGCCGACGGCGCTCCCACCACCTCAGGCAGCCCGGCCGCCGGCGGCAAGCCGGCCGGCAAGGACGACGACTGGTGACAATCCCTGAATGCGCTATCGTGACCACGGTCCGCAATTCGAATTCAATCCCCCGAGACAAGCCCGAAGGAAAAGCCCCATGAAAAAAAGCCACTCTCTCCAGATCGCCCGCTCGGCGGCGCTGGGCCTGGCCCTGATCGCCTCGCTGGCGCCCCTAGGCTACGCCCAGGACGCGCAGCAGGCTCAGGCCTTGGAGCCCGAGTTCAAGCCGCCGGTGGTGGCCAACACCATCTCGGGGTCGGAGCCCATTCAGAACCGCATCAACACCTGGCTGCGCAACCACCCGGACGGCCTCGCGCTGGGCCAGGGCACGCTCAAGGACGGCCGCTCTTACTTCCTGGTCTCCGGTACCGCGGCCATCCCTGTTCCGCCGACCGACCCGCGCTGGGTGGCCGCTCGCAACAATGCCTTCACCAAGGCCATGATGGCAGCCAAGGGCGAGTGTGTTCGCTATCAGGCTGCCGAGATCAGCAGCGAGATGAGCTCCGAGTACTCGGCCCCCAGCTCTGAGCGCACCCGCCAGGACGCTGAGCGCCTGCGTCGCCAGGGTTTGGCTGCCGAGGGGGCCCTGCGCATCGCTCAGGCGCTGAATAACAAAGCGCGGGCCAGCGACTCGCCCATGCTCAAGACCGCGGCCCTCTATGCAGAGAAAATCGCCACCAACAAGTTCGGCGACGAAATGACCAAGCGGGGTCTGGACCCGAGCAAGCCGATCGACCAGCAAGCCGTCAAGGCTGTTCTCAGCACCCAGTCGATGCAGCAGACCATTCGTGTCACCGCACGCGCGCGCTGCACCGGCCTGCAGGCTCTGATGGCGTTCGAGCAGACCAAGGGCAATGAGCGCGGCGAAGTGGCCGTGCTCGCCATTTCTACCGAGCTGACCCACCAGCTCGCCGACGCCATGTCGTCCAACGAATTCACCTTGATTCCCAAGGGCGGCCCGGGCGTGCCGATCGCGCGCCAGGTGGAACTGCCCACGGCGACCCTGCTGACCACGGTGGGTGCCAAGCTCACGCGCGACGAGAATGGTCAGTATGTGCTGCTGGCCTTTGCCCAGGCTGCGCCGCGTAGCTCCAACCCGCAGGACGTGCAGGGTGCTTACCGCGTTGCCCGCACGCTGGCCGATGCCCAGATCCGTCAATTCCTAGGCGAGTCCGTGGCGCTGGCCGAGGATGTCAAGCAGGTGGACGAGTCCAAGAGCTTCGGCGACCTCGACGGTGCCTACACCAACGACGATTCCGCTTACCAGCGCATCCAGGCGGTCGCGACCAAATTGCCCATCGCTGGCATTCAGCAAGCGCATGCCTGGGAAGCGCGTCACCCGGCCAACAACGGTCCGATCGTCGGTGTCGTTGTGCAGTGGAAGGCCAGCGCCGCTGCCGGTGCCGCGCAGATGCGTGCGCGCAATGAAACCTCGGCGGCCATTGAGCAGGGTGTTCCGCCTGCGGCCGCTCGTGCCCAGGCCCAGCCCGCCCAGGGCCAGGCACCTGCTCAGGGCCAGCCGTCTGGTGGCGGCAATGCCGCCGAACCGGCGCGCAGCGCCCCGCAGCCGCGTACTGGCAACCCGTACTCCGGCCAGGGCGCGACGACCCGCGACTTCTGATCCCTATGGCCCTGTCTCCCGTCTGCGCAGGCCTGCGATCCCGGCATGGCAGGCCTTCGCGGTGGGGCGAGACGTCTCACCTTGCGAGCGTTTCGGCGCGCCTCTTGACGAGTGTTGTGGCAGTGACCGCCCTTGCTTGCCTGCCGCAGATGGCCCGCGCGCAGCCCGCTATTCCGTCCGGCCTCGCCCCTGGGGCGGCGGCGGTGGTGGACGGGTTTGTATTTGCCCGGGCCAGGGCCCCGCTTCGCGATTCGATGGCGCCGCTTCAGAGCTTTCTGGCCTCGCGCGCCAGTTTTTACGCGGCCCGCTCGCTGTGCCAGTACACCGCGACGCCAGACACCCGGCTTGATGCCACGCTCACGGGCGTGAGCGTGGTCGAGGCCCGCTCTGAGGGTGATCAACTCACCGTCACCGTTCGCTTACCCCTGCAAAGGCCCGACTGCGTGGTGCGCAGCGTGCCGCCCAGTACGACTGAGCCCACGGCGGATCTGCCATCGGCCTATCAGACCCTTTCACCCTATTCCGGGCAATCTGCTCGCCCCAGCGAGATCAACTGATGAAGCGGACACCTTCTACCCCTCACGCCAGGCAGCCTTCGAAGCTGCTGCACGCGCTGTTTTCCACGCTGTTTTTTACGCTGGCGGGCCTTGTGTCCACCGCCGTCGGCGCGCAGACCCTGCGTGAAGAAGCCGCGCTGTTCGACAAACCCGACGGTGTAGCCCAGGGCGCCAAGCTCAAGGTCGCTACCCCGCTCAAGCTCCTGAAGCGCCAAGGCTTTTGGGTCGAGGTCGACGCCGGTGGCAAGACGGGCTGGCTCAAGGTCTCCTCGGTGAGTTTTGCTGGCGCCGCCGGCCCCGTGTCCATCGACACCGGCCGTCTGGGCACCGGCAATATCGTGGCCACCTCGGCGGCTCGGGGCCTGTCAGCCAAGGACCTGCTGGAGGGCGCGCCCAATTACGACGAGGCTAGCCGCCTCGAAGCCCTGGCGCTCGACGCCAGCGGCGTGACCGCCTTCCGCAGTCAGGGCGGGGTGCAGCCGGTGGCCAGCGTTGCAGCCTTGTCTGCACCGCGCAGCGTGGCGGCTGCCGCGCCGGCCGGTGGTGGTAGCAGCGGAGGTACGAGCGGAGGTACGAGCGGAGGTAATAGCGGAGGTAACAGCGCTGGTGGCGCCGCAGCGCCGGCCGGCAATGCGAAGAAGAAAGGTGAAGATGACTGGTAAGCCATTCACGCGCGCTGCGCTGGCCCTGGCCCTGGCGGCTGCCGCTGTGGGCGCTTTTGCGCAGAGCGACGAGGAGAAGGTCGGCAAGGCCGCCGCAGCCCAGGTGCTGGGTGCGGCGCAACTGCTGCCAGCCCCCGAGTTACAGCGCTACCTGAACTTGGTCGGCCAGTCGGTTGCCCAGTACAGCGGCACCAACTACAAATGGCGCTTTGGCGTGGTGCGCTCGGAAGCGATCAACGCCTTCGCCATGCCGGGTGGCTACATCTTGGTGTCTGCGGGCCTGCTCAAACTTTTGACCAGCGAGGACGAACTGGCCTTTGTATTGGCCCACGAAGTGGCCCACGTGAGCCGCCGCCACCACTACCAGGTGGTGCAGCGTCAGCGCCTGGCCGATCAGGCCGCCAAGGGCCTGCAGGCCGTTTCTCAGGACAATGACACGGCCAAGCTGGCCCAGGCCAGTGGGCAGATCTACGCACGCGGCCTAGACAAGGGCGCCGAGTTCGAGTCCGACCGGCTTGGCGCCGAATACATGGCCCGCGCCGGCTACGACCCGGCAGCGGTGCTGGGCGTGCTCGAGGCCTTGCAACGCTTCACGGGTCAAGACCCGCGCGCGGCGCTGCTGTTTTCGACCCATCCCTCGCCAGCCGACCGCATGGAGGCCTTGATGCAATCGGGCATCGACCGCCTGCCGCGGCCCACCGCTGCGCCGGCGCCCGCACGGGTGAACCGCTTCCGCGTGTTTCAGCAGGGCCTGTGATGCCCGCGGCTGGCGTGGCGCCGGCCGCGCGTTGAATCGTCCATACTCCCCGCTTTGATAGGGACGGGTGTGGACATTCAAATCGAGGCCGAAGGGAACGTCGGCGGCAAAGCCCAGGCGCTACACGCCGCCGTGATCGGCGCCGGCCCGGCCGGCCTGATGGCAGCTGAGGCTCTGGCCCAGGCCGGCGTGGAAGTCCATGTGTACGACGCCATGCCCTCGGTGGGGCGCAAGTTCCTGCTGGCGGGCCGTGGCGGCTTGAACATCACCCACTCCGAGCCGCTCGAGCGATTTGTCACCCGGCTGCGTCCACAGTCGCCGGTGCTGGGCGCCGCGGTGCGTGCCTTCCACCCCGAGGCCCTGCGTGCCTGGGCCGAGGCCCTGGGCGTGTCCACCTTCGTCGGCACCTCGGGTCGTGTCTTTCCCGCCGAGATGAAGGCTGCGCCCTTGCTGCGCGCCTGGCTGCATCGCCTGCGGGCGAGCGGTGTGCAGTTTCATATGCGCCATCGGTGGCGGGGTTGGAGCGATGCCGGTCACCTGATTTTTGACACGCCTGCGGGTCCGCGCAGCGTGGCCAGCGCGGTGCAGGTGCTGGCCCTGGGTGGCGGTAGCTGGTCGCGCCTGGGCTCGGACGGTGCCTGGGTCCCGCTGCTGCAGGCGGCGGGGGTGGCGGTCCATCCCCTGCAGCCGTCCAACTGCGGTTTTGATGTGGTTGGCGGATGGACGCCCTTGTTCTCTGAACGCCATGCGGGGCAGCCGTTCAAGTCGGTGGCCATCACCTTTGGCGGTCAGCGGCGCAAGGGCGAGTTCGTGGCCACCGCCACTGGCGTCGAAGGCAGTTTGGTCTACGCCTTCTCGGCCGATCTGCGCGAGGCCATTGCCCGGGAGGGTGAGGCCCACTTCCTGCTGGACTTGCTACCCGATCGCAGCGAGGCCGATGTGCTTCGCGAGGTGGCGCACCCGCGCGGCTCCAGGTCCCTCTCCAGCCACCTCAAGGGACGGCTCGGCCTAGACGGCATCAAGATGGCCATCTTGCACGAGCGGCTTTCGCGCGAAGCCATGCACCAGAGCGCGCAACTGGCGGCAGCGATCAAGGCCCTGCCGATTGCCCTGGCTGCACCCCGGCCGATTGATGAGGCGATCAGCAGCGCCGGCGGCGTGGCCTGGGACGCGCTCGACGCCTCACTCATGCTGCGCGATCGGCCAGGCGTTTTTTGCGCCGGCGAGATGCTTGACTGGGAGGCGCCTACCGGCGGCTACTTGCTCAGTGCCTCGATGGCCAGCGGGCGGGCGGCGGGGGAAGGTGCGGCCCGGCAGCTGCGAGGCAGGGCTTGAACCTTGCTGCGAAGGGCAGGGCGCATTGCATCTTGCGAATTGCCTTCTGCGTGTGGCCTCTTGCGTAGGACCTGATCCCCTTGCATCGCAGTGCGCGAGACTTTCATCATTCGATGTCTAAAATGACAACTATTGGCGGCGCGGGTGCACAGGCGCTTGTTCTATCGTCCCGTATCGCCAGCAGCCATAAGCGAAGGAATATGCAATGAGTGAAGTACAAGCCGGTTTCGGCAACAAGCTGGAGAATGTTTTTCTCGCCATCTTGCGGGTGGTCATCCTCGTCGTCCTGGCGCTGAGCCTGCTGGCCGCCGTGGCCCTGGGCGTCTGGGCTGTCAAAGACATGAGCGCTTCTGCAGCCCCCTACAAGGCGGAGGCGGTTGACAACAAGGCGCTGATGCAGGAGCTGAAGAAGTCGCTCGAGTCCAGCCCCGCAGCCTCCGAGCCAGCGCCGCAAAAGTCCAAGACTTCCAAAGCGCCCAAGGCGGAAAACAAGGCGCTGGAGGACGAGCTTGGCAAGCAGGTCAAGACGGTGGCCGACTTTTTGTCGAAGTTCGAAAAGAACCTGAGCGACCCCGACGCCTTCAAGGCGGGTCTGCGCAAGAAGGCCACCACGCTCGCAGCCGAACCCGAGAGTGAGGCCAGCGTGCTGGCTTATGCCAAAGGGCAGACGGACTTCTTTTCGCTCGCCCTGGCCGACCCGGAAATCGTTGCCATCTTGAAGAAGAAGGACGATGACGAGGCCTTTGGAAGCTACTTCAACACGGCGGTCGAGATGTACCCCGGCTTCTTCGAGCGTCAGCGCGAAAGCCGCAAGGAGTTCGAAGCCGAAGAGGGTGCTCGGGTCATGGGCGCCAAGGCCGGCGCGATGATGAAGCTGTCCATCGCCGGCGGGATGTTCGGCACTTTTTTGTTGATCAGCCTGATCCTGGTGCTGGTCAAGATCGAACGCAACCTGCGGTTGCGTCCGGTCTGAGCGCCACTTAGTCGGGGGTCATCCCCGACACTTTGACCACGTCCGCATAGCGGACGATGTCCGTTTGGATCGTCTTGGCGAAATCCGCGGAGCTTCCGCCGCGGACCTCCGACCCGAGCGAGGCCAGCTTTTCCTTCACCTGGGGCAGTTGCAAGATCTTGCCGATCTCGGCGTTGAGCCGCGCCACGATCTCCGGCGGGGTGCGTGCGGGTGCCACCAGACCGTGCCACTGCGTGAATTCATAGCTCGGGATGGATTCGGCAATCGCCGGAATGTCGGGTGCAGCCGCCGAGCGCTTGGCACCGGTGACACCCAGCGCGCGCAGCTTGCCGCTGCGCACATGGGGCAGGGTCGAGAGCGTGGTGGCAAAGGTCAGGTCGACCTGACCACCAATGAGGTCGGTGAAGGCCGGGCCAGCGCCTTTGTAGGGCACGTGCAGCCACTCCACGCCCGTCTTCATCGAGAACCAAATCGCCGCCATGTGCCCGGCGCTGCCCGTGCCCGCAGAGGCCAGAGTCAGGCCACGGGGCTTGGATTTTGAAAGCGCCACCAGTTCGTTGACATTGCGCGCGGCCACCGACGGGTTCACCGCCAACGCCACCTCGAAGGAAGTCAGTTGAATGATCGGCGCGAAGTCCCTCACCGGGTGGTAGGGCAGCTCTTTATAGAGCGCAGGGTTGACCGCCATCTGCCCCGGCAGCACCAGCAAGATGGTGTTGCCGTCGGCCGGTGCAGCCGCCACATACTGGCAGCCAGGGATGCCGTTGGCACCGCCCCGGTTGTCGATGATCACCGACTGGCCCAGCGCCTGCGACAACGGCTCGGCGATGAGCCGCGAGACCACGTCGGTGCCGCCGCCGGGCGGGTAGGGCACCACCAGCCGAATCGGCCGGTTGGGCCAGTTGGCCTGTGCGTGCGCCGTTGACGAAGCAAGGGGCAGCAGGCCGGCCATGGCGGTACCCGTCAATGCGGAGGTGACGAATTGGCGGCGGTCAATTTTCTTCATGCTGTGGATTCCGTGTGGAGGGGCGTGGGGTCAGGGGTCGCAGCAGCGCGCAACTTCAGACGCGGGAAAGATCGGTGGCCCGCGCCTTGAGCGTTGGGTCCGAGCGCAGCGCGCCTTTGAGGATCTTGTGCGTGGGCGTGTGGGGCAGGCTGTCCATGAACAGCACATAGCGCGGAACCTTCATCGGCGCCAGATGGCGCGCGCACCAGGCGGCGATGTCCTGTGCGGTGAGCGATGCGCCCGGTTTGCACACCACCGCCGCCAAGATTTCGTCCTCACCCAGTTCGGCGGGCACCGCAATTGCGGCGGCCTCGGCCACGTCGGGGTGCTCGCCAATGACGCGGTCCAACTCGGCGCCGGCAATGTTCTCGCCGCGCCTGCGGATGATGTCCTTCTTGCGCGAGACGAAGGTGTAGTAGCCGTCGGCGTCACGCTTGACCAGGTCGCCGGTGAGGAACCAGCCGTCGCGAAAGGCCGCAGCGGTTTGCTCCGGGTCGCGAAAGTAGCCCTTGGTCACGATGGGCGTTTTGACGATCAGCTCGCCGACGGCGTCGTCGGGCAGGTCGCGGCCCTCGTCGTCCACCACACGGCACTGGGCCCAGGGGACATCCGGGTCGGGGTGACGGCCAGCCGGTCCCATGGTGCCGGGCTTTTGCAAGCCGCCGTAGGGGCTGCAAGTCACGCCGGGTATCTCGGTCATGCCGTAGCCCGAGACGAAGTAGGGCACACCAAAATCATTGCGGAAGGCCTCTTGCGCGCTTTGCCGCACGCCGTAGGCGCAGCGCAGGCGGTGGCCCGGGCGGAACTCGCTGCGGGGCCTGGCCTTCAAGATGTTGCAGGCCGCCTCGATGATGTTGACCACCGTGGCGCCGGTGACCTCTGCCTGCTCCCAGAAGGCCGAGGCCGAGAACTTAGGCACGATGGCCATCGATGCGCCAGCCGCGACTGTGCCCGACACGGAGTAGAACAGTGCGTTCATGTGGAACAGGGGCAGAACGACCATCAGGCGGTCTTCCGGCTGCACATGCATGCGCTCGACAAAAGCCTCGCCGGCCAGCAGGTAGCTGCGCTGGCTGTGCATGGCACCCTTGGGGAAGCCAGTGGTCCCCGAGGTGTAGATGGTCACGCAGATGGATTCAGCGTCGCCCTGCACCGGCGGTGCGTCGGTTGCGTTCATCGGCGCGAGCAGGTCCTGCAGCAGGGGCGGGGCATCGCTGGTGCCCGCAGGCGCGGCTTCGAGCAGCACCATCCAGGGGGACAGGCCGCGTTCTGCGCAGGCTGCGCGGGTGGTGGCCAGGCAGGCCGCGTCGCTGGCCACGCCTGAGAGTTCGGCATGCTGCAGCACATAGCCAGCTTCGGTCACGCCGAACTCCGGGTTGATCGGCACCATGGTCGCGCCCAGGCGCGCCAGTGCGAACAGCAGCAGGACATGGGCCGGGTGGTTGCGCGCCACGATGCCGACACGGTCGCCTGCTTTCACGCCGCGTTGGGCGAGCAGGGCCGCAGCCTTGGCCACGTCGCCCGCGAACTCGCCCCAGGTGCGGCTGCGGCCGTCGTACACGTAAAAGGGCTTGTCCACCCGCGACGCGAGCCGGCTCTCGAAGGCCCCCGCCAGCGTGTAGTCGTGCGCGGGGTAGGCGCGCAGGACGGCCAGTGGGGGCATCAAGTGCGCGGGGACCCGGCCGAGGGCGCCGGATGCGTCCGTGTCATGCATGCGAATACATCCGCTTGCCGGCGACCGGCAGTTGCGCCTTCAGGATGACACCGTGCTCGGCTTCGGTGATGTAGAGCGTCTTGTTGTCCGGGCCGCCGAAGGCCAGGTTGGTGGTGCGCATGCCCGCGCAGGACTTGATGCGCCAGATCGGTTCGCCGTACTTGGAGAAACCCCACACCGTTCCGAAGCCGGCGTGCACGACAAAGAGGTTGCCCTCTTCGTCGAGGGCCATGCCGTCCGGCCCGGTGGGGCTGCCAGACAGTTGGATGAACATGCTCACCTTGCCCACGCCCTTGTGATTGGGCAGCAGCGGAATGACCAGGATGTTGTTGGTCCGCGTGGCCGCCACGTAGAGCAGGTTTTCTTCCTTGTTCAACACGATCCCGTTGGGGCCGGCGACACCCTGGTACAGCATGTCGAGCTCGCCCGTGGCACGCAGGCGCCACACCCGGCCGGTCGGGTCGTTTAGCGCGCTTTGGCCCTGGTCGGTGAAGTACACATCGCCGTTGGCGCCGTAGATCAGGTCATTGAGGCCCTTGAAGCCTTCGTGGTTGCCCCGATTGAGCAGCACCTTCATGGCGGCCGTTTTCGGGTCGAAGGTCAGCAGGCCCAGCGCATGGTCGGCCACCACCATGTGCCCGTCCTTGTGAAAGCGCAGTCCATTGGGCTCACCGTCCCACTCGGCGAAGGTGCTCCACTCGCCTTGCGGGGTGATCTTGAAGATGCGGCCGTAGGGAATGTCGACGCAAAACAGATTGCCTTCGCGGTCGAAGGAAGGGCCCTCGAGGAAGGAGTGCACCGGGCCAGCACCGCGCTTGTCTACCCAATGGGACGGGTGGCCCATGCGGCGAAAGCTGTCGGGCATGCGGGTGTGGACTTCGGTCTGGACAACGGGGGGAGCTGCGTACATAGGGCCTCGTGAAAGTGTGAAAGGAAAAGGTGGAGGGAATGGAAAGAGGAAATAGGAAAGAGGAAAGAGGAAAGAGTGGGCGGTGGATGCCCGTCAAGGCCTGCTCGCACCAGACTGCGATCGAGGTGGTGCACCAGGAGACGCATCAGGCGACGCACCCGCTGGTGCGGCAGTCGACGCAAGAGGCGGTGCAGCCAGAAATCCGGCGATGGCAAACGGAACCAGTTGGTCCAAGGCCGCTTGCATGTTGCTCGCCGCGCAAGCGCCGCCGGAGTAGTCCTCCAGACGCCCGGCCTGCGAGCTGACCACCAGGTAGCTGCCGACCATGAAATTGAAACGCCAGTACACCGCCTCTGCGCTCAGATGCGGGCAGGCGGCGCACAGCGCGCTCACATAGCGCTCGGTCGAATCACCAAACGCCTGCCGGCGCAGCGCCAGGCCCAGGTCGCCGGCTTCGCCGCGCAGCTGCGAGTGAATCCGCACGAATGCGCGCCCGCCCTCGCCCTGCTGGGCCATCTCCAGCGCCGGGGTCAGGAAGTGACGAACCAGGGTCTCCAGCGGCACCTGGCCAGCGCCCCATTGCGCCTCGGCCGCATCCAGCAGCGCAACGCGCCGCGCGGCGATGACATGCGCCCGGCGCAGGAACACCTCGGTAAAGAGGTTTTGTTTGCTGGTGAAGTAGTAGTGCAGCAGGCCCTGGTTGATGCCGCTCTGGGCCGAGATCGCCCGAAAGGTGCAGGCGGCATAGCCCAACTCTGCGAACAGCAACTCGGAGGTGTCCAGCAGGCGCTCCCGCACGCCGGAGGCCTGCGTTCGCGCGCTGGGCGCGTCGGGAGGGGACTCCTTGTTGGCGGGGATCGCCAACGGCTCGCCCGACTTAGTTGCTTGCATAACTAAATATAAAGGGGTGAACCGAAGCGGTCAATCCCCCACCTACCGCTCGGCCCCAAGCATCTGACTGGCAAGCCCGGTCCGCCTATCGGCTGCAAGCCCTGCATTCCTCTGCAGCCCATCCTCTTCGAAACCTATTCAGAAAGACCCCATGACAATTCGCCAAACCGTGCTCTTCGCCCTTGTCGGTGCCCTCGCCATCTCAGGGTGCGCGTCAATCACCCAGGGAACGAGCCAGACCCTCATCTTCAGCGTAGAGCCCACATCGGCCCGCTGCACCTTGACGCGTGAAGGTGATGGAGAACTCGGCTCCATCTCGGCGACCCGGAACACGATCACCGTGAGCAAGGACAAGGACGACATCGTGGTCGCCTGCCGCGCCGAAGGCTATGAGGACAAAACCATGCGCATCGTGAGCACTGCCCAGGCCGCAGGCATTGTGGGTGGCGTATTCCTCGATTTGGGCATCACCGACCTGATCACCGGCGCCATGTGGAAGTACCCCGGCGAGCTCACCGTCGTGATGGAGCCGGCCAAGCCTGGGACCGCCGCTCAGAAGGCCAATGGCGGCGTGGCGTCGACGGTCGGGAAGTAAGGCCTGATGGACGACCTGCGGGTGGGAAAACTCTATTTGAGCGGGTCGGACCGCCTAATCATGAAACCCACCCCGCTCGAAATCGTGTTTCGCTACCGCTCCCAAGATTGCGCTAGCGGCGTCACCCGATCAACGACCCAGCGACTGGCCAAGGCACTCGGTGTCGGCGAGACCCAGGTGATTCATTTGGCACTGCGGGAGTTGGCTGCCAAGGTTCTGCCTCAATACGAGGCGGACCAAGGTCCCCTGACCCCAGCGCAATGCAGGCAGATCAAGAAGACCGCTCCCAAGGCAAGGGATGGAACCATCCGAAGCAGCCTGCTCGATGCGGAAGGTGCCTGATGCACTGTTAGCCTGAACCTTCGGCGGGCTAAAGGCAGTGTCTGTACGTAAGGGCACCATTCCCGTTTGGCAAATGCAGATTGCCCACATCAAGCTGGGGATCGCCCACTGACAAAATTGGGCATACGATTCAAATCCGTACGAAGGCACTCACGTGCAGTTTTGGCGGGTATGGCTAGCCTGAGGAGCACAAAAATGAAGTTCAAAAAATTAATCTGGGGGTCACTCGCGAGCGCAGTGGCGGCGGCCGTTGTGAGCGCCTACGGTGCGGGGGGAAACACCCTGCCCAAGGATGTGCGCATGACATGGTTTGGCATTACCAACTGGCATTACCAGATCGGTGACGTCGGCATCCTGTTGGACGGAGAGACGATTTCCGACTTTTCGCCCAACCCGCAACCGAATGTGGCTTCGGTGTCGAAGGCCTTGAAGGCTGTACGAACTCAGGGTGACATCGACGTGATCCTTGTCGGCCATGAGCACGGGGATCACGGTGTGCAGGTCCCTGAGTGGGCGAGCCAGACAGGCAAGCAGGTCTACGCTCCGGCGGAGGTCTGCGCTGCTGTACGGAAGTATGGTGTCCCGGCAGCGAAGTGCACGGCGCTCAATGGAGGCGAGACCATCAAGGTCAGCGATGACGTCACGGTGCGCGTGGTGCGATGGATTCACAGCATTGCAGAGTGCACGGGCTTCGGCCACGGTACCAATGACCCCGAGGTCTTCGGCTTCCTGATCACGGCCAAGACGGCCGGTCGCATGGAGCCGCTCCAACTCTTCGTCTCAGACAGTGGCGCCGGGGGCAAGGACCTGACCACGCCGCGCGTCTCCAAAGGCGTGACCTATGGCTCGCCGATAGACAACCTGCGGGCTGCGATGGCCGCTGCGGGTGCCACCTCGCTGGACGTGTGGCAGGGCGGACCCGAGTCGCGTGTGGTGACCCAGGCGCGCCTCATCGTGCCCGCGTTCAAGGTGAAAACATTCATGCCGCACCACCTTGGCGTCCGTGCCAACTCCGCGTCGGAGTTCAAGCTGGAGTACGGTCTGCACTTTCCCTATGCGGTCGACGAGCAGCCTTTGCTCCGCGACTATTTGAGGCAGGCCGGTGTGCCGCAGGTGCCGCCCGTCAATTACTGGGACGCGTGGACCTTTGACGCAGACGGTGTCCGTCCCATCGCCAACAAGCCGGCCAAAGCGCTCTACGGGTTACCTGAGGTGGGACCCGGCCCGGGCAAGCAGGGCGAAAACCCAAGAGCGGGCCGCTTGGAGTGCAAGGGGGACTGAAGGCCCAGTCGCCGCCACCGGCGCGCGTCTGGCGACCCCTCGCCGAAAAAGACCTGTGGGTCCAGCCATGAATGCTTCACGTGAGGCTCAACGTGACACACACAGGTGATACACGCATCAGCAATGTCGCGTCCGGATTAAGCCAAGTGCTTGATCCGGAACGGAAAGCCGCAAAGAAGTTGACGAGCCTTACCCCCGGCACTGGCTCCACAGTTAGGGCTGCTTGGTTCCCCACCTGACCCGTTTGGCCGCTTCACCATGCGGGGAGGCCCGTCACCGCTGATTGTAGGCGAGGGCAGTGGCGCCTTGGCCCCGGCCCGTTGGCCTTCTGGCTCGGTGCAGCGGGATTCGGCTCAGGCCATGCGCCCGTAGAATCCTGCGCATGTCCTACCTTGTCCTGGCCCGGAAGTACCGCCCCCGCAATTTTGGGGAAATGGTGGGTCAGGAGCATGTGGTTCAGGCCCTGGGCAATGCGCTCACCCAGCAGCGCCTGCACCACGCCTACCTTTTCACCGGCACCCGTGGCGTGGGCAAGACCACGGTCTCCCGCATCTTGGCCAAGAGCCTCAATTGCCAGGGCCCAGACGGGCAGGGCGGTATCACCGCCGAACCCTGCGGTGTGTGCCAGGCCTGTACCGACATCGACGCTGGCCGCTTTGTGGACTACACCGAGCTCGACGCCGCCTCCAACCGCGGCGTGGACGAGGTGCAGCAGTTGCTCGAGCAGGCGGTTTACAAGCCGGTGCAGGGCCGCTTCAAGGTCTTCATGATCGACGAGGTGCACATGCTCACCGGGCACGCATTCAATGCGATGCTCAAGACGCTGGAAGAGCCGCCCGAATACCTCAAGTTCGTGCTGGCGACCACTGATCCGCAAAAAGTGCCGGTCACCGTGCTCTCCCGTTGCCTGCAGTTCAACCTGCGCCCGATGGCGCCCGAGACGGTGCAGGACCATCTGGCCCGTGTCCTGGGCCAGGAGGCTGTGCCTTCTGAGGCGGGTGCGCTGCGCCTGCTCTCGCGCGCTGCCCGCGGCTCGATGCGTGACGCGCTCTCGCTCACCGACCAGGCCATCGCCTTTGGCGGCGGCCGTCTTGACGAGTCCACGGTGCGCCAGATGTTGGGCAGCGTGGACCGCAGCCATGTGTTCCGCCTGGTCGGCGCGCTGGCCGCCGGCGACGGCGCCGAGGTGGTCGAGACCTGCGAAGGCCTGCGCAGCCTGGGTCTGTCGGCCGCCTCCACGCTGGAGGAAATGAGTGCGGTGCTGCAGAAAATGGCCGTCATGCAGGCGGTGCCCTCCGCTGCCAGCGCACCCCAGGACGAAGAAGCTGCCGAGACCGCCCGGCTGGCCAGCCTGATGCCTGCCGACGAGACCCAAC
Organism: Comamonadaceae bacterium; assembly: GCA_947449025.1. Lineage (GTDB taxonomy): Bacteria > Pseudomonadota > Gammaproteobacteria > Burkholderiales > Burkholderiaceae_C > Ramlibacter. The sequence continues at coordinate 21,311 of CANFQF010000019.1, forward strand.
TGCTCTACAGCCTGTGCCTGCATGGCCGCGCCGAGCTGGGCCTGGCCCCCGACGAGTACGCCGCCTTGACCATGGTGCTGCTGCGCCTGCTGGCGTTCAAGCCCGGCGCCAACAAGGCCCATGGCCCGGCTCACGGCGCTGGCGCCTCGGCTGAAAAAAAAACTTCATTTGAACCCCTGAGGCCTGCACCCGCTGCGGAGGCAGGCCCGACGCCGCCGTCCGGGCAGGTCACCACCCGCCCCGAAGCGGTCCTTCCCGAAGCCCCTCGCTTGGTGAGCGCCGTCCCCGCGGTGGGTACGCCCCCCGGCCAGGTGGTGCCGGTGGTGACGGCGCCGTCCCTTCCCTCCGATGCCGCGCCTCGGGGCGTATCTGGCTTGCGGACCGGTTATGCGGCGGCAGCGACATCCATCGCAGAGGGCGCGACCGATGCGCGTCCCGCCCTGCGTCGGCCGCTGGACGGCCGCCCGGCCAGTGAGGTGATGGGCGTGCCGGTGATGCTGCAGGCCGAGCCCGAGCGCGAGGCCGCTGCTGGCCGCGCCGCCACCAGCCTCACCCGCACCGAGGAGGGCGACTTCTGGTTTGCCACGGTGCAGGCCCTGGTGGCTGCCGAGGCGGTGAGCGCCCTGGCGCGTGAACTCGCCTTGCAGTCGCAACTGGTGGCGCGCGATACCGACCAATGGCAGTTGCGGGTCGAGCGCGAGTCCCTCAACCAGGTGGCCACCCGCGAGCGGCTGCAGGCGGCGCTGCATCAGGCGGGCTATGCGGTCACCCTGGGCGTTGAAATCGGCGGGGTCAGCGACAGCCCGGCGCGTCGCAACGCCCACGCGGCCGCCGAGCGCCAGCGCGCCGCCGAGGCCATCATCCTAGCTGACCCCTTCGTCCAGCAGATGATGCAAGACTTCGGGGCGACAATCGTGCCCGGCAGCATCAAACCGGCCGGCAAGGCCGGCACCCGCCCCACGCACGGGTCTTGAGAAGGCCAGGCGTCGGACGCGCATAGTTTTACCTCTTCACATCACAGGAATCACATCATGTTCAACAAGGGAGCCCTGGCTGGCCTCATGAAGCAGGCCCAGGCCATGCAGGAGAACCTCAAGAAGGCACAGGACGAACTCGGCAGCGTCGAGGTGACGGGCGAGTCCGGCGCCGGCCTGGTCAAGGTCCTCATGACCTGCAAGCACGAGGTCAAGCGCATCACCATCGACCCGAGCCTGCTGGCCGACGACAAGGACATGCTCGAAGACCTGGTGGCCGCGGCCTTCAATGCCGCCTCGCGCAAGGCCGAAGAGACCTCGCAAGAGCGCATGGGCAAACTCACCGCCGGCATGCCCGGACTGCCCCCGGGCATGAAGCTGCCGTTTTGAGCGGCCCAGGCTGCGGCGAGCGCGGGGGCACTCGCGTCTGCACCTTGCGCCCTGAACTTCTCCAATCATTGCAGTCCCCGCAGTCTCCGCCTCTGTTGCGAAGCAGCTTTTCATGAGTCACACCCTGCCGGCACTCATCGACGCCCTGCGGCGCCTTCCCGGCGTCGGGCTCAAGACCGCCTCGCGCATGGCTTATCACCTGCTCCAGCATGACCGCGAGGGCATGGCCCTCATCGCCCAGACCCTGGCGCAAGCCGGCTCTCAAGTCCGCCACTGCAGCCGCTGCCACACCTTCACCGAGGGGGAGGTCTGCGACACCTGCAACGACCCCTCGCGCGACACCAGCAAGCTCTGCGTGGTGGAAACGCCCGCCGACCAGGCGGCGCTTGAGCGCACCTCGGCCTACCGGGGTCTGTACTTCGTGCTCATGGGCAAGCTCAGCCCGCTGGACGGCATCGGCCCCAAGGACATTGGCCTGGCCAATTTGTTCGAGCGGGCCACCGACGGCCAGGTGCTGGAGGTGATCCTGGCGACCAATTTCACCGCCGAAGGCGAGGCCACTGCGCACGTGATCGGCGAGGCGCTCAAGGCCCGCGGCCTGGTCGTCACCCGGCTGGCGCGCGGGGTGCCCGCCGGCAGCGAGCTCGAGTACGTGGACCTGGGCACGATTGCCCACGCGCTGGTCGACCGGCGCTAGGGCACGCCGCGCCGGCGCGCAACCGTCGCCGCGTCACCGCCTTCCATCTGCAGTTCCCGGCCTTTGGTGAAAACCCCAAAGGGGATGCCCCCGATGCGCCGGCGGGCTCGCGCACCTATGCTGGCCAGAACGCTTTGCCAACCGGAACATGCCCATGACGACCCCAGCCCTTCGCCGCCGCAGCCTGCTGCGCGCCGGGGCATGGCTGGCTCTCTCGCCGAGCGTGGTCATTGCGCCGAGCGTGGTTCTCGCTCCCAGCGTGGCGCTCGCCGCGGGGCCGGCGGCACCCGAGCGCACGCGGCTGGCAATCGGTGTCCACCATCTGGCCGACATGGCGCATCTGCCCCTGGTGGTGGCGGACCGCCTGGGCTACTTCCGCGCAGCGGGCCTTGAGATCAGCTGGGTGGAGGGGGAGGGCCCCGTGGACGTGAGTGCCGGGCCCTATGAGCAACTGCTTCAGTTGCCAGGACGCGGTCCGCAGCACCAGGCCTTTGTGTCGCTCGGGCGCGCGCCAGGCCTGGCCCTGGGGTTTGCCACCCGTGCGATGCCGCAGGCGCGGCAGGTTTCCGATCTGCGGGGGCGTCGCGTCGGTGTTGCAGCCAGCGGCAACACCGCGCACCTCATGCTGCAGTCCTTGTCGCTACGGGCCGGCCTGGCGCCCTCTGACTGGCAGGTCGTTGCCTTAGGGGGGAGCGCTGGCGCCCTGCAGGCGCTGCGCGCGGGCCAGGTCGATGCCCTGTGCTGGGGTGAACCGCTCATGACCGTGCTCGAACATCGCGGTGAGCTGCGCATCGCAGGCGAGGCGCGCACGCTCAAGGGAACCGAGGCCGTGTTCGGCGGGCCCATGCCCGGCGCCTGCCTGCACGCCCCGCAGGTCTTCGTTCTGCGTTATCCCGGGACCTGCCAGGCGCTGGCCACCGGCGCGGTGCGGGCGCTGCGATGGTTGCAGACGGCGGGCCCGCGCGACATCCTGCGCACCGTGCCCGAGGCCTACCTGATGGGCGATCTCGGTCTTTACCTGGCCGCGTTTGATCGGGTGCGCGATTCCTACTCGACCGATGGCCTCATCACCTTCGAAGCCGGGCGCACCGCCTTGCGCGCCCTGGCAGCGCTCGAGCCCGGCATGCGAGCCGAGCGCATCGACCTCCCGCGCAGCTACACCAATGCCTTCGCCCGGCTCGCCGGCGAGCGCGGGCGGGCCTGACTGGCCGCTGGGCCGCTGCCCCCTGCGGGTCACAGGCGTTCAGAGCTCGTTAGCGCTCAGCTGTATTTGCTCTCGGTGGGCGACGGGCCGTGGGACGGGTGGATTTCCAGCCGCGAGGGGGGCAGCGCCTCAGGCCAGTCCTGGCGCTGGCTGCCGGGTGTGCCAGAGGATGAGGTCGTGGTGACCTCATCGGTCTGGCTCGGCGGCCGGGCCTGGCGCGCTGGCAGCGCAGGCCTGTCGACGCCCGGCACCGCTGCGCCGGGCGACGGCCCCCAGGCCTGCTGCCGCGGACGCGCGGCTGTGCCCGCTGGCGGTGGGGCCGCGGCCGGGTGGCGCGGGACGACCAATGGCCCTGGGGCGGGTCGGCCTGGTGCAGGTCCGACGGGCCCAGGCCGGCCTTGCGCCTTCGCATCGTGGCGGGCGAGTGCCTCACGCGACCTGGCCTGGAGGACGTCGATGCTGGTGTTGGCGAGAAAGCCCCGGGGTTCAGTGGCCACCTGGGCCAGTGTGCGCGGCAGAATCCGCACCGCAAACCAGGCCGCTGAAAATTCCGGCCCGGTGTTCAGGCCGCGGTCCAGCGCACTGGCCAGGTCTTGCAGGCCGTTGGTTGCGGTGCGTGCCAGCGCGTGGGTCATGACGAATTCAGGCAGGTTATCGACCCGTGTTTCTTCTTCGTTGAGCTCGAGGCGCAGGCCTTGGCGCTGGGCCTGGATCTGGTGGGCGGTCACGCCGTTGATGCCGTCGAGCGTCTCCAGGAGGACCGTGGCCAGAACCATGCCGAGGGATCCTCGCAGGTACCCCTCGAAGCTGTGGTCGCCAGGCTCCTGCTTGAACCTGTGCTCTTGCATCCAAAGGCCCAGCGCGAAGCAGGCCACGCACATCAGGCCGTAGATCACCGTGGCCACCTTCAGCCGTCCGGTGGTGAAACGGTTGAAGCCGTCGGGGTCGGCATCGGCCAGCAAACGGCCGTCGGCCTGCAGCACCCGCAGGCGAAAGCCTGGCGAGTGGCCCAGGCGGCGGTACTGCATCGCCGCGGTGTAGCCCTGGCCCGTCATGTCCCGTCCGAGGTACTGCACCACCCGGGACAGGGCCTGGCCTGCGCCCAGCGCCAGGGCAGAGCGCCCGCCGAAGCTCGCGTCTGCCGCCAGGCCGCTGGCCAGCAGCGCCGGCGGCAACAGGCCGAGCATCCACAGCGGCGAGTGCTGCTCTGCCTGCGGATCGCGCCGATGCACCGTCAAGCTCAGCATGTTGCCGGTGTAGGTACCGGCCACGCCGCTGGCCAGCATCGCCACGCCGGCGCCAGCGAAGGCCAGCATCCTTTCGCGCGACGCCTGCACCTCAGGGTCTGGGTCATGCACGGCACTTTGAATGCCAGCCAATACCACCGCTCCCAGGGTGCGGCCCATGCCTTGCCCGAGGGCATCGCGTACCGCGCTGTTGAGGGATACCGACACCACCGGATGGCGGCTGCGCCAGTCCCGGGGCGGGACCACAGCCACCGCACCCAGAGCAGCGGGCGGCAGCCCCTGCACAGGCGGCTGGCCGCCTTGCGTCCCCGCAGCGGGGAGGGCCGGGCCGAGGGGCTGCAAGACCAAGGCACCGTGCCGCAACCTGGAAGAACCTGCTGGCGGCTCACTGGAGGATCTCGTACGACTGGGGCGCATGGCGGCTACTCCTGGAGAGCCTGGGGCGGAAAGACGTGGCGGCCGCGGTTCGGTCAGCGCGTACCTGGGGGACTGGTCATGGCAGGGGCGCGCTAGGCGTAGGCGCTGCTGGGTAGGTGGCCAGGAACAGGGCCAGTGACCGTGCCAAGGGATGGTTTGGCGACGGGGGATGCACTGCCGTCTTCAGCCGCTGAGGTGTCCCCTGGCGCTGTCAGTCGGCCATCTCGCCAGGCTTGAGCCATCAGGGCCAACTGCTGGGCCGTCGCCTGAACCCGCTCGCCGGTGATGGTGGCCAACGGGAAGACTTGCTGCAGCATCAGCTTGCCATCGACCGGATTGCGGGAGAACACCGGCCCCCCCGCAGCGGCGAGCAGCAGGTTGGCGTCGAGCAGTTCGCCCAGGATGTCGCATTCATTCGCCGGATCGGCTGCACCGAACTCCACCAGCAGGAGCAGGCCATCTGTCGGTAACTCTCCTCCCGGAGGAACCCAGCGAGTGGCTGCGACATGAACTTGGACCTGGCCCAGCTTGAGCCCAAAGCCGACTTGGCCGGATGCATCCGGCTCCAGGGTGCAGGGCTGTGTGCCCAGGCTGTTGCATACGGTCTCGTAAACCTGCTGGAAGCGCTCGGTAGCCATGGCGGAGTTCCTGTCGTGGGCGGAATCGGTCGGTGCGTCAGAGCTGCACTTTGAGCGGTGTCGGCCTGCGCAGCAAGAGTTCTAGCGCTACTGCCGCTGACAGGGGCTGAAAACGGCCCGGCTAGGTACAAGCATTCGCCCATGCCGTGGAATAGTTGGGATTGCGGGCGCGCCGCAGTGCCGGCAGCGCTCGGTGAGCCCCGCCACCGAGTCAGTGAGGGTTGCGCGCACGGACAGGTGCCGTGGCTGGGGCAAGGCCCGCTGCTCAGGCCTTGTTCTTCCGCGCGGCCGTGGGCTTGGCGGTGGTGTTGGCCTTGGTCTTCGCCTTGGTCTGCCCCAGGGTCTGGCGGGGGGTGGCCGCCTTGGCCGAGTTGGCTGCCCGCGCCGTGACGCTCGTACGGGCAGGCTTGCCGGAGCGCACGGGAACCTCGAGCGCCACCTTCTCGCCAGGCTTGAACTTCGCTGTGGCGGAGACCTCGTTCCAGCGCGCCACATCGGCCGCCCTGACCTTGTATCGGGCGGCGACGCTGGCGACCGTGTCCCTCTTGCCGGCCTTCACGGTGATCCGGCGCAGCACCACCTCGGGCGCCAGGGTGATCTGGGCGTTGTCGGCCACATGGGCGGTGACATCCTTCTCCTGGCGGTCGCTGCGCGGCGCCATGAGCGTGGAGCCTGCGCGGATCAGCATGCGCGGCGGGATGTTGTTGAGGCTGCGGAAATCTGCCTCGCCCATGCCGACGCGGCGGGCTGCCTCAGCCACCGTCATCGTGGAGGGGGCGACCCAGGCGGTCCACGTGGCATAGCGACCGCTCTGGTGCGCTTCCAGGTTGCGCTCGAACAAGGTGGCGTTGTCCCAGGGCAGAAGGATTTGCGGGTTGCCCGCAGCCAGGATGACCGGCCGGCTGAACGAGGGATTGAGCGCCTTGAAATCGTCCAGCCTCACATCCGCCAGACGTGCGATCAACTCGACGTCGATGTCGCGGCTGACGGTCACGGTCTGGAAGTAGGGGTGGTTGCCGATCAGCGGCAATTCGGCGCCGAGCTTGGCCGGGTCGGCCACGATGTTCTTGACCGCCTGCAGCTTGGGCACGTAGTTGCGTGTCTCGGCCGGCATGTTCAGGTCTTCGTAGCCGGTGGGCAGGCCCATGCGCTGGTTGCGCTGGATTGCGCGCTGCACATTGCCCTGACCCCAGTTGTAGGCTGCCAGCGCCAGGTGCCAGTCGCCAAACATTTCCTGCAGCTTTTGCAGATAGTCCAGTGCGGCGCGGGTGGAGGCGAGTACGTCGCGACGGTCGTCACGGAATACGTTTTGCCGCAGCTCGAAGTCAGCGCCGGTGGCCGGCATGAACTGCCACATACCAGCGGCTTTGGCGGTGGAGACCGCCTGCGGGTTGAAAGCGCTCTCGATGAAGGGCAGCAGTGCCAGCTCGGCCGGCATATTGCGGCGCTCGAGCTCCTCGACAATGTGGAACAGGTATTTGCGTGAGCGCTCGGTCATGCGCCGGATGTAGTCTGGGCGGCTGACGTACCACTGCTCATGGTTGCGCACCAATTCGCCGTCGAGGTCGCGAAGGGTCAGGCCGCGGCGGATGCGGTCCCACAGGTCGGGTGGCACCTCAAGCGCGGCAACGCCGGAGGTGGTGGTCTCCATGGCCGTGATCGGTTGCAGGCCAGCCAATTCGGCTGCGGCGCCGTCGGGCGCTCCAGCGGCACTGCCGGCGGTGAAGAGGGCCAGCGCGGCCACCAGGGTCGTCAGGGCAACTGCCGCGACCCGGTCACGGCCCGGCGCAGCCTGACTTGCGCGCCCTACCGATGCCAGCCGCGGCCAGACGCGGGCGTCGGGATCAGAGCGGGGAGCAGTCATCGATAGTCGTTCTTCCATTGACGCAAGGCCGCGAAGACGGCCACCGGGTCCTGCGGGTCGGCGCCGCGCGCCGTCGCCACCGATTGAACCACGGCGGGCTTGCGGCTGCGCAGGAAAGGGTTCACCTCGCGCTCAAGCGCAAGGGTCGAGGGCAGGGTGGGCAGGCCCTGCGTACGCAGGGCCTCGCACTGCACCTGATAAGCAGCCAAGGGGGCATTGCCCGGCTCCACCGCACGCGCGAAGCGCAAGTTGGACAGGGTGTACTCATGCGCACAACACACCCGGGTGTCGCCAGGCAAGGCGGCCAGGCGCTCGAGCGAATCCAGCATTTGCGCCGGTGTGCCCTCAAACAGGCGACCGCAGCCCGCAGAAAATAAGGTGTCGCCGCAGAAGAGCAAGGGGGCCTCGCCGGGCCCGGGGCTGCCGCAGTAGTAGGCAATATGCCCTGCGGTGTGGCCGGGCACGTCGATCACCTCGAAGTGCAGTCCGAGCGCTTCGACGATGTCGCCGCTGCGGTGCGGCACCAAGGGACCGGGAATGGCCTCGCTGGCCGGCCCATGGACCACCGCACCCGTCGCCTCGCGCAGCGCGTTCACGCCACCGGTGTGGTCGCGGTGATGGTGCGTGACTAGAATCGCCACCAGCCTGGCACCCACCTGCTGCAAGGCCGCTTGCACCGGCGCGGCATCGCCCGGGTCGACCACCAGCGCTTCGCCGCTTTCGTGCACCATCCAGAGATAGTTGTCGTCGAAGGCTGGCAGGGGGATGAGTTTCATGAGCGAGCAAATTATAGGAATGCAACCCTGGTTCGAAACGCCTGCCGGTCGCTACCTGGCGCAGTGGGAACAAAGGACGCTGGATCAGGCCGTGGTGGACCTGTTCGGCTACCACGCCCTGCAACTGGGATTGCCGATTGTCGACGCGCTGCGCGCCAACCGCATGCCGCATCGTTGGCTGGCCCTGCCGCCGCACGAAGAGGCGGCCGGTCGCACGGTGCACCTCCACTCCAGCTACGACGCCTTGCCCTTTGATGCCGCCAGCCTGGACCTGGTGGTCCTGCCGCATGCGCTGGAGCTGAGTGCCGACCCCCATGCGACCCTGCGCGAGGTCGAGCGTGTGCTGGTGCCCGAGGGCCGGGTCGTCATCACCGCCTTCAACCCCGCCAGCCTCTGGGGCCTGCGCCAACGGCGCGCGCATGTCTACCGGCGCCTGGGGCTCGGTCAGCTGTATCTGCCGGAGGCCGGCGAGTTTCTGGCCTGGCGGCGTTTGCGCGACTGGCTGCGGCTGCTCGACTTCGAGGTGGAGAGTCACCGCTTCGGCTGCTGGCGGCCTGCGCTGTCGGGCCAGGCCTGGCTGCAGCGCTTTGACTGGATGGACACATTGGGCGAGCGCTGGTGGCCTTTTTTTGGCGCGGCCCATTGCATCGTCGCGGTCAAGCGGGTGCGCGGTGCGCGGGTCGTGGGGGCGCGCTGGAAGCGGCAGGCGACAATCGCTGGCGCGACCGTGCCGCTGGCCCAGAGGACGGGCCGCACCGCGAGTACTCAGGACCTTTCGTGAACCCCATTGAGATTTATACCGACGGCGCCTGCAAGGGCAACCCCGGCCCCGGCGGCTGGGGCGTGCTCCTCAAGCACGGCACCACCGAGAAAGAGCTGTTCGGCGGCGAACCCTCGACCACCAACAACCGGATGGAGATGATGGCGGTCATCCAGGCGCTGACGGCCTTGAAGAAGCCCTGTGACATCACCCTGTACCTGGACAGCCAATATGTGCTCAAAGGAATCACTGAGTGGATTCCCGGCTGGAAGGCCAAGGGCTGGCGCACTGCCGCCAAGCAGCCGGTGAAGAACGTCGACCTTTGGCAGCAGCTCGACCAGCTGGTGCAGGAAAGCGGCCACCGCATCGATTGGCGCTGGGTCCGCGGCCACAACGGCGACCCCGGCAATGAGCGCGCCGACGCGCTGGCTAATCAGGGTGTGGAGCAAGCGCTCGGGCGCTGAAAAATGACCGAGTGAGGCCGGGGCAGTAGTCGCCCGGATGCTGCCTTCACATGAGCCTGCTACATTGGTGAGTTGGTCAACTGACCAGCGGCTTGGGTTCGCCCAAAAAAGTAATCAAAAAGCAGTCTTTAGGCAGTTTTCATGGCACAGAAACCTCTCTACATCGTGGTCGCCGTTGTCGGCATTGCCGCCGCCTCGGGCGGTGCCTGGTGGTACCAGAACCGGCCGGTCGATGCGTCCGCTGGCGCAGCGGTAGCTGCTAGCCAGACGGGCTCGCAGAGCGCAGGAAGTGGTGGTGGTGCCGGTGGCGCCAGTGCTGCCGGGACAGCTGCCGCGCCGGCCTCGGGTGGCGCATCCGGGCCGCGCGCCGCTGGGGTCGAGGTGGCCAAGGTGGAGACCATGCGTCTGGTCGACGACACCCAGGCCGTCGGTGCCCTGCGCTCGCGGCAAAGCGTGATGGTGCGCCCCGAGGTGAGTGGCCGGGTGGCTCGGATCAATTTCCGCGATGGCGAGCGTGTGCAAAAGGGCCAGCTGATGGTCCAGTTTGACGACCAGTTGCCCCGGGCTCAAGTCGCCCAGGCCGAAGCCGAACTGTCCATCGCCCGTGCCAACCACAAGCGCAACCAGGAGCTGGTGGCGCAAAACTTCATCAGCCAGCGTTCGGTCGACGAAAGCAGCGCCGCGATGCAGGTGGCAGAGGCCAAGTTGGCCTTGGCCCGCGCCACTGCCGACCGCCTGCGCATCCTCGCGCCTTTTGACGGCACCGTCGGTCTGCGCGGCGTGAACATCGGTGACTACCTCAAGGACGGCGCCGACATCGTCAACATTGAAGACCTCGACGCCATCCTGGTGGACTTCCGTTTGCCCGAGCGCTTCCAGGCCAAGGTGCGGCGCGGCCAGACTGCGATGGTGGCCATCGACGCGCTGCCGGGCCGCAAGTTCCCTGCGCTTTTGCAGGCGGTCGACCCGCTGGTCGACGCGAACGGTCGCTCGGTGGGCGTGCGTGGATGCATCGACAACCGCAGCATGCAACTGCGCCCCGGGATGTTCGCCCGGGTCACCGCCGTTTTTGGCGAGAACCAAAATGCCATGGTGCTGCCCGAGGAGTCGCTGGTGCCCCAGGGCGGCCGCCAGGTTGTCTACAAGGTGGTGGCCGGTGAGGGCGACACCAAGGTGTCCCAGCGCACCGAGGTCAAGGTCGGCCTGCGGGTGCCCGGCAAGGTCGAAATTCTTGAAGGCTTGGCGGTGGGTGATGTGGTTGTCACCGCCGGCCAGCAGCGTCTGCAGCGGGACGGCACGCCGGTGCGCGTGATCGAGACGCCGGCCCGCGGAGGCCCGGGGGGTCCCGGCGGCCCTGGCGGCCCTGGTGGTGCGGGTGGCCCGGCCGCCGCCGCGTCGGGCGCGGCGTCGGCAGCTTCTTCCGCAACGGCAGGTCCGCGCGGCGGTCCTGCCGGTGGGCCTGGTGCTCGCATGGCAGGCGGCCCTGGTGGCCGTGCCGGCGCAGGCGCCCGACCCGAAGGCCCCAATCCCTGCCTGCAGGCCATGGGCGACGCTGCCGGTGATGGCGGCGCTGCCCCCAGCGGTCCCCGCGGTCCGCGTGGCCCGCAGGGCGCGCCA
>CANFQF010000020.1 GCA_947449025.1 Comamonadaceae bacterium
GTGCAGCGGATTGAGGTCACCGCAGAGGCGGTACAGAAGCGCCGACTGCGGCGAGGTAGCCAGGTCGCAGACCGCGTCGGGCGCGCGCTCGGGGATGGAGTGCGGCGGCGGCGGGCTGCCTTCGGACGCGCCAGGCCCCAGGCCACCGTCACCGCGCAGGAAATTAAGCTGGCGCACGGTGGCCATCAGACTCCCCGAGGTCACGTCGCGGATCTCGCGGACCTGCTGCAAAAAAGCGCCACGACCCTCGCCTCGGTCCCACAGCGCGGTCACACGGGTGTGGCCGGTGGCATGACCGGTTGCCGGGAGCGGGGTGTGCAAGGTCAGTTCATGCTCGGCATGGACCACCTGCTCCCAGGCAATACCGGTGTCGGGCTCGCGCGCCCAAAAGCCAGGGTAGGCGAGCACATTGGCCAGGGTCGGCAAAGCGACCAGCGCATCGCCGGCTAGGCCCTCGTAGACGTAACGCAGCGGACCCGGGTCGAGCGGGTCGCTGCCCAGACCCAGGGACAGCGCGTAGAACTGGGTGTCGCGCGCAGTCCAGGCGTGCTCGATGATGGGAAAGACCCGCTGCAGCAGGCGTGGGGGATCAATTTGGCTAGGCATGGCGACCCAGACCATACGGCGCGGCGCCAGCCGGGGTCAATCGGGGCTTGCCCAACGTTCCGTACATCGGAAGCGACATGAATCGAGGTTTACTTTGTCATTCAATCCTTCCAGGTGGAGGCCACAGTACGGAACGTCGCTGCGAACAAGCTTGACTCGCGCGCTGGTTCGCACCGACGATTGACCCATGATCCGAGACCGCGAAACCCTGGACCTGCTGCTGCAGAACATCGCCCGATTCGTCCGCGAGCGCCTGGTTCCCCATGAGGAGCTGGTCGCCGAGACCGACGAGATCCCCCAAGAGCTGGTGGACGAAATGCGGCAGATGGGCCTGTTCGGCCTCTCGGTGCCGGAGGCCTATGGGGGGCTGGAGCTGACGATGGAGGAGGAGGCCCTGGCCGTGCTGGAGCTGTGCCGCACCTCGCCGGCGTTTCGCTCCATCATTGGAACCACGGTGGGCATCGGCTCACAGGGCATCGTTTTCGACGGCACCGAGGAACAAAAGCGCCGCTACCTGCCGGCCATGGCCACCGGCGAGATCATCGCCTCCTTCGCGCTGACCGAGCCCGAGTCTGGCTCGGACGCGGCCTCGTTACGTACCACCGCCATCCGCGACGGCGACCACTATGTCGTCAACGGCACCAAGCGCTACATCACCAACGCGCCGCATGCGGGGGTGTTCACTTTGATGGCCCGCACCAATCCGGCGGACAAGGGCGCCTCGGGCATCTCGGCCTTCATCGTCGACGCCAAGAGCCCGGGCATCAGCTTCGGCCGCCGGGACAAAAAGATGGGGCAGCGCGGTGCCCACACCTGCGACGTCATTTTCGAGAACTGCCGGGTGCCGGCCGAGAACCTGATCGGCGGCAAGGAGGGCGTGGGGTTCAAGACCGCGATGAAGGTGCTGGACAAAGGTCGCATCCACATTGCCGCAGTCTGCGTGGGGGTGGCCGAGCGCATGTTGGCCGACGCGCTCCGCTATGCGATGGAGCGCAAGCAGTTCGGCCAGCGCATTGGTGACTTCCAACTGGTGCAGGCCCTGCTGGCCGACAGCAAGGCCGAGATCTATGCAGCGCGCAGCATGATGATCGACGCCGCCCGTCGGCGTGATGAGGGCCTGCCCCACACCACCGAAGCGTCCTGCGCCAAGATGTTTGCCTCCGAGATGTGCGGCCGGGTGGCGGACCGTGCGGTGCAGGTCTTCGGGGGGGCCGGCTACATGAGCGAATACGGCATTGAGCGCTTCTACCGAGACGTGCGCTTGTTCCGCATCTACGAGGGCACGACCCAGATCCAGCAGATTTTGATCGCGCGCAACATGATGCGGGAAGCGGCCTGAGCTAGCGGCCCTCGGGCGGCACGCCAGGGAAAGCATCGCGGCCCAGCGGCGGCACCGCAGGCGGTGGCGCAATGTGCTGCTGGCGGATCTTCCATGGCCCGTCTGGCATCTGCTGCAATAGCCAGGTGGTGCGGACGGTGGAGCCTGTGCGCTCACCATCGGCCAGAACGAAGGTGAACTCACCCCAGCCCTGCGCGAGCAGGAAGCCGGGGCCCGCCTCGACGAACTGCTGGTCACGCAAGGCCAGCTGGCAGACCTTGATCACGCCCACATACGACTCGAAGTAAGCCCGGATCGCGGCACGCCCGACGGCATGCGCCGGGCGCCCGCCGAAGAACAGGCCATCTTCGGTAAAGCAGTCGGCATAAGCCGACACGTTCCACGTTCGGCCGGCGGCATTCCACCGGGCCAGGGCTTCGTCCAGAATGGCTTGGTACTGCATGCGCCGTGCAATTGCTCAATAGGACTTGGGCAGGCCCAGCACCTTGTTGGCCACGTAATTGAGCACCATCTCCTGCGAGATCGGCGCCAGGCGGAGCAGGCGCACTTCGCGCCACAGACGCTCGATGTGGTACTCCTTGGAGTAGGCATAGCCACCATGCGTCTGCATGGCCTGGTCACAGGCCAGATAGCCGGCATCAGCACCCAAGAACTTGGCGGCGTTGGACTCGGGGCCGCAGGGCAGGCCGCGGTCGAACAACTCGGCGGCCTGCATGCAAACCGCGTTCGCAGCTTCCAGGCGGATCCAGTTCTCGGCCAGCGGGTTGGCCACGGCCTGGTTCTTGCCGATCGGCCGGTCGAACACCACACGCTCGTTGGCGTACTTCACTGCCATGCCCAAGGCCGCGCGGCCGATGCCCACGGTCTCGGTGCCGACCACGATGCGCTCCGGGTTGAGGCCGTCGATCAGGTAGTAAAAGCCCTTGCCCACTTCACCGATCACGTTCTCGTCGGCCACTTCCAGGCCGTCGATGAACACCTCGTTGGAGTCCACCGCCGCCCGGCCCAGCTTGTCGATCACCCGCACATCGCAGTGCTTGCGGTCCATGTCGGCAAAGAAGAGGGTCATGCCGTCCAGGGGGCGCTGTTCGTCGCGCGGCGAGGTGCGCGCCAGGATCAGGTACTTCTTGGCGTTTTGCGCATTGGTCGACCAGACCTTCTGGCCGTTGATCACCCAGCGGTCGCCCTTGCGCTCGGCGCGGGTGCGGATGCGGGAGGTGTCCACGCCGGAGGTCGGCTCAGTGACGCCGAAGGCCATCAGGGTTTCACCCCGCGCCAGCGCCGGCAGCACACGCTTTTTCATCTCCTCGGTTCCATGGCGCAGGATGGGCGCCGGCGGGAAGATGTAGAAGTGCACCGCGGAGGCGCCGCTCATGCCGGCACCCGAGGCCGCCACCTCCTGCAGCATGATGGCTGCCTCGGTCAGGCCCAGGCCCATGCCGCCGTACTCCTCGGGCATCATCACGCCCATCCAGCCGGCTGCGGCGAAGGCGTTGACGAACTCCCAAGGGTATTTCTCGTTCTTGTCGCACTCGCGCCAGTAAGACAGCGGGTAGCGGTCAGCCAGTTTGCGCGCAGCCTGGCGCACGTCGTCGAGGTGCTGCTTGCGGGCATCGGATGCGGCGTAAAGGGCGTCCAGACTCGTGTCACTCATGTTGTTCTCCTGGTGAGGGTTCAGCCGCCGAAGGATTCGGCCAGCGCGATGATTTCGCGTGCGGTCTTCACGTGCGCGATGTCGATGTGCTCGCCGTCGTACACACAGGAGGCACGGCCCTGGGCCTGGGCCTGATCGAGGGCGGCGATCATGCCCTTGTAGAACGCCACCTGCTCGGGCGAAGGGCTGTAAATTTCGTTGAGGATGGCGACGTTGGAAGGGTGGAGCGACAACTCGCCGCTCATGCCCAACTCGCGATCGAGCAGTGACGACTGGCGCAAGCCCTCGAGGTCATGCACCTGCTGCCACACGCCACCAATGGGCAGCTTTCCGGCAGCGCGGGCGGCCATGACGATGCGCGACTTGAGGTAGGCGGTCTCGCGGCCGCCGGGGGTCCACACCGTGCCCAGCGCCCGGGCCACGTCGGCGTTTTTGGCTGTGGCGCCCACCAGAAAGGGCACCCGCTCGCGCAGGCCAATCTCATACGCAAACTGCAGGGAGCGCGCCGTCTCGAGCAGCGGGATGATCTTGGTCGCACCCACCGGCAGGCTCTTGCGCCACTCCACCTCGGCCAACATGGACGCAGCCGTGTCCACATCCTCGGGACCGCAGGGCTTAGAGATGAAGATGCCTTCGACCTCGGCGCTGACCACCGCCATCATGTCGTCGAAGTCATACAGATGCGGGCTGCGGTTGATGCGCACCCAGGTGCGCTGGCCCCTTTCAGCAAGAAAGGCCAGCTTGGACTGGACGATGCCGCGCGCTTCGACCTTCTGATCGGGCGGCACGCTGTCTTCCAGGTCGAGGATCAGGGCGTCGGCCTTGGCGGTCACGGACTTCTCGATCCAGGAAGCCTTGTTACCGGGGACGAAGAGGAAGGAGCGGATGGGTTTCATGGGGGAGATCCGGGGTGGGACAGGGTTCTGGGCGCGAGCCGGGCGCCACGGGTAACGAGTGGGTGGCAGAGTGCGCCGCCGAAGCCGGCATCAAGGTCGCCGAAGAATCCGACATCGAAGCAAATAGCGAAGCGGCCAACCGAGACCCGAAACCTGCGCGCCATGCAGCCGCGCTACCTGCGGCCGCCGGCACACACCGGTACTGCCTGGCTTATTGCGGTTCGATACCAGCCTTTTTGAGCACGCCACGCCAGAGTTCGATCTCGTCGTTCTGGAATTTGGCCATCGCGTCGCCGCACACCAGAATCGGGTCCTGGCCGCGTCGCTCCAAGGTGGCCTTGGAGGCCGGGGTGTTGAGAGCCTGCATCACCAGGTCGCGCACCTGGGCCACGATCGCCGGCGGGGTCTTGGACGAAACGTATACGCCGAACCAGGGCTGGATGTTGTAGCCCGGAACACCAATTTCCTTGGCGGTGGGCACATTGGGCAGTGCACCCACCCGCTTGTCACCGGCCACCGCCAGCGCACGGGCCTTGTTGCTCTGAAGCAGGGGCGCCACCGACACATGGTCGATGAAGAACAGGTCGACCACGCCCGAAGCGACGTCGGTAAGGCCAGCGGCCGAGGCCTTGTAGGGCACGGCGGTGAGCTTGATGCCCGAGGCCTGAGCGAACAGCTCGCCCGCCAGACGGGTGGTGGCCGAGGAATAAGCGAAGGTCAGCTTGCCCGGGTCCGCCTTGGCGGCGGCAATCAGCTCGGCGGCGTTCTTGATCGGGCTGGAGCCGGTGATGTTGATCACGTTACTGGTGCGGGACATCGCGCAGATCGGGGTGAAGTCCTTGATCGGATCGAACTGCATGCCCTTGCGGGTCAACGGGTCGAGCACCGGGATCGAGCTGCTGGTGACCATCAGGGTGTGCCCGTCGGCCGGCGCGTTGAGCACCGCCATTGCACCGATGGTGCCCTCCGCGCCGGCGCGGTTGTCGACCACCGCAGTGACCTTGCCCAGGGCGTTGAGTGCCTGGCCCAGGTCACGCCCGTTGGCGTCGACCGAAGTGCCGGCGCCAAAGGGGACGATCAAAGTGAGGGGCTTATCCGGAAAGGCCTGGACACTGGCGGCCGCCAGCAGCGTGCAGGCGGCGGCGATTCGGGAAATCGTCTTGATCATGGTGGTCTCCTTGGAGGATTCGGAAGGAAGCAGGCTTGGTAGGCAGGGATTGACGCCGGCCGCATCAAGCTGACATACATTATGCATTATCGACAATGTTGAGCGCTGCCGCTAATTGGCGATCGTTGCGCCGCGGCAAGCTCCTTGGGCCCGCTCAGTTCTCCTTGGGCAGACCCAGATCGTTCACCACCCGGATCGTCTGCTGCAGGTCGCGGCGCAGGTAGTCGGCGGTCTGCTCGGGGGTGAGCTGCCAGCCGTCGGCGCCGTCCTGGCGCAGGCGCGAGCGCACTGTCTCCGAGGCCAGGGCCTGGCGCAGCGCCTGATTGAGCTTGGCTACCACCTCCTTGGGCGTACCGGCCGGCGCCAGCATGGTGAAGTAGACGTAGAAGCTGTAGTTGGGGTAGCCCTGCTCGGCCAGCGTCGGAATGTCGGGGAAGGCAGGCGAGCGCTGGGGCGAGGAGATGCCATAGGCCCGCAGACGCCCGTCCTTGACTGCGGGGCCAGAGCTGTTGCCACCGTCGAAGATGGCGTTGACCCGGCCGCCAATCACATCGGGCATCGCCGCGGCATTGCCCTTGTACGGCACGTGCAGCAGCTTGATGCCGGCCTGGTGCATGAACAGGGCTGCCGCCATGTGAGTGCTGGTGCCCAGGCCCGCACTGGCCATGCTCATTTTGTCGGGGTTGGCCTTGGCCTGAGTCACGAACTCGGACAGGGTGCGGGCCGGCTGATTGGGCGGGCCCACCATCAGGAAGGGGGCGCGGATCAACATGCCAACCGCCGCAAAGTCCTTGTCCAGGTCGTAGCCTGCATCGTTCTTGAAGGCCGGCGCCTGGGCGACGGTGTTGGCGCTCAAGAGCACGGTGTAGCC
Organism: Comamonadaceae bacterium; assembly: GCA_947449025.1. GTDB lineage: Bacteria > Pseudomonadota > Gammaproteobacteria > Burkholderiales > Burkholderiaceae_C > Ramlibacter. The sequence continues at coordinate 6,535 of CANFQF010000020.1, forward strand.
GTCGGCCGGCTGGGACTTCACATAGCGGATGCCGATCAGGCCGTCGGCGCCGGTGCGGTTGTCTACGACGACGGGCTGGCCCAGGATTTCGCCCATGGGTTGCGCGAACGCACGGACGGTGACGTCGAGCAAAGCACCGGCCGCTGAATTGACCACGAATTTAATGGGCCGCGTCGGATAGTCCGCGGCCTGTGCCAGCGGCGCGGCGAGGGTGGCGGAGCCCACGAGCATCACGCCCAGGAGCCGGTGGAAGTTGAAACGCATGGTGCTTGTCTCCTGGCCCGGGGGGCTTGTTAGAGACGGCACGTTCGACGCGCGCGCGCGCCCTGTCAAGCCAAGGGTAGGAAACGTTCCGTAGTTCGGAACTGGCGCGGTCAGGCCCGCGCCCGGCCCTTGGGAGTAGCAGGCTTGGCCGCCGCCCTGGAACGGGCCGGTGCCTTGGCAGGCTTGACCGCCTTGGCGGACTTGGCAGGCCTGGCTACTTTGGCAGTTTTTGTGGGCTTGGCCGGTGCCTTGGCAACAGGGGCTGCAGGTTTGCCTGCGGGTTTGGCAACAGATTTGCCAACGGCCTTTCCACCTGTCGCCGAAGGCTCGCCCCAAGCGCCACTGCGCTCGAGCGAGTCGACCAGATGATCGCCGCCGCCCATGATGTGGCGGTACATCAGCGAGCGCACCGCGTCCGAATCCTTCATGCGAATCGCGTCCAGGATGATGGGGTGGTACTCGAAGGTCTCCTCGAGTTGCCCCTCGATGCTGGCGTAAAAACGATTAGGCAGCTGCTTAGTGAGGCTGCCCAGGAGCAGCGCCAGCCGGGGCGACTCGGCGGCCAGGTTGATGGCGCGGTGAAACTCATGACCCAAGCGCGCCACTTGCTCGTCGTTGCGCGCCTTGTACGCCGCCTTGTGCTCGACGATCAGGTGCTGCAGATGGGCCAGCCCCTCCTTGCCCATTTTTTGCGCGGCGCGGGCGGCCAGTTCGGCGGCAATCACCGCCTGGGCCCAGAAGATGTCGCGCAGGTCACCCTGGCTGAAGCTGTTGACGACAAAGCCGCGCCGCGGCAGCAGGCGAACAAAGGACTCGCTTTGGAGCAGCAGCAGGCCTTCGCGCACCGGCGTCGTGCTCACCCCCAGCTCGCTGGCGATGGCGTCAATACGAAGGAACTCTCCCGTCTTGAGACGGCCAGAGACGATTTGCTCACGCAGGTGGCTGGCCACCGATGCGGACAGTTGCATGCCGACGTCTTTTGGCAGCTGGGAACTTCTGATCGGATCCAAGGGAATCCCCCTTTTTCGGTTAAGCCCACAGGACGCTGATCGCTCTCAGCCAACCCTTCGGGCGCAGGGCGCCGGCCGGGCAGCCGGCCCCTTGCAGTACGGGGCCGATGTTAGCCGACCAACGATTATTGGGTGGCGATCAGGCAGGATATATCATGCATGATCTCTTTGCGCAATTCATTGCCAGACCCAGGCCTGCCCCATGACCCCCACCGCACAGACAAGCCCTGATTCCCTCGAACGTGCCGTCGCCCGCCTGGTCGTTGGCTTCACATCGCAGCACATTGACGCCGCCTCCCACGCTGCCGCCCGGGCCCTGATCAAGGACCAGCTGGCCATCCAGATCGGCGCGGCGCGGCTGCCCTGGTCACGCCAGGTGCGGGCCGCCCGGCAGTTGCGACCCGGCAAATCGACCCTGGTGGGCGAGACCGACAAGGTGGCCGCGGCTGACGCGGCCTACCTCAACGCCACCTACGGCCACGGCTTCGAGTACGACGACTTCGCCGGTAACGCCCACCCGGGCTGCTGCGTGGTGCCGACCGCGCTGGCTATCGGCGAGGAGGTCGGCTCCACCCTCGAGGAAATGCTGGTGGCCATGGTCGCCGGCTACGAGGTCTATGTGCGCATTGGCAACCTGGGCTCGCCCGACCTGCTCAATGCCGGTTGGCAGCCCCATGCGGTGCTGGCCAACTTCGGCGCCGCGGCGATTGCCGCCAAGCTTTATGGCCTGGACGAGGAGAAGACCTTCCACGCACTGGCCATCGCCCTGAGCCACGCCAGCGGCCCGACCGAGTACGCCTCCACCGGCGGCTCGATCAAGCGGGCCCATGCGGGCCTGGCGGTGCGCAACGGCATCGAGTCAGCCGAACTCGCGCGCGCCGGAGTCACCGGCCCCCAGCGCTGGCTCACGGGTCGCAGGGGTTTGTATGCCACCTTTATCCGCAAGCAAGTGACCGACGAGGCGCGGACCGTTTTCGCGCTGGACGCGCCCCTGACCCTGCCTGGGCTCTCGTTCAAGGCCTATTGCGCCTGCGCCTGCACCCACCCCTTCATCGAGGCCGGCGCAGTGCTGCGGTCACGCGCGCAGGAGATCGAGTCCATCGACGTCAAGCTGCAGACCATGGTCGACGCCATCGTCGGCACCGGCAACGAGAACATCTTCCAGCCGCGCAACATCGAGGAGCTGCAGTACTCGTTGCCGACGCAGATGGCGCTGGCCGCCACTGGCAAGGGCAACGGCTACCGCACCCACTTGGACTTCCTCGAAGGTCGGCTGCAGCTGCCGCCGGAGTCCGAGGTGATCTTGCTGGCCCGCAAGATGAAGCTGGAAGTTTCCACCGAGCTCGACGCCCAGTACGGCCTGCGCTTCGTCGCCGACGTCACCGCCCATTTCCGGGACGGCAGCAGCCAGCGGGTCTTCGTCGACAAGGTCCCCGGCCGGGCCGATTCGCCCTACACCCCCGAGCAGCACCTCACCAAACTGATGGAACTGACCGAGGAAGTGATCGGCACCGAACCCTCGGCACGTCTGTTCGCGATGGTCGACCGCCTGGACCCGGCCACCCGGGTCGGCGAACTCACGGACTTGCTGCAATGCCGGATTTGAGGGATGAAGTCCGGAGGCCAGCGCGCTCGAAAAAAATGCATCGACATCGAAGCGCCCGAAGCAAGGACCGACCGGGTCTCACCGGATTGACACTTGGCAAGGCTCGGCGCAACCTCCCCGCGCATGCCCAATCGTAGGCAATCTGCTTTTTTGTTCTGGAGACAAATCATGAACCGTCGCCTTTCTCTTTCGCTCGCCAGCTTGGCCCTGCTCGCCACGCCGCTGGCGGCCTTTTCGCAGCAGGTCACCATCCCACCGCTGATCAAGGTCATCGTGCCCTTTGCTCCAGGCGCGGGTACCGACGTGCTGGCGCGTGCCGTCGCGGCCCAGCTCGGCACCCGGCTGGGCACCACCGTGATCGTGGAAAACCGCGCCGGGGCCTCGGGCACCACCGCGGTCGCTGGCGTCGCGAAGGGCCCGAAGGACGGCTCGCAACTTCTGTTCAATTCCACCAGCCTGGTCACAGCCGCCGCTACCGCGCGCAACGTGAGCTATGACGTCACCACCGACCTGGTGCCGGTGGCCATCGTGGCCGACGGCCCCATGCTGATCGGTGTGTCCTCGCAGGCGGGCATTAAGACCCCCGAGGATCTGGTCGCCGTTGCGCGGGCCAAGCCCGAAGTGCTCACCGCCGGCTCCGCCGGCGTCGGCTCGCTGGGACATCTGGCGGTCGAACTGCTCAACGACGCAGTCAAGGTGAAGATCCGCCACATCCCCTACAAGGGCGCCGCCCCCGCCCTGGTGGACGTGGCCGCCGGCACCCTGACCTTGACCATCGGCTCCTATTCCACCCTCGCGCCCCAGGTGCAGTCTGGCCGGGTGATCCCGATCGCGGTCACCTCGGCCCAGCCCAACCCCGCCTATCCGGGCGTGCCGCCCATGGGCCAGGCTGCTGCCGGCTACAAGACCGGCATCTGGTATGGCCTGTTCGCCCCTGCCGGCCTGCCGCCGGCGCTGCTGCAGCGCCTCAACCGCGAGACCAACGAGGTCGCCCGCAGCGGCGATGTGCGCAAGCTGGTCGAAGCCGATGGCGCCGCCCCGATCAACGCGGGGCCCGAGGAACTGGCGGTTCGCATCCGCCAGGACTACCTGACCTGGAAGAAGCTGGCGACCGACCAGCAGATCGTGACCGACTAACCCACGTGCTGACCGCCGGCCGCCTGCGCGCGAGAAGGCAGGTCGGCGCTTAAGCCTTGCCGCGATCGAGCAGCGAGCGCAGCCCCGAGGCCTGGCGGGCGCCAAACCCCATCAGCACTGCGCCGGCCCAGAACACGCCAGCCACGCCGACCAGGCCGCCGGCCGATCCGGCCAGCACCGGCATCGAAATGCTGGACGCATTGATCATCATCATGCGCAGGCCCGCCGCCTGGCCGTGACGATCGCGCGGCGTGATCTGATGCAGCAGGCCCATGACCAGGGGCTGCACTACGCCGACCGCTGCGCCGATCAGGATCGAGCAGGCGGCCATCGCCGCCACCGAGGACAGCAAGGGGTACAAGGCCAGCAAGACGGCGGCCAAGCCCAGCGCGCAGGACAGCAGCACCCACTCCTTGACTCTCGCCGCCAGCGCAGGCGTGACCAGGCGAATGAGCGCTGCGGCCAGCGAGAAGGCCCCCAGGATGCCGCCGATCACGCCGGCCGACAGGCCGCGCGCATGCCCGAGCAAGGGCAGCATCACGGTGTGCAGGTCCCAGGTCGACGACACAAACCAGTTCATGGACAGCACACGCCGTACCACCGGGTCACGCCAGAGCGCCCAGACGCCTTGAAGCCGGCCCTGGGTTGGGGGGGTGAGCGGGTGCTCGCGAATCGACCAGATGAAGGGCCATGTGATCAGCGCAATACCAACCTGCATCATGAAAGCGACCTGAAACCCTGCGGCGTCAATCACTAGGCCGACCAGGACGGGGCCAGCAAAGTTGGAAGTCGCCGGACCGAAGGTGAGCCAGGCGAAGATCCGGCGCAAGTCCGCCACATCGCTGGAAAGACGGCCGGCCTGCCGTTGCACGGCCACCACCACCACCGCGATCGCCGCGCCCGCCAGGAAGGCGGTGAGGCACAGCACCGGGTAGATCGGCCAGGCCGCGGCGATGGCCGCGCCGGTCACGGCCGTGGCCATGCCCCCGTACACCGGACGCTTGACGCCGTAACGGTCGGCGATAAAGCCGGCCGGCAGGGACATCAGGATCTGACCGACGCCGAACAGGGCGAGCGCAAAGCCGGCAGCGGCTGCGCCCAGCCCCTGGTGCAGCACCAACAGCGGCACGCCCATGCGCAGGCCAGACATGCAGGCGTGCACGCCGAACTGGGCGCCCACCACCTGGAAGATGCGCGCGCCCAGGCTGCGGTTGGATTCAGGCGCGGTCATGGCGGCGGCAAGCTCGGGGTTCGGGACTAGGGAAAACTTGGAGAGACCCGGCGTCGTGTAAATGCACAATGCATTTTACAGCCGCGCTTGCAACGGCCCGTCACCGGGCGCCATGTCGGCTGGGCCACACCTTGACCCCCCCTGAAGGATTTCCCATGCGCACCCCCCGCCGCACCTTGCTCTCCAGCCTCGCCGCCCTCGCCCTGTCTCTCTCCCTGGCTGCGCCGGCGGCAGCACAGACCGCCGCCATTCCGTCCGTGATCCGCATCATCGTGCCCTTCGCTCCCGGGGCCAGCACCGACATCATCGCGCGCGAGATCGCCGCCCAGCTCGGACCGCGCTTGGGTGTGAGCGTCATCGTCGAAAACCGGGCCGGCGGCTCGGGCTTCATCGGTACCGCCGCCGTCGCCAAGGGTCCGAAAGACGGCTCGATGCTCCTCTTCACATCGAACAGCCTGATCAGCGCCGCGGCCACCATGAAGGTGGTGCCGGTGGATGTGGTCACCGAGCTCGTCCCGATCTCGGTCATGGGCGAGGGCCCGATGGTGATCGCTGCCGCGTCCACCACCAACATCCGTACGCCGGCCGACCTGCTGGCCGCCGCTCGCGCCAAGCCCGATGCACTGACGCACGGCACCGCCGGCGTCGGCACCTTCCCGCACCTGGCCGCCGAAATCCTCAACGACGCGGCCAAGGTCCAGATCAAGCACATCCCCTACAAGGGCATGTCGCTGGCCACCACCGACCTGGCCGGCGGCACCATCGACCTGATGCTGGCGGTCAACACCACCTTCGCCTCGACGATCGAATCGGGCCGCGCCCGCCAGGTGGCCGTCACCTCCCTGCAGCCAAGCCCCGCTTTCCCCGGCGTGCCGCCGATGGCCTCGGTGGTGCCCGGCTACGAGGCGACGCTGTGGACAGCGATCTATGCGCCCGTTGGCGTCCCGCCGGCACTGCTGCAGCGTCTGAACAAGGAGGTCAACGAGATTGGCCGCAGCCCAGAACTGCAGGCCCGGATGAAGGCCGACGGCGCCATCCCGATGGCCCTCACTATGGAGCAGGCGCGCGTGAAGGTGCGCGACGCCTACACCACCTACAAGCGCGTGGCGACGGCCAAGGGCATCGTCATCGATTGAGGTCGGCAAAGACCTGGCGCGCCACCTTGAAGGCGCCCAGGCCAGCGGGCATGCCGCAGTAAACGGCCACCTGCAGCAGGCACTCCCGGATCTCGGTCTGGGTCAGCCCGTTCGTCAGGCCGGCTCGGATATGGCCCGCCAGTTCTTCCGGTCGGTTCAACGCAGCCAGCATGCCAATGTTCAAAATGCTGCGGCTGCGTCGGTCCAGGTCAGGCCGGGTCCAGATGGCACCCCAGCAGAACTCTGTGACGAGCTCCTGCATGGGCATGCTGAACTCGTCTGCGTTCTTCATCGACTGGTCGATGACCGCGTCCCCATTGACCGCGCGGCGGACCGCCATGCCCTTGTCAAAAAGTTCCTGGCTGTTCATCGTGGCTCCCGTTTCTGAGTTCGAGAAAAGGTCCGTGAATCGACCGGCCGATGCCCAGGCCGCCGCAGTGGCCGGGCCTCAGGCATAGGTCGCCGACACGCCCCCGTCTACGGCCAGCGTGTGGCCAGTGACGTAGCTGGCCAGGTCGGACAGCAAAAACAGCACCGCGTTGGCCACCTCTTCGGCCTCGCCCATGCGCTTGAGCGCGCCGCGCCCGGCGATGCCGATCGAGCCGCCGGTCTGCATCGGGGTGTCGATCACGCCCGGGGCGATCGCGTTGACCCGCACGCCGTACTCGCCCATGTCCATCGCCAGGGCGCGGGTGAGATTGACCACGGCGGCCTTGGAGGCGGAATAGGAGGCCCGGCTGTGCTTGGCGGCCTGGCCAGCGATCGAGGCCATGTTGACCATGGCCCCCCCGCGCCGCTCGGCCAGGTGGCGTGCAGCCGCGCGACAGAAGAACATCACCCCGTCGAGGTTGACGCCCATCACGCGGCGCCAGTCTTCGTCGGCGAGGGTCAGCACATGGCCGGGCACGACGATGCCGGCGCAGGCCACCGCGTGGGTGATGAGGCCGTGCTCTTGGCGGATGCGGTCGAAGCAGGCGTTCACCGAAGCGGAGTCGCTGACGTCGACCTGGTAGCCATAGCGGCCCGGATCCGGGTCGCCGGCATGAATTTCGGCCACCGCCGCAGCCAGCCGGCCGGCGTCACGATCGAGCAGCAAGGGCGTGGCGCCCTCCTGCCGCAACCGGCGGCATACCGCCAGACCAATGCCCGAGGCGGCGCCACTGACTGGCACCCGGGCCGACTGGAAATTCCACGCTGCCATCTCCTGCCTCCTTGTTGTCTGCGCTTGCCGCGCCTTCGCTTGCCGTACCTGCGTTCAGATACCGCCGGCGTGCCGCATGAGTGCGACCTCATCGTCACTGAATCCCCATTCGCCCAGCACCTCGTCGTTGTGCTGGCCCACCTCGGGCGGCGGCCCCTGCACCTGTCCCTGGCTGCGGGAAAAGCGCGGCGCCGGCGCCGGCTGGGTGACGCCGGCCACCTCGATGAAGTTGCCTCGGGCGCGCTGATGCGGATCGCCCGGCGCCTCGGCCAGTGACAGCACCGGCGAAAAGCAGGTGTCGGTGCCGTCGAAGGCCTGGACCCATTCGTCACGGGTGCGCTGCTTGAACGCAGCGGCCATGGCCGCCTGCACCTGGGGCCAGCCGGTGCGGTCATGCTGCTCGGGGAAGTCTTGCGCGCGCAGGCCCAGCACCTGCATCGTGTTCAGGTAGAAGCTGTGCTCGGTCGAGCCGACCGCCACCCATTTGGCGTCGCGCGTTTCGTACACCTGGTACCAGGGGGCGCCAGAGTCCAGCCGGTTGCTGGCCCGCTCGTCGCGCCAGTAACCGGCTGCAAAGACGCCGTAGACCATGGACATCAGCGAGGTGGTGCCGTCGATCATGGCCGCGTCCACCACCTGGCCCTTGCCGGAGTTGCGCGCCTCGAGCAGGGCGCAGAGGATGCCAAAGGCCAGGTACATGGCGCCGCCGCCGAAGTCGCCCAGCAGGTTGAGGGGAATTGCCGGCGGCCCGTCCTTGGGGCCCATGGCGTGCAGCGCGCCCGAGAGGGCGATGTAGTTCAGGTCATGCCCCGGCGCCTTGGCCAGGGGGCCGTCCTGGCCCCAGCCGGTCATGCGGCCATAGACCAGCTTCGGGTTGAGGGCCAGGCAGGTGTCGGGGCCCAGGCCCAGGCGCTCCATCACGCCGGGGCGAAAGCCCTCCACCAGCACGTCGGCTCGGGCGGCCATGCGCCGGATCGCTTCGACCGCGACCGGTTTTTTGAGGTCCATGGCCACCGAGCGTTTGCCCCGGAACATCACGTCGAAGCGGCGCTCCACTGGCAAGCCGCTCTCGCCGGCATGCTTGCGGTCGATGCGGATCACCTCGGCACCCATGTCCGCCATGAGCATGGTGCAAAAAGGGCCGGGGCCGACGCCGCCGACCTCAAGAACGCGAAGGCCAGCCAGCGGGCCGGGGTGCGGAGGTTTGTTCACTGGGGTTCCTTGGTTTCGCGCCGGTGCCGTGAAGGTGTGGGGCCCGAGCAAATGAAAACCTGCGCCGATTCGCTTGCCGGCTCAGGCCGGCAGGTAGACGTCGCCCCGGGCGAGCAGGGCGTCGATCTCGGCGGGCGGGTACACCTCGGCCAGAATCTCCCGTGTGTGCTCGCCCACGCGGGCGCGCAGCTCGCTGCGTGCGGGCCGCTGACCGTCAAAGCGCCAGGGCGGGCGCACCACCGGAATGCCCTTGACCTCGGGGCCGACCAGGCCCAGCCACTGGGTCTGCTCGTGCTCGACGACTTCGTGCATGGAAAGGGCTGGCGCGAATGGCACGTCGGCCTCGACCAGCAGGCGCTCCCATTCGGCGCGCGGCTTCTTGCGGAAAGCGGCCTCCATGATGGCCACCAGGGCTTCATAGTTCTCGGGCACCCTGCGCACATCGTAGGTGGCGTAGCGCGGGTCGTCGATCAACTCCGGGTGGCCGGACACCCGGGCGAGATTGCCCCAGAACTTTTGCGACAGCGACAGGTGCACCGTGATTGCGCCCCCATCGGCGCACTGGAGGCAGAAGTTCTGGGCCTGCGGGTGACGGGAATTACGAACCGGGTCGAAGTCTGCCTCGTAGGCATGCGTGAGGGCGTCAATGGTGATCATCGACACCGCCTCATGCAGCGAGGTTTCCAGCAGCGTGCCCTTGCGGTCCGCGCTGCGCTCGCGGCCCAGAAGCGCCGCCAAAATTCCCATGGCACTGCCAATGCCGGTGATCAGGTCGGCCATGCAGGTGCCGGTGAGGCGCCGATTGCCGGCGTCGTTCATGATCGAATAGATGCCGCCGATGCTCTGGCCGATGGTGTCGTAGGCCGGCCGGTCCACCCAGGGGCCGCCGCTGCCAAAGCCGGAGATCGAGGTGTAGATGAGGCTCGGGTTCAGAGGGCGGCAGTCCGCCTCGCCCAAACCCAGCGCCGCCATCTTGCCCGGACGCATGTTTTCAATGAGCACGTCGAACTTCGGCACCAGGGCCTTGACCACCCCAGCGCCGGCCTGGGTCTTGAGGTTGACCGCGATGCTCTTCTTGCCGGTGTTGTACTGGATGAAGTACGCGTTGTTGTTGTCCTCGCCACGCCGGAAGGCCTCGCCCTGCCTGGGCTCGACCTTGACCACTTCCGCGCCAAGGGAGGTGAGGATCACCCCGGCGTAGGGGGCCGAGATATAGGCGCCGACTTCAAGCACCCGGATGCCGGCAAGGGGCTGCGCTTTCACGTGAGGTCTCCTGTCGTTCGAATCTGGTCGCACTTGGCAAACAATGCATTATGCACGGCGGCAAGATTCTCAAGTGCATAATGCATCGCAAATGTCCATGGAACGCCGCTTGTGACAGACGCCGCGCCCCCTGCCAACACGCTAGCGCCGAAAGCGCCGGAGTCGCACGAGCTACCCCAGCCGCCGCTTGGGCCGCCACAGCGCCCCGGAGGCACCTTGCTGCTGATACTGGCAACCGCGGCCTTCGTAAGCTTGGCCGGCACCCGTCTGTGCGACGCCATGCTGCCGGCGCTGGCCCTGGCCTTTGAGACCGGCACGGTGGAGGCCTCGGCGGTGGTCTCGGCCTACGCAATCGGCTACGCAGTGACGCAGTTGCTCTGGGGCCCGATCGGCGACCGGCACGGCAAGCTGCGGGTGATCGCCATCGCCGCCCTGGCCTGCACCGCCATCACCCTGGCGGCAGCGGCTGCCACCAGCCTCACCGCGCTGGTGCTGGCCCGTGCCGCCATGGGCGCAACCGCGGCGGGCATCTTTCCCCTCGGCCTGGCCTGGATCAGCGACAACGTGCCCCTGGCCCAGCGCCAGCAAGCACTGGCGCGTTTCTCGGGGGTATCGGTGTTCGGCATGATCCTCGGCCCGCTGCTCGGCGGCCTGCTGTCCGAAGCATGGAGTTGGCGCGGCGCCTTTTTGGTGGTGGCCGCCATGTACGCCATCATCGCGTGGGTCGTCTGGCGCCGTGACCAGGCCGCTGGCCCCCAGCCCCAACCGTCCGCTGGCCCGAGCGCCAGTCTGGTTCAGGGCCTGCGTCATCTCTGGGCCCTGCCCTGGGCGCGGGTGGTGCTGCTGGCCACCGGCGCCGAAGTGGCCCTGGGCATTGGCTGTCTGGCGCTGGCGCCCAGCGTCCTGCACCAGCGCTTTGGCCTGCCCCTGGACAGAGCCGGTGCGCTGGTGGCCCTGTTCGGGATCGGCGGCTTTTTATTCAGCCGGGCGGCGCCCTGGCTGCTGCAACACATCGCGCGGCCCAGACTGCCAGCGCTGGGCGGCGCGATCATGGGGGCGAGTGTCGGCAGCCTGGGCTTGATTCCGGACTGGGGCTGGGCGGCGCCCGCCTGTATCTTGGCCGGCTTTGGCTTCTTCACCCTGCACAACACGCTGCAGGTGCAGGTGACGCAGTTGGCGCCCGATGCCTCGGGGCTGTCCTTCGCAGTCTTTACCGCCTGCAACTTCTTTGGCCAGAGCGCCGGGGTGGCGATCATCGCGCTGGCCTGGGCCCGGTTCGGGGCTGCGCCGGTGTTCCTGATCTGCGGCGCCGGCCTGGTGGTGCTGGGGCTGACGATGAACGTCCTGATCCAGCGCCGGATGCAGGCGCTTACTTGAACATACCGTAGCCACCATCCACCGGGATCTCGACCGCGGTGAGGTAAGCGCCCGCCTTGGAGGCGAGGTAGATCGCCGCACCAGCCATATCGGCCTCGTTGGTCAGGCGCCCCAGCGGGATTTTGGCGGTCAGGGATTCGAGGCCCTTGCGCTCGATGGTGCCCTGGAGCATCTTGCTCGGGAACTGCCCGGGCGCGATCACATTGGCCACCACATGGCGGCGCGCCAGCTGCGAGGCCAGGTGCTTGGTCAGGTGGTGCAGGGCCGCCTTGCTCGAGGTGTAGGCATAGGTCTCATGCGCCGGCAGGTACAGGGCGTTGATCGAACCCACGTTGATGATGCGCGCCGGGTCTTCGGCGGTGCCAGCGGCTTCGAGCGCAGGCATCAGGTCGCGAATCAGGAAGAAGGTGCCACGGACATTGAGGTCATAGACCTTGTCCCAGCCAGACTCGGGGTACTCGGCCAGCGGCGCCGCCCACAGCGCCCCAGCGTTGTTGATCAACACGTCGAGTTGGGGCACCCGGGCGAGGAAGTCGGTGGTGAAGCGCTTGCGGTCTTCGTCGGAGGCGATGTCGCAGGCCAGCGGGGTGCACTCGCCAAAAGGCGCCAGCTCGGCGGCCAGCGCCTCACAGGCGGCCAGGTCACGCGAGCAGATGTAGACCTTGGCGCCGCACTTGACGAAGGCCGTGGTGATGGCCGCGCCAATTCCCTTGGCGCCGCCGGTGATCAGGACGGTCTTGCCAGCGACACCGAAAAGCTCGTTGAGGAGGTCCATGGGGTGATTCCTTTGAATAAAACATTATGCATGATTGGCTCGAATGGCCCCTTGGCCCTCAGGCCAGGGCCCGGCCCAAAAAGCCCAGCACTGCTTGGCCGAAAGCGTCGTTCGCGTCGCCGGCAATCATGTGGCCAGCCTCTTCGATCACCACGTAATCGGACTGCGGCACCATCTCCAGAAATTCGCGCGCACCGGCTTCGCTCAGCACGTCGGAGCGGCCCCCGCGCATCAGCAGCGTAGGCAGGGTCAGACGGCGAGCCGCAGCGGCCATGCGCGCGTAGCGATGGGGATACTCGCGCACCCGGCTATCGAGCAGGCGGGCGTCCCAGTGCCATTGCAGGCGGCCATCGGCGCGCCGACGCACCACCTTGGCCAGGCCTTCGACGCGTGAAGGGCGTGGTCCGCCACGGTGGCTGGCGATGGCGTCGGCCACCTCCACCAACGAGGCAAAGCCGTCGGCATGGGCCTCCATGAAGGCCTTGTTACGCAGGAAACCCTCCTCCTGGGTGCGCGGCGCGTAGTCGACCAGAACCAGGCCGGCCGCATCGATCAGGCCCTCACCGACGCCAAGCAAAAAGGCCTCAGCCGAAAGCGACGCCCCCACCAGCACCGGCCGGCGCCCGGCCAGTGCTGGTACCGCCAGCAGGTTGCGCAGGCCGCGGATATGGGTGTCCATCCCGTAGTCGCCGTCCACGGTCCAGTCGGAGTCGCCATGGCCGAGGCAGTCGAACGCCACCGCGAAATAGCCAGCATCACCGAGGCGCCGGCCCGTGTCGCGCCAGGCGTGGCGGGTCTGACCGCCGCCGTGCCCGAGCACGACCAGCGGTGCAGCCGGGTCGCCCCAACTGTCGGCCGCCATGCGCAGGCCGGCCTCCGTCGCCCAAAGATGCATGGGCTCGGGCGTACCCGGCAGCCGCTCACCGGCGTTCAAGCCCCGCCCTCTCCGACCCAGGTGACCACCTCGCCCAGCGGGGCGCGTGTGGTGCGAAAGGCGTTGGCCGGATGCGTCGGATCTGCGAAGCCAATCGAAATGCCACAGACCACATGCCGGTCTGCGGGCAGCGGTAAGTGTGCGCGCAGGATGTCGGGCCAGGAGGCCACCGCGGCCTGGGCGATCGTGCCCAGGCCCTGGGCCGTGGCAGCGAGCATGAAGTTGGCCACCCAGGCGCCGCAGTCCATCACCCCGTAGGTACCCAGGGCCTGCGGGCTGGTCACCACGGCCAGATGCGGTGCGCCAAAGAGGCGGAAGTTCTCCAGCCCCTGGGCGGCAGACGCTTCCCGGTCGCCCTTGGCCACCCCCACCGCCTCGTACAGGGCCCAGCCGCATTCGCGGCGGCGGTCGCGGTAGACACCGGTGTACTCGCGCGGCCGGTCCAGATCAGAGGCCGCCGGCGCGCCGCTGCGGGCGCGCTCGATCAGCGCCGCGCGCAGGCGCTCGAGTGGCTCGCCGCTGGCGATGTGAACATGCCAGGGTTGGGCGTTACACCAGGAGGCGCTGCGGCCGGCAGCGGTGAGGACCCGCTCGAGCAGGTCCCGCGGCACCGGGTCAGGGCGGAAGGCACGGCAACTGTGGCGCCGCGCCAGCAGCTGGTCCAGGGTCGCCAGTTCGTCCATCAGGTGTTGTCCATCAGATGTCGCTCACGAGGCAGCGCCTCTCAGATCACGCCCTGGGCGCGCAGCGCGGCAATCTCGGCCTCAGGAAGCTTGAGCAGACCGCCGTAAATGTCTGCATTGGCCGCGCCCAGATCCTGGGCCGGCACATCAAACTGGGCGTGGGCGTCGGAGAAGCGAATGGGGTTGCCAATGCCGCTGGTGCGCAGGTCGCCGATCAGCGGGTGCTCGAGGACGGTCACAGCGCCGCGCGCGATCAGCTGCGGGTCGGCCAGCACCTCGCCGGGTGCGCGCACCCGGGTGGCCGGCACCTGGCGCTTTTCAAGCAGCTCGGTCACCACCTCGGCGGTGGTGCGCTCGCGGGTCCAGGCCTCGATGTAACCGTTGAAGGCGGCGGCATGCGCCATGCGCGGGCCGCGGCTGGCAAAGCGCGGGTCGTCCAGCAACTCGGGCTTGCCCATGGCCTCGAGCAAGGGCCGAATCCACTCCGGCCGGAAGGCCACGATGGCCACATGACCATCCGTGCAAGGGTAGACACCGAAGGGCACCAGCCGGTCGTGCGAGTTGCCCGATCGGCGCGGCACGCCGGCCTGGGCAAAAAGGTCGAAATGCTCCTCGGCCAGCAGCGAGGCCATGCAATCGAGCATGGACACCTGCACGTGCTGGCCGCGGCCCGTGCGACCGCGTTGGATCAGGGCGGCCAGGATGCCATTGACTGCGTACAGGGGCGTCACCAGGTCGGCGATCGGAATCCCGATCCGGGTGGGCGGGCCGTCGGCAAAGCCGGTCACCTCCATCAAGCCGCAGGCGGCCTGCACCAGGATGTCCATGCCCTTGAGGCCGGGTACCACGCTGGGCTCGCCAAAGGAGCTGATGGAGCCATACACGATGCGCGGATTGACTTCGGCGGTGCGGGCGTAGTCGATGCCGAGACGGGTGGTGGCGCCCTCGCTCATGTTCTCCAGGACAACATCGCACTCCTGCACAAGCCGGAAATACAGCTCGCGGCCCTTGGGCGACTTGAGGTCCAGGGTGACGCTCTTTTTGTTACGGCCGCGGTTGACGATGGTCACCGAGATCTCGTCCTCGGCCATCGCGCCACCGAAGTTGATGCCGCGCAGGCTGACGAAGGGCGGGTTGGTGCGTGCAATGTCACCACCGCCGGGCGACTCGACGTGAATCACCTCCGCGCCCAGGCCCGCCAGCATGAGGGCGCCGTAGGGACCGGCCAGGGCCACCGTGAGATCGAGGACGCGAATGCCTTCGAGCGGGCGCTGCAGTGGGGTGGCGCTGGCGCCAGGGCTTGCGGTCATATCAGGACTTCTCCTCATGGGGTGCGGCATTGCCGGCGGCAAAACGGGTGACGCCAGCAGCCATGGCGGGCGACTCCTGGCGATAACGAAACTGCATCCAACGCTCCAGGGCCAGGCCATCGTGCAGCGGCAACTCGGGCGAGCGGCGGGCGGTGTACTTCAGGCTGGCCAGGGCCTGCGGGTCGGCCTCGGCGATTTCCTGGGCCAGCTGCAGCACGGTGGCCTGCAATTCGGCGCCTGGCACTGCCAGCGCCGCCAGGCCGATGCGCTCGGCCTCGCGGCCGCTCATGCGCCGGCCACTCAAAAGATAGTACAGCGCACGCGGCAGACCGATGCGGCGCGGCAGGCGCTGGGTGCTGCCACCGCTGGGAAACAGGTTTTTGCGAATGTGCTCGTCGCCCATCATCGCGTCCTCGTCTGCAACGACGATGTCGCAGGCCAGTGCCAGCTCGAGCCCACCGGCCACCGCGATACCGTTGACACAGGCGATCACCACTTGGCGGGCCGACTCCAGGCCCTGGTAGGCCGCCTGCATGCGGTCCTGGTTCTGCAGGTGGGCCGCGGGGTCGTGCAGCGCGTGCTCGGCGATCCACTTGAGGTCGGTGCCGGAGCAAAACGCCCGGCCCTCGCCGCGAATCACGATGACCCGGATGTCCCGGCCTGGCGCCGAGCAGTCCTCCACCGCGGCGCGCAGGGCCGTGAGGGTCGGCCCATCGAGCGCGTTGAGGCGGTGGGGCCGGTCCAGGGTGATGACCCGCACCCTCGGCGTGGTGTCATCGATGCGCAGTCCGTCGCTCATGGGGTGTGGTCAGGCAGGGGCAGGGGCGGCAAATGTGCAGGGTGGGCGCAATCCGCGCGTGCCATCTGTCACGCGGGAAATGGCCGCGATAGGGAGATCACGACATCCCGATTATGCATAGTACATTCTGAAGCCTGCTGCGCCAGGTGCCTTGTGCACTTGCCGCGACGCCGCCCCGACGCCAATAGGCGCAGGGGCGAGGCGCCATGTTGCAAAATTCCTGGCGCGCCACACACGATGCATTTTTTGACCACCGGAGATACCCCATGGCCGACACCCACAGCTACGAAACGATTCTTTACCGCGAGGAAGGCCCGGTCGGCATCCTCACGCTCAACCGGCCGCATGACGGCAACAAGTTCAACCGCGTGGCCTGCCAGGAAGTGCGCGACTGCATCGAGTCGATCCGCCGCGAGACCCGCACCCGGGTGCTGGTGATCACCGGCGCCGGCGACAAGTTCTTCTGCATCGGCGGCCACCACGATGGCGACGAAAGCTCCCGCCTGTATCCGGGCGCACCGTCCACGCTGGAAATTTACGAAGCCATCGAGCGCCTGCAAAAGCCGGTGATCGCCTCGGTCAACGGCTTTGCGGTCGGCGGCGGCCATGTGCTGCATGTGGTGTGCGACCTGACCATCGCCAAGGAAAGCGCCATCTTTCGCCAGGTCGGCCCGATGGTGGGCAGCTTCGACGCTGGCTACGGCACCTGGTACCTGGAGGACCTGGTCGGCAAGAAGAAGGCCAAGGAAATCTGGTTCATGAACGAGAAGCTGACCGCCCGGGAGGCGCTGGGCCTGGGGCTGATCAACCGGGTGGTGCCCGACGCCGACCTGGAGCGCGAGACCATGGCAATGGCGCTCAAGATCGCCGAGCGCGGCTCCTATGCACTGGCGGCGCTCAAAGGCGCGTTCAACGCCCGGCACGGTGGCGTGGGCGGGCTGGCCCGGGTGACGCACGACCTGATGCTGCCGCACTACTACGCCTCGGAAGAAGCGCACGAGCTTCACGACGCCTTTGCCAACAAGCGGGCGCCTGACACGTCGAAGTTCGGTCGGTAAAAACTGCGCCGCCAGGGGTATTTGCAGCGAGAACTCAGCCCTTCAAATACGCCCCTACCAGCGACACCCAGTAGCTCGCAGTCGTAGGCAGGATGCGGTCGTTGAAGTCATACGCCGTGTTGTGCACCATGCAGCCCGGCCCCTGCTGGCCGTCGCCGTTGCCTACCACGATGTAGCAGCCTGGCACCGCGTTCAGCATGAAGGCGAAGTCGTCGCTGGCTTGCAGCGGCGCCATGTTCGCAATCAGGCCGGCCTCCCCCATGGTGGACAGAGCCACCTCACGGGCAAAGGCTGCCGCCTCGGCGTCGTTCACGCAAGGGGGCAGCTTCCACTGGTAGTCCACCTCGGCCTTGGCGCCATGCACCGCCGCCTGCGCCTGGGCCATGGCGGTGATGCGTTCGCGCAGCATGGCACGCACTTCGGGCCGGCGGGCGCGGACGGTGAGCTTGAGTTCGGCGCTGTTCGGAATGACGTTGGGCGCGGTGCCTGCGTGCATGGCTCCCACGGTGACCACGGCCATGTCGTTGGGGTCGACCTCGCGCGAGACCAGGGTCTGCAGCGCCAAAATCAGGTGCGCGCCCACCACCACCGGGTCTACCGTGGTGTGCGGCATGGCGCCGTGGCCGCCCTTGCCGTGGATCGTGATGATGGCGGTGTCAGACGAGCTGTACACCGGCCCGCTGATGATCCCGAAGCGCCCTTGCGCAAAGCCCGGCTCGTTGTGGAAGGCGTAGACACGGTCGCAGGGAAACGTGTCGAACAAGCCCTCCTCCACCATCCGCCGTGCGCCGGCCAAGCCTTCTTCGGCTGGCTGGAAGATCAGATGCAGGGTGCCGCTGAAGCTGCGGGTCACGGACAGCAGCTGCGCCGCCGCCAGCAAGGTGGCGGTGTGTCCGTCATGGCCGCAGGCGTGCATGCGGCCGGGGCTGCGACTGGCCCAGGGCAGGCCGCTGGTTTCGGTCATGGGCAGGGCGTCCATGTCGGCACGCAGGCCCAGGCGCCAGGTGCCCGCGCCGCAGCGCAGCGTGCCCACCACGCCGGTGCCGGCGAGGCCCCGGTGCACTTCGTAGCCCCAGGCCTCGAGCTTGCTGGCGACAAGGTCGCTGGTCGCGAACTCCTCGTAGCCCAATTCGGGGTTGGCGTGGAGTTCGCGCCGCAGTCCAATCATTTCGTCCTGGATGGCGGCGATGCCAGGCAGAACAGGCGCGGGAATCGTCATGGGGCGTCTCAGGAAAGAAGGGACATGGGCTCGGCTATCATTTTGAATGCTAAACCAAGCCAACTGCCCGAGCCGGACACGCCGACCGGGAGGACAATCGGCGACCGACCGCTGCCGCCCCTGAAGGAATGACCATGAGCCACAACACCCCCGAGCAGACCCTGATCAACCGCCGCCGCATGGCACAACTGGGCCTGGGCGCCCTCGGCCTGGGCCTGGCGCCCTGGCAAGTGGCCTACGCGCAGGCCAAGGGCACGGCCGTCCTGGGCATCGACGCCGACCCGCCCACACTGAATCTGGCCACCACCACCGACTTCACCGCCGGCGACGTCTCGGCCAAGATCCTCGAAGGCCTGGTCTGGCTGGACAAGGACTACAACCCCAAGCCCGCCCTGGCCACTGCCTGGAACATTTCCGCCGACGGCAAGACCTACCGCTTCACCCTGCGCGCGGGCGTCAAGTGGCACGACGGCCGCGACTTCACCAGCGCCGACGTGCGCTTTAGCCTGGTGGAGGTGCTCTCCAAGCTGCACCCGCGCGCCTCGGCCGTATTCAAAAACCTCGGCCTCGAGGTCGAGACGCCGGACGCCACCACCGTGGTGATGAAGCTGCAAAAGCCCTACCCGCCCTTCCTCTCGCAAATGACGGTGTTCGACGCCCCCATGCTGCCGCGCCATGTGTACGAGGGCACCCCGGTGGCCACCAACCCAGCCAACCAGCGCCCGGTGGGCACCGGCCCCTTCAAGTTCGCCGAGTGGAAGCGCGGCGCCAGCATCCGTCTGGTGCGCAACGCCAGCTACTGGGACGGTGACAAGCCCTACCTCGAACAGATCATCTTCCAGATCATCCCGCAGCCGGCCAACCGGGTGCCGGCGCTGGAGGCTGGCGAGATCGACACGCTGATGGATTTCTACACCCCCAAGGCCGAAACCCCGCGCCTTTTGAAGGACAAGAACCTGGCACCGCGCCAGGGCGTGAACATCCCGGCCATCTGGTTCATGATGTTCAACACCAAGTCGGCGGTGATGCAGAAAAAGGAAGTACGCCAGGCCCTGGCCCTGGCCATCGACCGCAAGCGCCTGGTGACCCAGGTGATGCAAGGTCTGGCCCGTCCGGGCGCCGGCGCCTTCGGCGACGGCTTCAAGTGGCTGCTCAATGAGGAAGTGGGCTACGCCAAGAAGTACCCGCTGGACCCGGCCAAGGCCCGCGCCCTGCTGGCCAAGGCCGGCATCAAGCCCGACACCGTCACCCTGCGCATGCCCTTCGACGTGGGCCGCGCCCAGATGCGCACCCAGGCACAAATCATCCAGGACAACCTGCGCCAGATCGGTATCGAGGTCAAGCTCGAGCCGCTCGAGCGCTCGGTACTGATCGACCGCGTGTTCACCAAGCGCGACTTCGACATGACCCTAGGCTCCTTCTACTCCGCGGGTGACCCGGCCATCGGCTACACCCGCCTGTACGTGACCAACACCACCACCGCGGCCAACACCAACGCCTCGGGCTACAGCAACCCCAAGGTCGACGACCTGCTGCAGCAGGCCGCCACCAACCCGGACCGCGCTGCCCGCGCCCGCCTGTACAAGGAGCTGCAGGTGATCCTCAACGACGACCTGCCCTCGCTGGTGCTGTTCGACGAAGAGACGGTGGACACCGCGAGCAAGAAGCTGCAAGGCGTGTTCCCGGCGCTCGACGGCCGCGACCAGTGGTCTGCGGTGCGCCGCGTCGGCTAAGCCCCGAGACCGCCACGCAATGCCGGCTTTCATCCTGCGCCGACTGCTGTCGGCGCTTCCGCTGCTTTTTGCAGTGGTGGTCCTTAACTTCCTGCTGATTGCGTTCACGCCCGGCGACCCGCTGGTGCTGCTGGTGGGCGACTTCCCGGCTCCACCCGAGTACCTGGCGCAGATGCGCCGCGAGTATGGGCTGGACCAGCCGGTGTGGGTGCAGCTGTGGAATTACCTCCTGAAGGTGCTGCAGGGGGACTTCGGCTTCTCCTTCGCCGCGCAGCAGCCGGTGGCCAGCCTCATCCTCGAGCGCCTGGGGGCCACACTCATGCTGACCCTCAGCGCGCTGGGTCTGGCCAGCCTGGTCGGGGTCACCCTCGGCGTGGCGGCCGCCATTGCCTCGCGCTCGCGCGGCCAGCGCTGGCTCGACGGCGGCGTGCAGGCTGGGGCCTCGCTGGGCTACTCGGTGCCCGACTTCTGGCTCGGGCAAATCCTGATCCTCACCTTCGCCATTGGCCTGGGTTGGCTGCCCTCGCAAGGGGCGGAGCCCATCCGCGGACTGCCCGAAGGCTGGGCCGGCGTGGTGGAACGCCTGCGCTACCTGCTGCTGCCGGCGTTTGCGCTGTCCTTCCGCTACCTCACCCTCATCACCCGCATCACCCGCGCTGCCATGCTGGAGGTGATGGGTGCCGACTACATCATGGCGGCCCGCGCCCGCGGCGCCAGCGAGTTCATGGTGATGGGCGTGCATGCCCTGCGCAATGCCGCCGCGCCGGTGATCACCGTCATTGGCTACAACATCGGCTTCATTCTGGCGGGCTCGGCCCTCATCGAGGCGGTGTTCGCCTGGCCGGGCATCGGCCGCTTGCTGTATGAATCCATCTCCAAGCGCGACTACCCGGTGATGCTGGCCATTTTGCTGATGGTCTCGGCCACGGTTGTGGTAGCCAACTTGATCACCGACATCGTGCACCGCCTGATCGATCCCCGGATCGAACGGGCCTAAGAGGCCACCGCCCGCATGACTGGCCTCGCATGAACCCCCTCCCTTCCTCCACAGCGTCGTCCGCTGTGACCACCGCCCCGCCCGCCGACGCCATGCTGGCCGCCGTGAGCCAGACGCGCGAGAGCCGTGGCGCGCGTCTGCGCCGGCGCCTGTTGCAGCGCGGATCCACCCGGGTGGCGCTGGGCCTGCTGCTTTTCATGGTGATGGCAGCCCTGCTGGCGCCCTGGTTCGCCACCCACAACCCGATGGCCGGGGGCAATGACGCCTTGCTGCCGCCGCTGTCCCCCGGGCACTGGCTCGGCACCGACGACCTGGGCCGCGACATCTGGTCGCGGGTGGTCTACGGAACCCGTGTGTCGATGCTGGTGGGTATTGCCTCTTCAGCGCTGGCGGTGGGCCTGGGCGTCACCGTGGGCGCCGTGGCCGGCTACTTTGGCGGCTGGATCGATGCGGTGCTGATGCGCATCGCGGAGTTCTTCCAGACCCTGCCGCGCTTTGTGCTGGCCCTGATCGTGATCGCGCTGTTCGGCGCCAGCACCGGCAAGCTGATTCTCGTGATCGGCCTGCTGGCCTGGCCGCAAATGGCGCGGGTGGTGCGGGCCACGGTGGCCAGCCTCAAGCAGGCGCCCTTCGTCGACGCCGCCCGGGTCGCGGGCATGCCTGACCGGGCCATCATTGCCAGCGAAATTCTGCCCAACGTGGCCGCGCCCATCATCGTGTTGGGCTCGCTGGACATCGCCTCGGCCATTCTCATCGAGGCGTCCCTCAGCTTCTTTGGCCTGGGCGACCCCAACGCCATTTCCTGGGGCGGCATGCTCAATGACGCGCAGCAGTTTTTGCGCAGCGCCTGGTGGATGTCGGCCTTTCCGGGCCTGGCCATCGCGCTGACGGTGCTCGCTTTCAACATGTTGGGCGATGCGCTCAACGATGCCCTCAACCCGCGCGGGGAGCGGCGCCCATGATGTCTGGCAAGACTTCCACGACGCCCGCCCGCCCGGGAACGCCGCCCGGCGAGGAGGTGCTCCTCGACGTCCGCGGCCTATGCGTCGACGTTGACGGCGCGCGCGGCCCGGTGCGCCTGGTCAACGACGTGTCCTTCACCGTCCGACGCGGCGAGGCGGTGGCCCTGGTGGGCGAATCCGGATCGGGCAAGACCATGACCGCCTGCGCGGTGATGAACCTCTTTCCAACACCCCAGCTACGCCTGGCCGGTGGCGAGGTCTGGCTGGAAGGCCGCAACCTGGCGACGCTGGCGCCAGCAGATATGCGCAAGGTGCGCGGGGCCCGGGTGGGCATGGTCTTCCAGGACCCATCGAGCTTTCTCGATCCCTTGATGCCTGTGGGCCGGCAGATTGGCCAAGCACTGCGTGCCCACGGGCGCCGCGAGGGTGTGGAGGCGCGGGTGCTCGAGCTGATCGAGCTGATGGAGCTGCCCCAGCCGGCGCAGACCGCGGCCAAATACCCGCACGAGCTTTCCGGCGGACAGCGCCAGCGCATCCTGATTGCTGCTGCCCTGGCGATGGAGCCGGCACTGCTGATCGCCGACGAGCCCACCACCGCGCTCGATGTGACAGTGCAGGCCGACATCCTTCGCCTGTTGGTGCGCTTGCGCGAGCGGCTGGCGCTGGGCGTGCTCCTGATCACCCACGACCTCGGTGTGGTGGCACAAACCTGCCAGCGGGTGAACGTGATGTACGCCGGCGAGTTGGTCGAAAGCGCTGAGGTTGGCCCCCTGTTCGCCGCGCCCCGCCACCCTTACACCCAAGGGCTGCTGCGCAGCGTGCTGGGTCGCAACACCCGACGCGAGGCGCTGTTTTCGATTCCCGGTGGGGTGCCCATCGCGGGCCAGTGGCCGACCGGATGCCGCTTCCATCCGCGCTGCCCGCAGGCCCAAGCCGGACGCTGCGACCACGAGGCACCGGCCCTGCAAGGCGAGGCCGGCAGCGCCAGCCGCTGCCACTTCGCCGCCGAGCCGCGCATCCTGCACACCTGGGACGCCAGCCAGGACCCGGCCCACGGGGTGACGGCGTGAGTGCCCCGATGAGTGCCCCGATGACTACGCATCTGGGTTCCGGACAGGACCCGCATGGCGCTGCAAGGCCCACGCCCCTGCTCGAAGCCTGCGACCTGGTTCAGCGCTTCCCGCTGCGCGGCACCGGCGGCTTTTTGCGTCGGCCGCGCCTGCAGGCGGCGGTCGACGGCGTGTCCCTGGCGCTGTACCCGGGCGAAGTGGTGGCGGTGGTCGGCGAATCGGGCAGCGGCAAGACGACGCTGGGCCGGATGATGCTGGGCCTGCTCACGCCCACCGAAGGCCGCGTGCTTTACCAAGGCCAGGACATCGCCGGGCTGCATGGCGAGGCCTGGCGGCGCTTTCGGCGCGATGTGCAGGTGGTGTTCCAGGACACCGGCGGGTCGCTGAACCCGCGCCACAACATCGGCCACAGCATCGCCCTGCCCCTGCGCCACAACCGGGACATGGACGCGGTGTCCGCTGCAGCCGAAGTCGACCGCCTGCTCGACGCGGTGGGCCTGCCGGCCACGCATTTCCGCGAGCGCTTGCCGAGCGAGCTCTCCGGCGGCCAGCGCCAGCGGGTCGGCATCGCCCGCGCATTGGCCTCGAAGCCCGCCCTCATCGTCGCCGACGAGCCGGTGTCCGCCCTGGACGTGTCGGTGCGGGCGCAGATCCTGCGACTCATGGCCGATCTGCGCGCGCGCGAAGGCCTGTCCTACCTGTTCATCACCCACGACCTGGGCGTGGTGCGAGCCCTCGCCGACCGGGTGGTGGTCATGCTGCAAGGCCGGGTGGTGGAGTCGGGTACGGTCGATGCGGTGCTGGGCGCGCCGCGACACGACTACACCCGCCAGCTGCTGGCAGCGACACCGGTGCCGGATCCGAGCCAGCCGCTTCGGGCCTGAGGCCCGCACGCGACCCGACGCGCCGCCACGCGCCAAAGACCACCCTGCGACCGGAGCCCCTGCGATGACATCCACTCCGACAACCACATCCACATCCACCCCCACCCCGGTCTGGATCGACACCGACATGGGATTCGACGACCTCGCCGCCGTGCTGGTGGTCGACCAGAACCCCGCCTGGAATGTGGAGGGGTTGTCGCTGGTGGCGGGCAACGCGCCAC
>CANFQF010000021.1 GCA_947449025.1 Comamonadaceae bacterium
GCGCCGTCTGTGCCGATGGCGAACCGGCCTCCACCGCTTCGCCAGGCCGATGGTTCAGCCCTCGCCGCCCGCGGGAGCAGCGCCACCGGCGCTGCCACCACCGCCGGGCTTGCGACGACGCCGGCGGCGCTTGCGCGCTGGCGCATCGCCAGCCTCGGCACCCTCGCCGCGGTCCTGGGGCTCGCCGGTCTCGTCGCCGTCGCCACCTTCGCCACGGGCATCACGATCTGGCTCGCGTTCATCACCCGCCTCGGCGGCCGGCCGGGCCGCGCGCACCCGGCGCGGGCCGCGCTGCGACGACTCACGCACCTGGGCCATCAAGTCCTCGCGCTCGGCGTCGCTGGCCAGGCTGAACTCCTGCCACCAGTCGGCCAGCACCTCATCGACCTCGCCAACGTCGGCGCGCAAGCGCATGAAGTCGAAGCCCGCGCGAAAACGCGGCTGCTCCACCAGGCTGAACGGGGCGCTGCCCACGCGCCGGTCAAAGCGCGGTTGCATCATCCAGATCTCGCGCATGTCGGTGCCCAGCTTGCCGCGGCCCGACACGTCGCCGATGCGGGCGTCAAACACCACGTCGATCGACTCCTGCAGCGCCGGGAAAGGTGCCATGCGCTTGGCCTGGCGCCGGGCCCAGCCCTCGCGCACGTCGGACCAGAGCACCGCAGCCAGCAGGAAACTCGGCGCCACCGGCTTGCTCTCGCCGACGCGGCGGTCGGTGTCTTGCAGCGCAGCGCGCACAAAGGGGTCGTCGGCGCGCTCGACCACCAGGTCGAGCAAGGGGTAGATGCCTTTTTCGAGGCCCAGCGTCTTGAGCTGCGCGATCGTGGCCAGGGAATGGCCCGTCTGCAGGAGCTTGAGCATTTCGTCAAAGAGCCGGCTTTGCGGCACGTCGGCCAGCAAGGCCAGGCCGGCCTTGAGCGGAGCCGCCGTCTTGGGCTCGAGCTTGAAGCCCAGGGGGTTGAGCTTGGCAGCAAAGCGCACCGCACGAATGATGCGCACCGGGTCCTCGCGGTAACGTGTGGCCGGGTCGCCGATCATGCGAAGCAACTTCTTGCGGGCGTCGTCGAGGCCGCCGTGAAAGTCGACCACCACCTGCGTCTGCGGGTCGTAGTACATCGCGTTGACGGTGAAGTCGCGGCGGGTGGCGTCCTCGTCCTGCGGGCCCCACACGTTGTCACGCAGCACCCGGCCACTGGCGTCCACCGCGTGCTTCATGCCGGCCAGCTCGCTCTTGCTGGTGCGCTCATTGCCGGCCACCTGCTCGGCGGCGGCGTTGTCCAGGTAGGCGCGGAAGGTGGAGACCTCAATTACCTCGTGCTCGCGGCCGCGCCCATGCACCACGTGCACGATGCGAAAGCGCCGACCGATGATGAAGGCCCGCCGGAACAGGCCCTTGACCTGCTCGGGGGTGGCGTCGGTGGCAACGTCAAAGTCCTTGGGTCGCAGGCCCAGGAGCAGGTCGCGCACCGCGCCGCCGACGATATAGGCCTCGTAGCCCGCCTGCTGCAGGGTGCGCACCACGTTGACCGCGCGCTCGTCCACCAGGGACAGGTCAATACCGTGCTCCTCGCGCGGGACCTCGCGGCGCTTGCCGAACTTGGGCTTTTTTGCGCCGCCGCCGCCCAGAAGGCGGTCAATGAATTTCTTGATCATGTGTCTGCATCAGTGGTCCGCCGGTGGCGGGCCGAAAAGGTCCAGTACGCGCCAGCCACGCTCGAGGGCGACGCGGCGCAGGCGGGGGTCGGGGTTGGTCGCCACCGGGTGGCGCACCCGCTCGAGCAGCGGCAAATCGTTGGGCGAGTCGGAGTAGAAGGTGGCCTCGACCTGCGACCAGTCCAGGCCCCGCTCGGCCAGCCATTGTCCCATGCGGGTGACCTTGCCCTCGCGCATGGTGGGAACGCCCTCGATCTCGCCGGTAATCCAGCCCGTGTCGTCGCGCGCCAGCTCGACCGCCACCAGCGCCTCAATCCCGAACAGGTCGGCAATCGGCCGGGTGACGAATTCGTTGGTCGCGGTCACCATGACCAGCTGTTCCCCCGCCTCCCGGTGCGCCTGCACCAGGGCCAGGGCCTCAGGCCGAATGACCGGGCGAATGACATCGCGAAGGAAATCCTCCCGCGCCGCCTCGGCCGCAGCCCGGCCCCGTAGGCGGATGGCCTCGGTGGCAAAGCGCACGTAGGCGTGCACATCGAGCGCGCCGGCCTGGTACTGGGCAAAGAATTCGTCGTTGCGGGTCTTGAAGTGGCCCGGGTCGCACCAGCCGATGTTCAGGGTGTACTCGCCCCAGGAATAGTCCGAATCGATCGGCAACAGGGTGTGGTCAAGGTCGAACAGAGCGAGTTTCACGCGTTTTCCAGCATCGAACGGATCAAAGGAATGGTGATGGCCCGCTGGGTCTGCAGAGCATAGTGGTCCAGCAGATCGAGCAATTGCATCAAGCTGCCCAGGTCACGCGAGAAGCGAGTGAGCATGTAGTCCATCACCTCGTCGCCAAGGAAGACACCGCGCGCGTCGGCCGCCTGGCGCAGCACTGCGCGGCGCTCGGCCTCGGACAGAACCTGCAGCTGGAACACATGGCCCCAGCCCAGGCGGGTGCGCAGGTCCTCGCGCAGGGCCAGGTCGGCCGGAGGCAGGCTGCCGGCGGCGACCACGCCGCGCTGCAGTGCCTGGGCCTGCACAAACCAGCTGAAGGCCGCATGCTGCTGTTCGGCGGTGTAGAGCTGGACATCGTCGATCAGCACCGCGGACCAGCCCTCATCGAAGTCGGCTGGCTGGCGCACGCTGGCGTCGAGCCAGCCAAAGCGTGCGCCCTGCTCGCGCAGGGCCTCGCCCACCGCCTGCAGCAGGTGGGTCTTGCCGCTGGCGGTGGGGCCCCACAGATAGGTCGGCACCGGTGACCGGGTCGGGCTGGAGGTCCACAGACGCAGGTGCGCCACCGCGGCCTCGTTGGGCCCGGCGCAGAACGAGGCCAGCGTCGGCGCGCGGGCCATCGCGATGTCCAGGGCGATCTGCTTCATGGAGTGGGGTGACAGGCGGGACCGGACGGGCTTTGGCGGCAAGCCGGGGGGCCGGCCTGGGGCGCATCGGCCCTCATTCGTGGCTCATCAAAGCCAGATCAGTAAAATCGGTCAAATTCTATCGGGCGAAGGACACAGACTCGGCCACCCTGGCCAGAATCGCTGCTCCGCGGTGAATTCCCTGCGCCGAGACCTACCCGCACGCCCTGCCCTCCCCGATTTGCCTGCTAACCCGCCACCCCGACCGCGCACCATGAGCCAATCTCCCCTCTCCTACAAGGATGCCGGTGTCGACATCGACGCCGGCGACGCACTGGTCGAACGCATCAAGCCCCTGGCCAAGCGGACGATGCGCGAGGGCGTGCTGGCCGGCATCGGGGGCTTCGGCGCCCTGTTCGAGGTGCCCAAGCGCTACCAGGAGCCGGTGCTGGTCTCGGGCACCGACGGCGTGGGCACCAAGCTCAAGCTGGCCTTCGAATGGAACATGCACGACACCGTGGGCATTGACCTCGTGGCCATGAGCGTGAACGACGTGCTGGTGCAAGGCGCCGAGCCGCTTTTCTTCCTCGACTACTTCGCCTGCGGCAAGCTCCATGTAGACACCGCCGCCGCCGTGGTGGGCGGCATTGCCCGCGGCTGCGAAGAATCCGGCTGCGCCCTGATCGGCGGCGAAACCGCCGAAATGCCCGGCATGTACCCTGCGGGCGAGTACGACCTGGCGGGCTTTTGCGTCGGCGCGGTCGAGAAATCAAAAATCCTCACCGGCCGCGACGTCGCCCCCGGCGATGTGGTGCTGGGCCTGGCCTCCTCCGGCGTGCACTCCAACGGCTTTTCCTTGGTGCGCAAGTGCATCGAGCGCGCCGAGGGCCAGCTGCCCGCCACCCTGGACGGCCAGCCCTTTCGCGCAGCCATCATGGCGCCCACCCGCCTCTACGTGAAGCCGGTGCTGGCCACGCTGGCGGCCCACCCGGTCAAGGCCTTGGCACACATCACCGGCGGCGGCTTGCTGGAGAACATCCCGCGGGTGCTGCCCGAGGGCCTGGCGGCGCACCTGGTCAAGGGCAGTTGGCCGCAGACCGAACTCTTTGCCTGGCTGCAAAAGACAGCCGCCATTTCCGACTACGAAATGAACCGCACCTTCAACAACGGCATCGGCATGGTGGTGGTGGTCGCTGCGGCCGAGGCCGAGGCCACGGCAGCCACCTTGCGTGCCCAGGGCCAGACGGTCTACGAGATCGGCCACATCGCCCCGCGCGGCTCCGGCGCCCCGGTCGAGGTGGGCTAAGCCCCCCAGTGGCCGCGGACGACCGCATCCGCCACCCGGGCCTGGCCGCCCGGGTCATGCAGGCCGAGGCTGCCGCAACACTGATTGAGCCCGGCGCGAGCGTCGGCATGAGCGGCTTCACCGCCGCCGGCTACCCCAAGGCGGTGCCGCAGGCCCTGGCCCACCGTCTGGCCGCCTTGCACGCTGCCGGACAGGCCGACGCCCGCATCAGCCTGTGGACCGGCGCCTCCACCGCACCCGAACTCGACGGCGCGCTGGCCCAGGCCCAAGGCATCTCGCTGCGCCTGCCCTACCAGTCCGACCCGACCTGCCGCAAGCAGATCAACGAGGGCCGGATGCTCTACACCGACATCCACCTCTCGCATGTGCCCCAACTGGCCCGCTACGGGTCCCTGGGTCCGCTCGACTGGGCGGTGATCGAGGTAGTGGGCATCCTGCCCGATGGCCGGCTGATCCCCTCGACCTCGGTGGGCAATAACAAGACTTGGCTGGACCTCGCCAAGCGGGTGATCCTGGAGGTCAACCTGGCGCAGAGCCCGGCCCTGGAGGGCCTGCACGACATCCAGACCGGCAGCGACCTGCCGCCCCACCGGCAGCCGATCCCGCTCACCCACCCGGCCGACCGGATCGGCGAGCCCTACCTGCAGTGCGACCCGGACAAGGTGGCGGCGGTGGTCATCACCCACCAGCGGGACCGCCATGGCGCCTTTGACCCGCCGAACGCGACCTCGAGCGCGATCGCCGGCCACCTGGTCGAGTTCCTGCGTCATGAGGTCGCGCAACAGCGCCTGCCGGCCGACCTGCTGCCTCTGCAATCAGGCGTGGGCAACACCGCCAATGCGGTGATGGCCGCACTGGTGAAGGCACCGTTCACGAATCTCACCGCCTTCACCGAGGTGCTGCAAGACGGCATGCTCGACCTGCTCGATGCAGGCAAGCTGCAATTCGTCTCCGCGGCGGCGCTCTCGCTCAGCGCCGAGCGGGCCCGGGCATTCATCGGCCGGCTCGATCACTACCGCAAGCAGGTGGTGCTGCGCCCTCAGGGCATCAGCAACCATCCAGAGTTGATCCGGCGCCTGGGCGTGATCGCGATGAACGCGATGATCGAGGCCGACCTCTATGGCAACGTGAACTCCACCCACATCATGGGCACCCGGATCATGAACGGCATTGGCGGCTCGGGCGACTTCGCCCGCAATGCCTTTCTGTCAATCTTCATGTCGCCCTCGACCGCCAAGGACGGGGCCATCTCCTGCATCGTGCCCATGGTCTCGCACCACGACCACACCGAGCACGATGTGCAGGTGATCGTGACCGAGCAGGGCCTGGCCGATTTGCGCGGCCTGGCGCCGACCCAGCGCGCGGCGCTGGTGATTGAGCGCTGCGCCCACCCGGCCTACCGGGACCGTCTGCGCGACTATCTGGCGCGGGCACGCAAGGAGGGCGGCCAGCACACGCCGCACCTGCTGGGCGAGGCGCTGGGCTGGCACGCCAACTACGTGCGCAGCGGCAAGATGTGAGGCTTCAGTGGCTGGCCCGGCGCAGGTCGGCCAGTCGCTCGGCCACCTCGTCCCGGTCCAGGGCGTCTTCGGCGTGGTCCAGATAAATCTGCAGGTCTTCGGCGGCTTGCGCGGCCTGCCCCCGCTGCGCATGCAGCAGGCCCCGATCGCGGTACTCGGGCCAGGCCTCGGGAAGCAGGGCCACCAGTCGGTCCTGCACCGCCATCAGGCGCTCGGCGTCCTGCTCGCTGCGGTGGATTTCCTTGAGATTGCGCAGCATCCGCGCCAGGATCTCCCGGGACGATGCCGACTGCAGGTACAGACCCAGGGGCACATCAAAATCCCCGACCAGGCCGGAGCGGCGCTTGTAGGGGTCAAGCCGCTCGGACAGGTCTTCCGCCGAGAGCGAATGGCCGGTGAAAGGGTCGATCACCACCTGCCCCTTGGGCAACTGGACCTTGACCATGAAATGGCCCGGAAAGCACACGCCACAGGCCTTGAGTCCCAAGCCCTGGGCCAGTTCCAGCCAAAGCACCGCCAGCGAGATCTGGATGCCGCGGCGGGAGTTCAGCACCGCATGGAGATAGCTGTTGTCGGGATCGGTGTAGTCGTTGAAATTGCCGCTGAAGGCCAGTTCCTGAAAGAAGAACTGGTTGAGGCTGCGCAGCCGGTGAAGGTGGGGAGCGTCGGCCGGGATGCGGCGGCGCAGCCGTTCGAGCAGGGCATCTGCCTCGGCGAGCACCTGCTGCACATCGAGCTCGGGGTATTCGTCCTGCGCCAGACTGGCGGCAGCTTCGAGCAGAGGAAGGTCGTCGTCGCTCGCCACCAGGGAGCGGAAGTAGTCCAGCGGGCTCGGAGCCTCAAATTGCCAGGGCATGTCACCTTTGTAGCCGCCGGTCCGGGGGGCCGTCAAGTCAACGCCGCACGATCGCGCGGATATCCATGCCAGCCAGGCGTAGCGTGGAGAAATAGGCCAAGGCGGCCAGGGCCAGCACCCCAGCGAGCCAGACCAGCCGCTGGCCGGGTTCACTGCGCAAGGCGATCCAGTCGGCCTGCTGGCCGCACCAGTGCAGCACCGCTCCCATCAGGACAGTCGCCAGCACCACCTGCCCCAGCAAGCGGCGCCAGCCCGCAGAGGGCCGCCAACTGCCGCGCCGCCACAGGCCGACCAGCAGCCAGCAGGCGTTGACCATGGCCCCCAGGCCGATCGACAAGGCCAGCCCGGCATGCGCCAGCCAGGGCACCAGAACCAGGTTCATCAGCTGCGTCAGGACCAGCACAACGATGGCGATACGCACGGGCGTGCGGATGTCCTGGTTGGCGTAATACCCCGGCGCCAGAACCTTGACCGCCACCAGCCCGAGCAGGCCGATGCCATAGCCAGCCAGGGCCAGCGACACCTGGGCCACGTCGCGGCCGGTGAAGGCTCCGTAGTGGAACAAGGTGGCCACCAGCGGCTGCGCAAACACCAGCAGGGCGACCGAGCAAGGCAGCGCCAGCAGCACCACCAGGCGCAGGCCCCAATCGAGCATGCCGGAATAGCGTTCGGCGTCCTGGGCCGCATGGGCGGCTGCCAGCTGCGGCATCAGCACCACCCCCAGGGCCACCCCCAGGAGGGCGGTGGGGAACTCCATCAGGCGGTCGGCATAACTGAGCCAGGTGACGCTGCCAGCCGGCAACCAGGAGGCGATCTGGGTATTGATCATGAGCGAGATCTGCGCCACCCCCACGCCCAGCACCGCGGGCGCCATCATGCGGGCGACCTGGCGGGTCCCAGGCTCAGCCCAGGCCGCGCGCAGGCGCGCCAGCCCCAGGCCAATCCGCGGCAGGTAACCGGTGCGCCGCAGCACCGGCACCTGCACTGCCAGTTGCAGCAGGCCACCGGCCATCACCCCTGCAGCCATCGCGTAGATCGGCTCGAAGCCCCAGCGGGCAAACGCCGGCGCCCCCAGCCAGGCGGCAGCGATCATGCACACATTGAGCAGCACCGGGGTGGCGGCCGGCACCGCGTAGCGCCGCCAGGTGTTGAGGATGCCCGCCGACAGGGCCACCAGGGACATGAAGCCGATGTAGGGGAACATCCAGCGGGTCATGAACACCGCGGCCTCCATCGCATGGGGGTCTTTCTGGAACCCGCTGGCCAGCAGCCACACCAGCACCGGCGCGCCGGCCACCCCCAGGATGCAGGTGAACACCAGGGCCCAGGTCAGCACCGTGGCCACGCTGTCGATCAGGGCGCGGGTGGCGGCTTCGCCATCGCGCTCCTTGACATGGGCCAGGGCTGGCACAAAGGCCTGGCTGAAGGCGCCCTCGGCAAACAGGCGCCGAAACAGGTTGGGAATGCGGAAGGCGACGTTGAAGGCGTCGGTCAGGCCCGAGGCGCCGAAGGTAGACGCCATGAGCAGGTCGCGCACCAGGCCGGTGATGCGGGAGGCCAGGGTCAGCAGGGAGACGGTGGAGGCGGCTTTGAAAAGGCTCACAGCCCAAGTTTAGGGCCTGGCGCGCCCGCGCCGAGGGCTCCGGCACCCCCTGGCGGAGCACCTGAAAGCATCGGTTACACTCGAGGGCTTTGCTGGCATCATCCTCAGACACCAAGGAACCACATCATGGCTTCAGCCAAACCCAAGAAAAAGAACCCCCGCCTGGCGTCGGGCCGCAAGCGCGCCCGCCAAGACGTCAAGCTCAATGCCGCGAACACCTCGCTGCGCTCCAAGTACCGCACCGCGGTGAAGAACGTCGAGAAGGCCGTTGTCGCTGGCGACAAGGCCAAGGCGACCGAGCTGTTTGCCAAGGCCCAGTCCGTGCTGGACTCGGTGGCCGACAAGCAGATCTTCCACAAGAACAAGGCCGCTCGCGACAAGAGCCGCCTGTCCGCCAAGGTCAAGGCCCTGGCCACGGCTGCGGCTTAAAAAGCCGCATCCAGCAACCCCGCACGGGGCAGGCCCCCTCCGAAAGAGACGCCCGCCCTGCCGTTTGAAACGGGTGCGCTGCCAGCAAAGAGACAAACCGCCTTCGGGCGGTTTTTTCTTGGGCGCTCAGGCCACTGCGCCAAGGTCGCTTACCTGCCCGATTGCTTGGCCACTTACCTGGGGCTTGCCTGGCCACCCACCTTGGCGCTTACCTGGCCGATTGCTTGGGTGAGGTGTCCGGAACAAGGCAGGCCTCGCCGACCTGCAGGTCGTTGTCGCGGGCGAAGTTCATCACGAAGTCCCAGGCCATGGGCTCGTAGTCACGCAGTTCGAAATTGACCACCACGCACTTGGTGCCGCCGATGACGGTGGGCACGCACCAGGGGGAATAACTCAGGTGGCTGCCGGGTTGCGCGCCGCCCGGACGGAACTGGCTCATCACCCCCGCCAGGCGCTCGGCCCAGTCGCTCGGACGGAAGGTCTTGCCATGGCTGGTAATGCCCTGGATGAAGACCTCTTTCGGTGAATTGGAGACCATGGGTGCAGTCGCGTAATGAGCGGGGTAACGCCTGGCGGGAGAGGGAGCGGCCGGCCGGGGATCACCCATGCGGCAGTGCACAACTATTGTATCTTATATAAGAGTTGAGACCTCCGCCATGGCCGCTTCCCTCCCGGGTAGGGGGATGCTTGGGACTAGCAGTTCCTATGCCTAAAATCGGCGCTCGGCGGCTCCACTCCCTGGGGCCGCATTTCTTTTCGCATTCTTCTTCATACCGAGGATCCAGATGGCTCTGATCGAGGCCGCGTCGCCGCACGTCATGAACACCTATGGGCGGGTGCCCATCGCCCTGTCGCACGGCCAGGGCCTGCGCGTGTGGGACGTCAATGGCAAGCGATACCTGGACGGCTTGGGCGGCATAGCGGTCAACACCCTGGGCCACAACCACCCCAAGCTGGTGCCCGCGCTGCAAGACCAACTCACCAAGTTGATCCACACCAGCAACTACTACCACATCCCCTTGCAGGAGCAGCTCGCCGCCAAGCTGGTGGCGCTCTCCGGCATGACCAATGCCTTCTTCTGCAACTCGGGCCTGGAGGCCAACGAGGCCGCCATCAAACTGGCGCGGAAGTTCGGCCATGACAAGGGCATCACGAACCCGCAGATCGTGGTGTACGACAACGCCTTCCACGGCCGCAGCCTGGCCACGCTCTCGGCCACCGGCAACCCCAAACACCAAAAGGGCTTCGAGCCCCTGGTGGAGGGCTTCATCCGGGTGCCGCTCAACGACATCGCCGCGCTGGAAAAAGCCACCGCCGGCAACCCGAACATCGTCGCGGTGTTCTTCGAAGCCATTCAGGGCGAGGGCGGGGTCAACCCCTTCCGCATCGAGTACATGCAGCAGCTTCGCAAGCTGTGCGACGAACGCGGCTGGCTGATGATGATCGACGAGGTGCAGTGCGGCATGGGGCGCACCGGCAAGTGGTTCGCCCACCAGTGGGCCGGCATCGTGCCCGACGTGATGCCGCTGGCCAAAGGCCTGGGTTCTGGCGTGCCCATTGGCGCGGTGCTGGCCGGCCCGCGCGCGGCGGCCATCTTTCAACCGGGCAACCACGGCACCACCTTCGGCGGCAACCCGCTGGCCATGCGCGCCGGTGTGGAAACCATCCGCATCATGGAGGAGGACGGCCTGCTGGAAAACGCGGCCCGGGTGGGCGCACACCTGAGGGCGTCCCTGGAGAAGGCGCTCTCGGGCGTCGCCGGCGTGAAAGAAATCCGCGGCCAGGGTCTGATGCTGGGCGTGGAATTGGCCAAGCCCTGCGGCGATCTGGTCCTGCGCGCGGCGGCCGCCGGCCTGCTGCTGTCTGTGACTGCCGACACGGTGGTGCGCCTGGTGCCCTCCCTCATCCTCACCGAGGCCGAGGCCGACGAGATCGTGGCCATCCTGGTGCCGCTCGTCACTGCCTTCCTGGCCGAATAAGCCAGACAGCGAACACGCAAAGCGAGCCCCCATGGCCATCCGCCACTACCTGCAGTTCTCCGACTTCAGCGCCGAGGACTACGCCTGGCTCTTTGAGCGCGCCGCCATCATCAAGCGCAAGTTCAAGGCCTACGAAAAGTACCAGCCATTGACCGACCGCACGCTGGCCATGATTTTCGAAAAGGCATCGACCCGCACCCGGGTGAGCTTTGAGGCGGGCATGTACCAGATGGGCGGCTCAGTGGTGCATCTGACCACCGGCGACAGCCAGCTCGGACGGTCTGAGCCGATCGAAGACTCGGCCCGCGTCATCAGCCGCATGGTCGACCTGGTGATGATCCGCACCTTCGGTCAGGAGAAGATCGAGCGCTTCGCGTCCCATTCGCGGGTGCCGGTCATCAACGGGCTGACCAACGAGTTCCACCCCTGCCAGATCCTGGCCGACCTGTTCACGTACATGGAGCACCGCTGCCTGGACGGGCAGGGCCGCCCGAGTCTCGAGCGCCTGCGCGGCAAGGTGGTGGCCTGGGTGGGCGACGGCAACAACATGGCCAACACCTGGCTGCAGGCCGCCGACCTGCTCGGGTTCACCGTGCACGTGAGCACGCCCAGCGGCTACGAAGTGGACCAGGGCGTGGCGGGCGTGCGCAGCAGCGAGAGCTACCGGGTGTTCCAAGACCCCCGTGAGGCCTGCGTGGGCGCCGACCTGGTCACCACCGACGTCTGGACCAGCATGGGCTACGAGGCCGAGAACGAGGCCCGTCGCAAGGCCTTTGCCGACTGGAGCGTGACGCCGGACTTGATGTCCCTGGCCAAGCCAGACGCGCTCTTCATGCACTGCCTGCCGGCGCACCGCGGCGAGGAAGTCGATGCAGACGTCATCGACGGCCCGCAGTCCGTGGTTTGGGATGAGGCGGAGAACAGGATGCACGTGCAGAAGGCGCTGATGGAATACCTGCTGCTCGGCAAGGTCTGAGCCTCGCAGGCGAGACACCAACCCATCCGCCCACTGCGCCCTCCAACGCCATGGCTGGCACCGACTCCGGGCACCCCTGCCTCTCCTGCGGCGCCTGCTGCGCCAGCTTCCGGGTCGACTTCTCCGTCCACGAACTCGATGAGCAGGGAGGCCCTGTTCCCTCGGGCCTGGCGGCTGAAGTTACCGAGCACACCTGCCGTATGCGCGGCACCGACCATGCCTCACCCCGTTGCGCCGCGCTCACCGGACAGATCGGCGTGAAGGCCGCCTGCGGCATCTACGAGTGGCGTCCCTCCCCTTGCCGAGAATTCGCGGAGGGCAGCGAGGCCTGCCAGCGGGCGCGGGCCCGGCATGGGCTGGCGGCCCTAGCCTGAGGCAGGCGCCAGCAGGCTGCACCTGCACCTGCACCTGCACCTGGCACTGCCGCAAGCAAGGGCCTCTATTGCGTGACCCAAATCGACCGGATCTGGGCGCTGGGGTGGTACCGGCCCGTCTTGAAGGCGGGGCCACTATCGCCTGCTCCGTAAATGCCAGCGAACGCCTGGCCGTCGGCCTCGGGCGTGAAGGAGACACTGCCCTGGGCTTGCTTGGCAAAAGACACGTCTTCTCTGGATTCGTTCTCCTCGTTGTATTGCAAGAGAGCCTTGCCCAAGACAGACTCGGCGCGCGAGAGCGCCACGCCCGGCCCGATGCCTTCGGCGGTTTGGTAGGCGGGGTTTTCAGTGACAAGGGTCTGGAGCGTGTCCTTGTCCCGGAGCCGTCGCCCCGCCGGATGAAGAATGCGGAACTGGACGGCACCGGCCCGTACGACAGCCACCGCATCGAAGCCGTCCATGTACAGAGACTCTGCCCTGAACTGCACCGTCTGGCCCAGGACGGCTTTGAGTTGGCCGAGGGTCATGCCCAGCCTTGCCGGCCCGATCCC
Source organism: Comamonadaceae bacterium (assembly GCA_947449025.1). GTDB lineage: Bacteria > Pseudomonadota > Gammaproteobacteria > Burkholderiales > Burkholderiaceae_C > Ramlibacter. The sequence goes on from CANFQF010000021.1 coordinate 12,591, forward strand.
TTCATTGGAAATGCGACTGTCTTGCCGGGGCGATTGCCCCATGGCAGAGCCGACTTTGGCGGGCATGGCGGCAGGCGAGGTCGCAGGGGCCCCACCGGTTGGCGGGGCCAGGGCCCCAGGTCCGCAGCCACCCAAGGCTGCAGCAATCGAGAGCACGACGGGCAATTTGACTTTCATCATGACCGACCCTCTGAAACCCAGGAATCCTGGCCCCCTCAATCTAGCAATCGCGCGGGCGTTTGTGGGCGCTTGTGGGCGCGTGCCCTGCAGTCGAAAGCAGACGCACGTCAGCCTATGAAATAAGTGCGACCTCTTACGACCCGAGACTAGGGGCGCTTCACCCGTCCGCTCTGCAACATCGAAAGGTCCTCAGAATGCAAGCCGTCAGCGCCCGAACCGCTCCCCAAAATCAGGCTTCCCCCACCTTGAACGCCTCGTCCAGAGTCCCGACTCTTGGCCCGGGAGTAGAACTCGTAACCCAGTTCGAAGTAGAGCTGAACGCAGCAATTTCCCAGGTTTCAGCCAGCCCGAGTACTCCATCGCAGCAGGACATCGAGAGGCTTCAGCGGCGCCTGAAAGAACTACAAAGTGAGGCCAACCCCCTCGGGCAATTTGACTCCTCGCGTCGATCGCCCCTTGGCGCAAGCACCCACCTGGCATCAGTGATCAGGCGGAATTTCTCAGCTCTTATCTGAGGGGCATCTGCCAGGCTTTGCTACCCGCGGTAAAGCCACGGCAAGTCCATCAGCCTTGCTCCGAGTGCGCGTAGCGCCAGATCACGACCGAGCCGCACGGGCCCGGTGGCATGAAAAATCGTGCCATTGCGCAATGAGTGCCGCTGTACCCGCGCCGCACGCTGCCACCGGCCCAGCGCATAGCGCTGGAGGGCCTGCGGCACGTCGGTGATGCGGTCGGTCACCCCGCGCAGCGAGCGCCCGAGTTCGTCTGCATCTTCCAAGGCCATCGCAGCGCCCTGCGCTAGGTAGGGCCGCATCGGGTGGGCCGCATCGCCCAGCAAGGCCACGCAGCCGCCCGCCATCTGCTGTGGGCCAGCCACCGGTGGCCGGTCATGCAGCACCCACAAGCCCCAGGCGGGCACCGCCTGCAGCAGTTCGCGCAAGGGGCCTCCCACCGGGCCGGTGGCCGCCATGAGGCGCGCGGTGGTGCCGGGCAGGTCCCAGCCCTGGGCGTGACCGTCGATCGCCTGTTCGACCACGCACACCACATTGAGCGCCCGCCCTCCCCTTACCGGGTAGCTCACCGCGTGCAGGCGGGGCCCGAGCCAGGCGGTGACCTCACGGGCCAGGTGGGCGCCGCCAGGGGCGCGGCCGTCCAGCGGCACCAGCCCCCGGTAGGCCACATGGTTCGAGGGCTGAGGCAGTCCGTCCCCCAGCAGCGACTGACGCAGCGCGCTCCACAGGCCGTCGGCGCCTACCAGGGCATCACCGGCCGGACCGGCCGAGACGGGCTGGGCCGAGGAATCGAGGCGAACCGCCACGCCCGGGGCGCTGTCGCCCTCACCGGCGACCCAGCCCGTCACGCGCCGGCCGGCCTCCAGAGAGACCTCGGCGCCGCGCAGGGACTGCAGCAACACGCTGTGCAGGTCGGCCCGGGCAATGGTGAGGTAAGGCGCGCCGTAGCGGGCCTCAAAGGCGTCTCCCAAGGGCAGGCGGGCCAGTTCGGCGCCGGTGCGCGCGTCGCGTGCGACCAGGGCCTCGGGCCTGCAGGCCAGGGATTGCGCCGCCTCGAGCAGGCCCCAGTCCCGCAGCCGCCGTGTGACGTTGGGGCCCATCTGCAGGCCCGCACCCACCTCGGAAAAAACCGGTGCCTGCTCCAGCACCCGGGCCTGCCAGCCGGCGCGCGCCGCGGCCAGGGCTGCGGCCAGCCCGCCGATGCCTCCGCCCACGACCAGCAGTTGGCGCATCAGGCACAGCCCCCAGTAGCAGTAGAGGCGCCCCATGCAGACGCAGATGCCGGTGCTGGTGCCAGGACAGGGCCAGGCGCAAGCAGGCCCCGCAGCACATAGGGCAGGATCCCGCCATGGCGGTAGTAGGCCGCCTCGATCGGCGTGTCGATGCGCAGCGTGAGGCCCACCTCCTGGCGGATGCCGTCGGCGCGGGTGATGACCATGGTGGCTTCGCTTTGGGGGTGCAGGTCGGGGTCGGGCACAAGGTCAATCATCTCCGATCCGTCCAGGCCCAGGCTTTGCCAGTTGTCGCCCTCGTGAAACTGCAGCGGCAGCACGCCCATGCCCACCAGGTTGCTGCGGTGAATGCGCTCGAAGCTGCGGGCCACCACCGCCCGGATGCCCAGGAGCCGGGTGCCCTTGGCCGCCCAGTCACGCGAGGAACCGGTGCCGTACTCCTCGCCGGCAAAGATCACCGTGGGCTGGCTCTGCGCTTGGTAGCGCATGGCCGCATCGAAGATGGAGAGCTTTTCCACCGCGCCGTCCGGGCCCCGCCACAGGGTGCGCCCGCCCTCCTCCCGGCTCCCATCCGGCAGCGGGTGCAGCAGCAGGTTGCGGAGGCGGACATTGGCGAAGGTGCCGCGCATCATCACCTCGTGATTGCCGCGCCGTGCGCCATAGCTGTTGAAGTCGATTTTGCGCACACCCTGGGACTGGAGCCAGCGGCCAGCAGGCGAGGCCGCCTCGATGCTGCCCGCCGGCGAAATGTGGTCGGTGGTGATGCTGTCGCCCAATAGGGCCAGGATGCGCGCGCCAGCCACTTGCACGGGTGGCCCGTTGGCCGGGTTGGCCGAGGTGACTGGGCTGGCCGAGCTCAAAGGCGCAGCCAGCACGAAGCCATCAAAGAAGGGGGGCTCAGCAATGTAGCTGCTGGCGGGCCAGTCGTAACGCACACCGATCGGGCCCTGGATGTCCGCCCAGAGCAAGCCCGGGTCCGACTGCACACGTGCATAGGCAGCCCGGTAGGTGGGACCGTCCAGGGCGTGATGCATCAGGGCGTCGATCTCTTCGCTGGCGGGCCAGATATCTCCCAGCCAGACCTCCTTGCCACTACGGCCCCGGCCGACCGGCTCAGTCATCAGGTCGCGCAGCATCGAGCCGGCCAGGGCATAGGCCACCACCAAGGGCGGACTGGCCAGGAAATTGGCTTTGAGCAGCGGGTGAATCCGGGCCTCGAAGTTTCGGTTGCCCGAGAGGACGGCCGCACACACCAGGTCGTTGCGGCTGATGGCCTGGCTGATTTCGGGTGGCAGGTCCCCGGCATTGCCGATGCAGGTGGTGCAGCCGTAGCCTGCAACGGTAAAACCGAGTTCCTCCAAGTAGGGCAGCAGGCCTGCCCGTGCCAAATACTGGGTGACGACCCGAGAGCCGGGCGCCAGCGAGGTCTTCACATACGGCGAAACCTTCAGGCCGGCTTCGACCGCCTTCCTGGCCAGCAAGCCGGCGGCCAGCATCACCCCGGGGTTGGAGGTGTTGGTGCAACTGGTGATGGCGGCGATGAGGACATCACCATTGCGCAGCGTGAAGTCCGGGGACGGCACCGGGCGCTGGTCACTCACCGACTTGGCAGCCCGTAAGCTGGGCTTGTTGCCTTCCATTTCCTGTTCAATTCGCTCGGCATCGGGTGCGATGACCGGGTTGGCAGGCACGGGCGCCTGGGCCGCAGCGCCGCCAGGACGCACCCGATGGGGGGTGAGCAAGGACGCCGCGGGTCGGCCAAAGCCGCCGGCGGAAACTGGGCTGGCGTAGAGGTCAGCGAAGGACCGGGCCACCCGGCCGATTTCGATACGGTCTTGCGGCCGCTTGGGGCCGGCCAGGCTGGGTGTGACCGTGCCGAGGTCCAGACGCAGCACCTCGGAGTAATCGATCTCGCTGGCAGCGGGAATTCCTAGCAGACCCTGGGCCTGGCAGTAGGCCTGCAGGGCGCCCACTTCCTCGGGGCTGCGGCCGGTGCCTGCCAGATAGGCCAGCGTCTTGTCGTCGACCGGAAAAAAGCCCATCGTCGCGCCGTACTCGGGCGCCATATTGGCCAGGGTGGCCCGGTCCGGCACCGACAGGCGGCGCGCACCTTCGCCGCAGAACTCGACGAACTTGCCGACCACATGGGCCTGGCGCAAGCGCTCGGTGACGGTGAGCACCAGGTCGGTCGCGGTGCAGCCCTCGCGCAGGCGGCCGGTGAGCTCGACGCCCACCACGTCGGGGGTGAGGAAATGCACCGGCTCACCCAGCATGGCGGCCTCGCCCTCGATGCCACCGACGCCCCATCCCAACACCCCGAGGCCGTTGATCATGGTGGTGTGGCTGTCGGTGCCCACCAGGGTGTCGGGGTAGCACACGCCGTCGGCGCGGCGGTGGATGCCGCGCGCCAGGTACTCCAGGTTCACCTGGTGCACGATGCCAAAGCCCGGCGGCACCACGCCAAAGGTGGAGAAGGCCTGCATACCCCATTTGAGAAAGGCGTAGCGCTCGCGATTGCGCTGGAACTCCAGCTTCATGTTCAGGTCGAGCGCGTCGCGGGTGCCGTAGTGGTCGACCATGACCGAGTGGTCCACCACCAGATCGACCGGCACCCGGGGTTCAATCAGCCGGGGGTCTGCCCCCAGCCGCGCGGCGGCGCTGCGCATCGCCGCCAGGTCGGCCAGCAGGGGCACGCCGGTGAAATCCTGCAGCACCACCCGGGCCACGGTGAGAGGGATCTCGTCGGTGCGTAGCGCCTGCGCTTGCCACTGCGCCAACTGGCGCACATGGTCCTCGGTGACCTTGATCCCGTCGCAACAGCGCAGGACGGATTCGAGCACGATGCGCAAGGAGACGGGCATGCGCCTCACGCGGGGAAAGTGCCTGGAGAGGGCGGGCAGCGAGTAGAGCTGGCCTGCTGGCCCGATGGGCGGGCGAAAGCTGCGCAGCGTGTCCGTAAAGGGATGGGGATGGCCAGTCGTCATCGCAGCCTCCAGGGCAGGGACGTGAGGGTCGGCCATTGTGCGCTGGCCAGTCGCCGCTGTGGCGGCCTGCCCTGTCAGAAGCAACCGCGTCCAAGCTCCCGGCCGGGATTGCGGCCCTGCCCCGACCCGCTGAGGCCCGCCCCCGCCCCGCTCAGACTTGCGAGGCTTCGAAGTCCTTCATATAGGCCACCAGGGCCTGCACGCCTTCGATTGGCATGGCGTTGTAGATGGAGGCGCGCATGCCGCCCACCGAGCGGTGACCCTTGAGCTGCACCAGGCCGCGTGCCTGGGCGCCCGCCAGGAAGGCCTCGTCCTGGCCGGCATCCTTGAGCCAGAAGGGCACGTTCATCTGCGAGCGGGCGTCGCGAGCGATCGGGTTGCTGAAAAAGCGGCTGCCGTCCAGGAAGTCATACAGCAACTTGGCCTTGGCCTCGTTGCGCTCCGCCATGGCCGGCAGGCCGCCATGGGCCTGGATCCACTTGAACACCAGACCAGCGATGTATATCGCGTAGGTGGCGGGGGTGTTGTACATAGAGCCCGCCTCGGCCTGGATGCGGTAGTTGAAGGCGTCGGGCGTGGCCGGCAGGGCATGGCCCAACATATCGTCGCGGACGATGACCAGGGTGAGGCCAGAAGGACCGATATTCTTTTGCGCGCCGCCGTAAATGAGGCCAAAGCGCGAGACGTCGAGCGGGCGCGAGAGGATGTCCGAGGACATGTCGGCGACCAAGGGCACGCCGCCTGCGTCCGGGACATGGTGAAACTGCACGCCGCCGATGGTCTCGTTGGAGCAGTAATGAAAGTAGGCAGCGCCGGCGTCGAGCTTCCACAGCGCGCGCGGCGTGATGCCCAGACAGCGGCCGCTTCCGGCCGGCTCGGCACTGTCGGCCACTAGGCTCACCTGGCCGTAGCGGCCGGCCTCTTTGGCCGACTTGCGCGACCAGTCCCCGGTGATGAGGTAGTCGGCCCGCCCGGTGCGGCCGATCAGGTTCATCGGGACGATGGCGTTCTCGCCGATGGCCCCGCCCTGCATGAACAGGACCTTGTAGTTGGACGGAATGCCCAGCAGCTCACGCAGCAGGCCCTCGGCCTCGTCGAAGATGCCCATGAACTCTTTGCCCCGGTGACTCATCTCCATCACCGACATGCCGGTGCCATGCCAGTCGAGCATTTCCTCGGCGGCTTGACGCAAGACGGTTTCGGGCAGGGCCGCTGGGCCGGGGCTGAAGTTGAAGACGCGTGGCATAGGGCTATTGTCGCAAAGTGCTGCCGGGGTCTGGGCCGACCTCAGGCAGCTCCGGGGGCCTCGGAAGCTGGGGCCGGCTGTACACCGATCTGCCGCTCGAACGCGCGCAGCCGCTTGTAGACCGAGATCAGTTCGACCACCGTGCTCCAGGACAACACCAGGAACTGGAAGCTCCCCTCCACCCGGTCAAAGGCCCGGGTGATCTGCTGCATCACACCCAGGGTGATAACGCCCGCCACCACCGTCGGCGCCAGAGCGATCAGGGGAATGAGCACCGAGAACTGCAAGTAGGACCACTTGGCCACGTCGAAGTAGAGGTAGTGAAAAAAGAGCCGGAAGTAGTTGCGGCGCACATCCCCGAACAGGCGGGCCACGGTGGGCGGGCCCGCGCGGGCCGGGTCGTCCTCGCCGTAGACCAGCTCCTTGCGGTAGGCCGCCTCGACACGCTGGTTCTGGAACTCGAGCCCCGGCAGCTTGAAGCCCACCACCGCCAGCAGCACGGTGCCACTCATCGCCGAGACAATAGCCACCCAGACCATGGCATGTGGCACCGGGCCGACCCAGGGCAACTCGGTGATCTTTTCCGACAGCGTCCACAAGATCGGCAGGAAGGCCGCCAGCGTCATCACCGAGCGCATGAACTCCACGCCCAGGCCCTCCATGATGCGGGCGAAGCGCATGGTGTCTTCCTGCACCCGCTGGGCCGCGCCCTCGATGGACCGCAGCTGCTCCCAGTGCGCCATGTAATGGTCGTTCATCGACTGGCGCCAGCGGAAGATGAAGTGCTTGATGAAAAACTCCAGCACCACCGCAATGGTCACGTACAGCATGGCCAACTCGCCGAAGGTGGTGAGCTGGCGCCAGAACTCGGGCAGGCTGGCGCTGCCTGGCTTGCCCAGGGCCTCCTGCACCATGTCGTAGAAGCCGCCGAACCACTCGTTGACCCGCACGTCCAGGCTGACCCGGTACCACGTCGCGTAGAGGATCAGCGCGGAGCCGAAGAGGGACCAGGGCCACCAGCGGCGGGAGAAGAAAAAGGGCTTGAACATGCGGCCATGGTAGCGGCCCGCTGCGGCTCAGCCGGGCAACCGGCCCCCTTGCCCCTTTGCCCCCTTAAGTGCGCAGGAGTGCGGCCAGCTCAGGCACCAGGGCGCCTTGCTGTCCTCGGCCTTCGGCGCGAGACAGGCCTAGGACCAGAGTGTCCAGCACCGCGTCGGCGACGGCGCGGTGAGCGCCCGAGCCGGCGGCCATCTGGCCGTAGTAGTCCAGGTCTTTGCGGGCGTTGGCCAGCGAGAACTTCAGGCCGCCGGTATCGCCGGCCAGCAAGAAGGGCTTGATACGGTCCAGGGCAATGCCGCCGCCGCCGCCCTTGGCCAGCACCTCGACGAAGGCCTCGGGCGTGATGCCGTGCGCGCTGGCGCTGGCCGAGGCTTCGGCCAGCAAGGTGACCATGCCCAGCGAAACAAAGTTGTGCGCCAGTTTCATGCCGTGGCCAGCGCCCACCGGGCCCACATGGGTGATGTTCTCCGCGAAACAGGCCAGCACCGGACGCGCCGCCTCCAGAACCGCGGCATCGCCGCCCACCAGGAGGTTCAGGCGCCCCTCGGCGGCCTCTTTGGGGGTGCGGGTCATCGGTGCATCGAGAAAGCGCGAGCCCGCGGCCTGCACCGCGGCCGCCATGCGGGCGGTGGAGTCTGGCAGCGAGGTGGAGCAGTCGATCACCAGGCTACCGGGACGCAAGGTCTCGAGCACGCCGCCCGGGCCGGTGAGCACCTCCTCGACCTGGGGCGAGCCGGTGAGAACCAGAATGACGATGTCCGAGCGCTCGGCCAGGGCGCGCCGGTCGGAAAAGCCCTGGGCACCAGCGGCGCGCAGGTCGTCAACAGGCTGGTTGCCGGGGTGCTCGAAAAAGCCCAGCGCGTGGCCCTTGCGGACCAGGTTGGACGCGATGCCGTGGCCCATGAGGCCGATACCGAAAATGCCGATGCGTGCGGAAGTCATAGGCGCATTGTGGCGGATCGGCAGGGGCGCCGGCCCGGGCTAGACTGCTGCGACGCGCGGCTGCATTCCTTGGTCCCGCGCCATGCTCCCTGGACCTCGCGCCGTCTGAATCCATGACCCACGACTTCGACTCCGCCATCGCCCTGGCCCCCGCCGGCCCGGACCGCTTCACCGGCAGCACCCACCCGGCCTACGCCAATATGGTGGGCCCCTACGGCGGCATCACCTGCGCCACGCTGCTGCAGGCGGTGCTGCTGCACCCACAGCGCCTGGGGACACCGGTCGCACTGACTGTGAACTACGCGGGACCGATTGCCGACGGCGCCTTCGAGATCAGCGCCCGCGCCACCCGCACCAATCGCTCGACCCAGCACTGGAGCCTGGAGTTGTCACAGCAAGGTGTGGTCGCGACGACGGCCACTGCGGTCTTCGCCCTGCGCCGGCCAAGCTGGTCCTCTGTGGAGGCGCCGGCGCATGCCAACCTGCCTCCCCCGGCACAACTGCCGGCCGCCGACCTCAGCGCCCGACTGCCCTGGACTGGGCGCTATGACATGCGTTTCGTCGACGGCGCCTTCCCAGAGCCGCTCGATGGCGTGGAACAGCCGCAATCGCTGGCCCGGGTCTGGCTGCGCGACGCGCCACTGCGCCCGATGGACTTTCTCAGCCTGGCCGCCCTGTGCGATGCCTTCTTCCCCCGCGTCTACACGCGCCGCCGCCAGTTCTCGCCCGCGGGCACGGTGACGCTCAGCGCCTACTTCCATGCCGACGAGGCGATGCTGGCGAGCCAAGGGACGCAGCATGTGTTGGGTGTTGCACGCGGCCTGGCCTACCACCAGGGCTTTCACGACCAGTCGGCCGAGATCTGGGGCCAGGGCGGGCAGTTGCTGGCGACGACGCACCAGATGGTGTACTTCAGGGACTGACCGCCGCTTGATCAGAGCCAAGAACGCGACTTGAACTCGACTTGAGAAGCAGACGAGCCACCGCGGGCACCCGCCATCCCCCGCAGGCACCGACCTCGCCAATAATCCTCCCCATGGAATTCGCCACCTGGCTCGCCTTCTTCGCCGCCTGCTGGGCGATCAGCATCTCGCCAGGGGCGGGCGCGGTCGCTGCGATGACCGCCGGGCTCCAACATGGGTTTCGCCGTGGCTACGTGACCATCGCCGGCCTGATCCTGGGCATCTGGACGCAGATGGCGGTGGTGGGTGTCGGCCTGGGGGCGCTGGTGGCCACCTCGACCCTGGCCTTCCAGATCATCAAATGGGTGGGCGTGGCCTATCTGGTCTACCTCGGTGTGCAGCAGTGGCGGGCGCCGGCCCGGCCACTGGCAGATGACGCGCAAGGCGAAGGCCCGACCTTCCGTCCCTGGGCCGCCATAGCGCGAGGCTGGGCGGTCAATGCGGTCAACCCCAAGGGCACCGTCTTCCTGCTGGCCGTCTTGCCGCAGTTCCTGGACCTCGGCGCGCCGCTGGGTGGCCAGTACCTGGTGATGGCGCTGTCGCTAGGCTTCACCGACTTTGTGGTGATGGGCGGCTACGCCGCCCTGGCGTCGCGGGTGCTGCGTTCGCTGCGCTCAGAGGCGCATGTACGCGCCACACAGCGGGTGTTCGGCACCCTGTTCGTGGTGGCGGGCGCCTTCCTGGCGCTGTTCAAGCGCGGGGCCTGAAGCAGCACGCGCATGACAGACCGCCACGCACTGACCCCATGCCCATGCCCATGCCCATGCCCATGCCCATGACGCGAACGCGGCAAGCCGGGCGGGTGACACGATGAGCCAAACCACCTTCCTCGCCATCACGTTGCTGCTCTTTGGCGCCTACTTCGCCTGGCTCACATGGGCGATGCGCCATCGCACCCGGGTGCTGCAAGGGCGCTGGTGGTTCTTTCTGCGTGCCTTCTTTCCCAACTGGAAGTTCTATCACGCGGTGGGACGCCCACCCCGGCTGCATGTGCGCGGGCAGTTGGCCACCGGCCACTGGACCGACTGGCAACTGGTTTACCCACGGGCGCCGCGCCGGCTGTGGCATCTGTTTCACAACGCGCCGGTCAACCTGGCTTTGAACCACCAGAATCTGGTGGACCACCTGGCATCCGACATCAACGACCTGCCCGAGGGCGGCGACATCCAGGCTTGCGTCACCTACCCCTTGGTGGCACGCCTGGCACGCCAGGCCCTGTCGGCCAAGAGCGACCCCTACCAGGCCTACCAGTTCGAACTGCGCCTGGCCTCGCCCCGTGGGGAGGCTCCTGAGCGGATGCTGCAGTCCCCGGTCCTGGCCGCATGACGATGAGCGCATTCGTCCAGGAGGCCATGGCGGCTCTGAGCCTGGGCGTGTTCGTGCGGGCCTTCGAAGTGCTCCTGGGCTGGAGCCTGCTGCTGCAAACGCTGGAGCAATGGCATATCCAGCGGCTGGATCGGGTGAGCGACTGGTCCGTCCAGCGGCAGGAGGTGCCCACGCAGCCACCGGGCCTTCTGGCTCTCACCGATCTGCTGTTTGCAAGGCCCGGACTGTACTTGGCGATGTTGGGGCTGCGCGGCGGGCTCGCGGTCCTGTTGATGGCGGGTCTGCTGCCCGCCGCTGGCGCCGTGGTGCTCTTTGCCATCGCCCTCCTCTTGCTGCTTCGCTGGCGCGGCGCCTTCAACGGCGGCAGCGACTTCATGACCCTGGTGGGCCTGACCGGCCTGCTGATTGCGCATGCGGTGGGCGCCTGGGCCGGCATGGCTGCGGGCTGGCGCGCGGGGCTCTGGTACGTGGCGCTGCAGTCCATCACCTCCTACTTCGTCTCGGGCTGGGTCAAGTTCTTGCGGCCCGAGTGGCGCAGCGGCGAGGCGTTGCCGCTGTTTTTGGACACCGGCGTGTATGGGCCACTCCCGCCAAACAGCGTGTTTCGCCGACCTGCCGTGGCGCGCCTTGCGTCTTGGTCGTTCACCCTCTGGGAAGGCTGCGCGCCGCTGGCGCTGCTCGACCCGCGCATCGCCGCTCTTTTCTGCGCGGTGGCGGCGCTGTTCCACTTCCTGGTGTTCTGGTTCTTTGGCCTCAACCGCTTTTTCTGGGCCTGGGTGGCGACGTTTCCAGCGCTGATGTACGCAGCCTGGGCCTGAGGGCCGCGCAAATCAGTCCTTTCTCACCCGGCACAGTCGCCAGGTTCTTTTCAAAAAAATCAATTCGATACGAGGGCTCTTGATCATGCGCCGGACACTTTCGCTTCTCATGACGCTCCTCGTCGCGTCACTGGCGACGGCACAGCCAATCAAGGTCGTCACTTTCGACGAGACCTTGCTCGCAACACTTCCGAAGCTGGCCCACGCGCAAGTCGCCTTCGTCGACCTGTCCAAGTCGCGTTCGGCCCCCCAGATCACTCTGACCAGCCTGCGCGGCGAACTGCTCCGAAGCATTCCCATCCCCGCCGGGCGCTTCGCAGCCGACTGGGTGCACTGGGGACCTGGCATTTCCTATGACGCCACACGGCGTACGCTCTGGTACCTTGGCCCCAAAGTGGGACTGACCGAGTTCGACATGGAAGGCGCAGTCAAGACCGAAATCGCTTTTCCCAAGGCGTCGCACCAGATTCAGATCCGGCCCGACGGGACCTTGGCCCTGCCCAACTCATGGGACACCGCGGACGACGCCCAAGTCAGCGTGATCGACCGGAGCGGCAAAACGGTTTTTCAGTGGCACGGCCGCGACTACGTCAATGGAAACACCACGTCCTCGTCGGTCGCTCGGGCGCAACCCCGAAGCTTCACGGCCACCACCAGCGCGCTGCAAACCGAATCCGGCAACTATTTCGTCGCGCTGGCGCAGCGCAACATGATCGTGAAGCTCAACGCCGCTGGCGTGGTCACTTGGAAGCAGGACGTCGCGGTTCGGCCCCACACGCTGGTGGTCAGCGGCGACGAGTTGATTGGCTACTCGGCGCGAGGGCCTAACCGCCTCCTTCTGCGCAACGAGGCCTGCGGCTGCTTCAAGGAAGTCTTCCTCAAAGAGGGTGCGGGAGGCCGCGACGACGGGGAACGGACACTCTCGCTACAAAGCCTGGGCAAGGGCCTGTGGTTCGCATCCGGGGTCAGCGCACTCCACATCATCAACGACGAGGGCACGGTTTTCTGGAAGCTCGAGCATGAAACGCTCCGGGGCCGGCCTATCGGCTTTCATTCGGCCGTATTGATTCTGCAGGATTGACAGATCCCAACGCTTCCCTGGGCACAAGCAAAAACGTGAATAGCCAATCAACGCTGTTCGGCGATGCGCCGCAGCGCCGGCATGTCGAGAACAGTGAGTTGGCCGTAGGCGGCCTGCACGATGCCCTCGCGGGCCAGCAGGCCCAGCTCCTTGTTGATGGTCTGTCGCGAGACAGAAACCATGTGGGCCAGGTCGCTTTGAGACACCCGCAGGCGAAGCGCCCTCCCCTCCCCTCGCGTTCCCTTACCGGCAAGGATCCGCTCTCCCTTGAGCCGGGCCACCTGCAACAGGATTTCGGCCACACGCTGGGAGACGCCGCCCAGCGCGCTGCGCTGCATTGCGATGATGCTGTCTCGTTGGCGCTCCATGGTCAGAAAGGCGACGTCCTTCCAGAGCGCCGGTGTCTGGTCGAGGACGGCCTCTAGTGCGTCACTGGGCAGATGAATCAGGGCCGTGTCCTCGTGGGCTTGGTAGTCGTAAATGCGACCGCCCTGCTTGAGCAGTCGCACCAGACCCACGACCTCGCCAGGTCCGACCAGGGTCAGCATGAACTTGGATCCCCCCGCATTGACGCCACTGACCGCCAAATAGCCCGAGACCACCACCTTGAGTTCGCGGCGGGTGCGGTCCTTGGGTATCACCTCGGCGCCACGCGGGTAATGGGCCAGGCGAGCAATGCGGGCGATGCGGTCGATCACCAGATCGGGCCAGGCTGCGAACAGCGCGCAGCGGCGCAGACCCTGCTGGATCAGGGCCTGCACCTGCGTTGGGTCGGTGGCTGCGGTCGGTGCGGGCATTGGGGTAATCCCGGGAACAGAATCCGCTCAATTGTCAAGCACTTGACTGAGTGCGCACAAGCGCGATTCTTATCGTGGCGAGGTGAGCAACATCGACTTCAACTTCCCCAGCCTGGCCGCCCTGTTCGCACCGCGCTCGATCGCGGTGGTAGGCGCCTCGGCCACCCCCACCAAAATCGGTGGCATTCCCTTGGCCTATTTGCTGCGCTTCGGCTACGCCGGCCGCATCCACGCGGTCAATCCGCGCGGCGGCTTGGTGCAAGGGCTGGAGGCCCACACCAGCCTCAGTGCCATCGGCGAGCCGGTGGACATGGCGATCTTTGCGGTCCCGCAGTCACAGGTCGACGCGGCCCTGGACGATGCAATGAACGCCGGCGTCAAGGCCATCGTGCTGTTCTCCGCCGGCTACGCCGAGGTGGACGCCGAGGGTGAGGCCGCGCAGCGGCGCCTGGCCGCAAAGGCACGCGCTGCTGGCATCCGGGTTATCGGCCCCAACTGCCTGGGCGTGATGAATGTGGCCCACAAGGTCTACGCCACCTTCTCGCCCGCACCGGGTGTCGGGCGGGTCAAGCCCGGACGCATCGGCCTGGTGAGCCAGTCGGGCGCCTTCGGTGCCTATGCCTACTCGATGGCGCGCGACCGTGGCATTGGCCTGTCGATGTGGGCCACCACGGGCAATGAGGCCGATGTGCAGGTGGCCGACGGCTTGGCCTGGCTGGCCCAGGACCCGGACACGGACGTCATCATGGTCTACATCGAAGGCTGCCGCGATGGCGCGCGTCTGCGCAAGGCACTGGCCCTGGCCCGCGAGCATGGCAAGACGGTTGTTGCGGTGAAGGTGGGCACCACCGCGCTGGGCGCCGAGGCGGCCGCCTCGCACACCGCCTCGCTGGCCGGTGACGACGCGGTCTACGACGCGGTATTCCGCCAGTACGGCGTGCTGCGCGCCCACACACTCAGCGAATTTTTCGACCTTGCGGTGAGCGCCTCGGTCGCTGGTCGCGCCCCCCGCGACCGCAGCATCGGCCTGTTCACCGTCTCAGGTGGCGTGGGCGCGATGATGGCCGACGAAGCCAGCGCCGCCGGCCTGGATGTCGCGCCGCTGTCGGCAGGCGCGCAAGCGCAGATGCGCGAGTGGGTGGCCTTTGCCGCACCGCGCAACCCGGTGGACATCACGGGCCAGGTGGCCAACGACCCCTCTTTGATGCTGCGCAGCGCCCGGCTGATGCTCCAGGACCGTGGCTACGCCGCGTGGCTCGGCTTCTTTGCCGCAGCCGGCGCCTCGGATGCGTTCTGGCCTGTGCTGCGCGAACTCGTGGGCGCGCTGCGTGCGGAGTTCCCCGACACCGTGCTGGCCATCAGCACCCTGCTCACCCCCGAACGCTGCGCCGAAATAGAGGCGCTGGGCTGCCTGGTATTCGCCGACCCTTCGGTGGCCGTCCGAACACTGGCAGCGATGGTCTCGGCAGCGGGCACCGGCACCGCAGCCCTTGCCGTCGACGCGTCGCACCCTGCCGGCACAGCCTTGGCCCTGCCGAGCGGCACCCAATCCGAGACACACAGCCTCGCGCTGCTGGCCGCAGCCGGTGTGCCCGTCGTGCCCCATCGGCAAGTCGCCACAGCGGACCAGGCCGCCCAGGCCGTCGCAGCCCTGGGCGGGGACATCGCGCTCAAGATCTCCAGCCCCGACATCGCGCACAAAACGGACATCGGTGGCGTGGTGTTGGGCCTGCGTGACGGAGGCGCTGCACGCGACGCGTTCGATCAACTCCTGACCCGCGCCCGCCAGGCACGGCCACAAGCCAGGCTCGAAGGCGCATTGGCTGCGGCCATGGTGCGCGGCGGCGTCGAGTGCATCGCCGGCGTCCACCGCGACCCGGTGTTCGGCCCGGTACTGATGTTCGGCCTGGGCGGCATCCATGTCGAGGTGCTGCGCGATGTGAGCCTGCGTCCCCTGCCTGCCTCGCGCGAGGAGGTGGCGGCCATGGTGCGGGAGATCCGCGCCCTGCCCCTGCTCCAAGGCACCCGTGGCCAGCCGCCGGTGGACCTGGAGGGCCTGATCGACGCTCTGATGGCACTGGCCCGCTTTGCGTTGGCCGCAGGCGACAGCCTGGAGAGCGCCGAGATCAATCCCCTGCTGGCACGGCCTGCCGCCGAAGGCGGCTGCCTGGCGCTCGATGCCCTTGTGGTGGGCCGACCCGCCTGAGTCCTTCTTCACACGCCCCCACCCTACACACACGAGACGACGCGATGAACCCCACCCCTCCCAACGCACCCGCGGTGGCCAGCGCCCGCCAGGCGATGGCGCGGGCCATCGGCCTGTCGGCCTTCGTGTTCGGCTATCCGCTGATCGAGTCCATGCGCACCTGCCGATTGCAGACCGAAGGTAGCAAGGACGCGCCCCTGCGCGCGCCGGTGGATCGCGTGCACCATATCCGCCACGCCTCGACAGACAAGGACCGCGACATCGTCACGCCGGCCAATGACCTGCTGTACACCACGGCATGGATCCATCTCGCCAACGGTCCCCGGCTGCTGCGGGTCCCGGCCACTGCGCGCCACCCCGGTCGCTACTTCGTGCTGGCGCTCTATGACGCCTGGACCGAGAACTTCGAGAACCTGGGCCCGCGCAACTGCCAGGCCGAAGGCGAGACGGTGCTGCTGCTGGGCCCGGGCGGCCAAGTGCCCGCCGGGCTGGAGGGCTACAGAGTGGTCCGCTGTCCGACCGATCTGGTCTGGCTGATCGGCCGCATCCTGGTAGGCGACGAGGCCGACGGCCCAGCCGCCCGCGCTTTGCAAGACGAAATCACCTTGCACGCCGTACCGGGTACTGGCCGGGGCAAGCGCCCGGTGGCGGTCGAACAATGGACCGGCGAGCCGGTCGACGCCATGGCCGAAGCCTGGGAGCAGCATCGACCGGCCGCAGAAGTCGCGCCGCGCTTTTTCACCTCGCTGTGCCAAGCGCTGTCCGACACACAGGCACGCGCCGAGGACGCAGGCATGCTCGCTTGGCTGGGGCAGGCAGGCCTCATCGCCAGCGCCCATTTCCAATGGGAGGCGCTGGAACCTGCGCTGCGTGACGGCCTGGTCGAGGGCTTCGCCGAGGCGGTGGCCCTGGTTGCTGCAGCCGCTCGCAGCCGGCACACCCGGCCCTGGGTGCTGGCATCGCGCGCGGGCCGCTATGGCAATGACTATCTGGTGCGGGCGCTGACCGCCTACATCGGCCTGGGCGCGCTGGCCACCAGCGAGGCGCTGTATGGCGCCGGCCACTTCGACGCCCAGCGCCAGCCGCTGGCCGGCCCGCGCCGCTACCGACTGCGTTTCGAGCCCGGCGAGCTGCCGCCGGCCGAGGCTTTCTGGTCGGTCACCCTGTATGACGCCGACCGCTTTCTCTACCCTAACGCCATCGGCCGCCATTCGATCGGTGACCGCACGCCTGGCCTGCGGCACGAGGCTGATGGCGCCTTGGAGATCGACTTCGCGCACCAGGCGCCCGCAGACGCGCGCAACTGGCTGCCCGCGCCGGCCGGCCCGTTCTACCTGATCTTGCGCCTGTACCACCCGCGCGAAGGCGTGCGCCAGTGGCGCATCCCGGCGCTCGAGCCTCTGGAGGATTGATGGTCCAAGTTCCCCACGCGACCCAGGACAGCGATGCACTCCTCGGCTTGGCCGAGGAGGCGGTGACCTACGCCTTTCCTCTGGCCGAAATGTCGCGCATGCGCGCCGTCACGTCCCCCAGGCGTTGTCACGCTGGCCCCGCGGGTGACAGCCCGGAGGACACGCGCCGCTGGTGCAATGTCTTTGCGCATTCTCGAGAGCTGCTCGGCGCCGGCCGCAGCAAGGTGGTCACCCCCAACAACGACACGCTGTACATCAATACCTGGCTGGATTTGCGCCGCGGGCCGGCGGTCGTCGAGGTGCCCGACACGGCAGGCCGCTACTACGTGCTGGGCCTGTTGGACTTCTATACCAACCCTTTTGGCAGCATCGGACAGCGCTGCACCGGCACCGCTGCCGGGCGCTATGTGATCACGCCACCTGGATGGCAAGGTGGCCTGCCCGCGAGCTTGCCGGTGATCGAGTCGCCTACGCCCTGGGTCTGGATCATCGGCCGCATTCTGGTCGACGGGCCGGCCGACCTGCCGGCGGTCCACCTGCTGCAAGACGGTTTTCATATCCACCCCGCGTTGGCAGGACAAAGCCTGCCTGAGCGCTTCGAGCCTGGCCCGCAGATGGACCCGACCCGGCCCGACGCGGCGCGCTTCCTCGCCGTCGTCAACCA
>CANFQF010000022.1 GCA_947449025.1 Comamonadaceae bacterium
ATTGTCCACATGGCCGGGCCAACAAGGATTGAGGAGCCCTTCGCATGATGGACACGCCCAAGCTCACCGCCCGCCAGCAACAGATTCTGGATCTGATCCAGAGTGCCATCGCTCGCACTGGAGCGCCGCCCACACGGGCTGAAATAGCGACCGAACTCGGTTTCAAATCTGCCAATGCTGCCGAGGAGCACCTTCAGGCGCTTGCGCGCAAGGGCGTCATTGAACTTGTCAGTGGCACCTCCCGCGGTATCCGTCTGCGGGGTGAAGCGCTGCGTTCGATCAATGAGTCTCGGATCAAGCAGTTCTCCCTGCCTTTGCAGAGCCTGGCGCAGCTCGCACTCCCTCTTATCGGCCGCGTCGCTGCCGGTTCACCGATCCTGGCGCAGGAGCATGTGGACCAGACCTACTACGTCGAGAGCAGCCTGTTCCAGCGTCGCCCCGACTACCTGCTGAAGGTGCGCGGCATGTCCATGCGCGACGCCGGCATCATGGATGGCGACCTGTTGGCAGTACAGGCGACCAAAGATGCCAAGAACGGCCAGATCGTGGTCGCTCGCCTGGGGGATGAGGTCACCGTCAAACGATTCAAGCGCAACCGGGACCTGATCGAGCTGCACCCCGAAAATCCCGACTACCCCACCATCGTGGTTGAACCCGGCGAGCCCTTTGAAATTGAAGGGTTGGCCGTGGGTCTGATCCGAAACACCATGCTGATGTAGGCACCCTTTCTGATTTGCGGCGTTTCGCAGGTGGCGGGCGTATGGTCCTTGGAGGCCATCACCCTGCGAGGCGCCCTCTCTGGCCAATCCTGCCTGTGCACAACCCTTTTTGATTCATTCAAGGACTTCACATGGCAATCGCACTCCCCCTCATCGTCGAGTTGTTTCGTTGGCTGGACCGCGCGGTCCAGTGGCTCTCTGGCGGCAATACCCTGCCCGACCACCCGGGTCGGGATGGCAGCGGCTCGCAACAGGAGTGCCGCAATTCAGAGGGCCAAAATTCAGAGGCCCACAATTACGGTGCGCCGCATCGTCTTTACCTACCCCGCAAGTCACCGGTCGCTGCAGATCGCCAGTGGCAGGGGCCGGTCGGTCCCCTGCGCTTGCACCCGGCACGCCGGGGCTGGCGATCAGCAGCCCAGATCGCCCGCTGAAGCCGCCGGACGCAGGCGCCCGGTCAGGCGCCCTGCCCCTCCCCCGGCTTTCCTGCCCCTGCCAAACCGCGAGGCTTGAGGCTTGAATGGAGCGTGAGGGCGGCAAGGGCAGATTGGGGCGCCCCGGCAAGGGCAGCCAGGGACTCGCGATCAGGGCACAATTGCCCAGTATGAATATCGTGATCCTTGACGACTATCAGGACGTGGTGCGCAAGTTGCCGTGCGCCGCCAAACTGGAAGCATTTCCAGCCAAGGTCTATACGAACACGGTCAAAGGAATTGGCCAACTGTCGGTGCGATTGCGCGACGCAGACGCGATCGTGCTCATTCGCGAGCGAACCCATATCAGCCGCCAACTGCTCGAAAAGCTTCCCCGACTGAAGCTGATCTCGCAGACCGGTCGCGTAGGCTCACATGTCGACGTGGACGCCTGCACCGAGCGGGGCATTGTGGTGACAGAGGGCGTGGGCTCGCCATTCGCACCGGCAGAACTGACCTGGGCGCTCGTGATGGCCGCGATGCGCCGACTGCCTCAGTACATCAGCACACTCAAGCATGGCGCTTGGCAGCAGTCGGGCATGAAGGCGGCGTCGATGCCTGCCAACTTCGGCCTGGGTCAGGTCTTGCGTGGGAAGACCCTGGGCATCTGGGGCTATGGCCGCATCGGTCAGTTGGTGGCTGGCTACGGCAAGGCTTTTGGCATGAAGGTCTTGGTGTGGGGCAGCCATTCCTCCAGAGCTCGGGCCGAGGCCGACGGTTACAGCGCAGCAGCGAGCAGAGAGGAGTTCTTCGCCACTTGCGATGTGCTCAGTCTCCACCTTCGGCTTAACGATGAAACCGAAGGGACCGTTTCCCTCGAGGATCTGGGCTGGATGAAACCCACCTCGCTGCTGGTCAATACCTCGCGTGCGGAACTGATTCGGCCTGATGCACTGATTGCTGCTCTCAACCGCGGCCGCCCCGGTATGGCGGCAGTCGATGTTTTCGAAAGTGAGCCGATTCTCCAGGGGCATGCGCTGTTGCGCTTGGAGAACTGCATCTGCACCCCGCATATCGGATATGTCGAGCAGGAGTCCTACGAGCTCTACTTCGGGGCAGCCTTTGAGAACGTGGTGAATTTCATCCAGGGCAACCCCACGCACGTGGTCAATCCTGCAGCTTTGCAGGTCCGTCGCTAAGCCGCTCGGCGCCACCGCTCGGGCGCCTCATCCGGGCCCTGGGTGACCCTTGGTGCGCTGAATTCGAATCTTCAGGAGAGGCCTTGCCCTCCCCGGCGACCAGAGGTCCGGACCGAATCCGGGTCGGTTTCCAGGTCAAAGTTCAACAACTCATCGAGCCCGGTGGCCTGCTGCGATCCGGTCTTGCGCGCATAGCGAGGATCCTGTGCGGCGGAGGGCTGGGCCAACACCTCTTCGAGGTCTATGTCCAGACCGAGCCGACCTGCTCCCGCAAAGGGACGAGGTGCAGACGGGGAGACGCGAGGAATATCGGGTTCAACCAAGGCCAAATTCGGGGTATCGGCGAACGCGCGGGAGATCCGTGCGGGGCTGGTCTGACCTGTCAGGGCTGATGTGGCGGACGCTTGACCGCCACGCCCCGGTGTGGCGATCTCCTGGGCCGTTTGATGCAGGAAAAGCAGGTCACGGCAGGTCTGCAAACTCAGCACCTGTTCGGGGTCGCTGTTACCAGGCCCGCGAAATAGGCTATCGTGAATCAGATCGACCACAGCAGGATCCGGCCACAGGGCCTCGATGCGTGCAAGCAGTTCGGGGTGGTCCTCCAATCCGCGCTGGACCGTGTCGATGTCATCGAACGCTGGCAGGCGGGCCTTGAAGAGCCGCTCGAAATCACGCCGATGTTCCTCATAGTCCTGCTGGCGGCCCAGCTTGTGCTGGATCGCCAACAGGTCGAGCCAGGCCATTGCGCTTGACTGAGGATGGCTTTCAACGTGGCTCCGAAGCACGTCAATGGCCCGATCGTACTCACCGAGCGAAACAAAGAAGTCGGCCTCTTGCTGCGTATCGCTGAGCTCATAGGAGCTCAATGCGTGGGGCGCAGGCTGGTCGCCGTCGAAAACAGCCGGTGCGACCGGGGTAGCCAAGAATTCAGCGTCAAAGGATGCCCGCCCTTTGGCAACCAGCGCGGAGGAATCAAGCGGATCGAGGGCTTGGCCAGCGCCGTCCGGACCGCTGGCCATCCGCCCTGCTGCCTCGAGCGGTACAACGCCCTCGGGCCCTGATGCGGCCATTTCGCCGGAGCCGTTGCCGGGCGCTCCCGCTGGCTCTCGCCACCAAACTGCGGCGCGACTGGCCTGCGCCCGCCGCCAGGCCAACGCGAGCAAGCCCACCAAGAAGGCGCATCCAAGTGCCAAGGCGTAGACGAGGGGGTTGTCAAAGCGCTCGCGCTCGCTCTCTTCAACACGGGCGCGCAACTGCGCCGCCGCTGCTTGGCTGCGAACGAGCGCTTGCTGCAACTTGCGAACCTCGTCCTCGAGGGCCTGCACCTGGGCGACTTCTATAGGGCTTGATGCCCCAGGTGTCGGGCTGGGTGCACTCGCAGCAGCGACAGGCGAGATGGCACTGGCGGCGGAGATGGCTGCAGACGCGCTACCTTGGGCGCGAAAGGCCGGGGGTTCCAGTTGCAACCGAGACTGCGCGGCCCCCGGCCTCGCAACTCTGGACCGCGCCGCCGCCGCGCTTGGTAGGGCAGCACTTGAGGGCTCACGGGGGATGGGCGGCAAAGTTGAGCCCGAGGCAGCCGCGCTCGGTGCCGGGCTGGCCATTGCTGGCTCAACAGCGACGGGGGTCGAAGCAGAGATGACTGGTGGCTCCTCCCCGAGGGGGGCCTCCGCCAACAACACGAAGCGGCGACTCAGCTTCTGCGCACAACCAATGCGCAACTGGACTGCTGCGAAGGGCTCGTCGAGCGCCTGGGCGACCCGGATTCGAACCCGCACGGATTCACCTGATCCCGAGGTCTGCACATCCACCAGGCGAGGGCCCAGGCGCGTTTCACCGTAGCTGACCTCGACCTCGGGGCATAGGTCGCTTGGATCCATTCCGCTGTCCAGCCCCACAGGGACCTGCAGATCCAGAGGACGGCCCAGTGCCGCCACACCCTGGTGACGACCAATGGTCAAGGCTGGGCTGGTGCCTGTCATCACCAGCAGCACTGTGACAATAAGACAACGCGACAGGCGAATATTGCTCATTTATGCAGGTATTTTTGCACAGCAGTTACTTTAAGCAACAATTTTTTTGGCCTCGTTTAGTGTTTTTCATACGCGCATCGAGAGTATTTCCGGGGCGGCGCCGTTGGGGTGGGACGGTCTCCGAAGCGACCCGTGCCTGCGCGCCCATGCCTACGGGCGAGTCCACCGCCCGATAATTGAGGGGATGCACGCCAACTTTCACACCGTCGCCGTGATCGGCACTGGGGCCATGGGCCGAGGAATCGCCCAGGTAGCGGCACAGGCCGGCTGCCAGGTTCGCCTTTTTGACCAGCAACCAGGTGCTGTCGCGGCCGCCATGCAATCCATCCAGGCCCAGTGGGAACGACAGCGGGACAAGGGCAAGCTCTCCACGGACGAGCTTGAAGGCCTCAAGAGCCGCCTCGAGGGTGTCGAAAACCTGGAAGCACTGGCGGGTTGCGATCTGGCCATCGAGGCGATCGTCGAGCGACTCGATGCCAAGCGCCAGTTGTTCGCGACCCTGGAAACGCTGCTTGCACCCAATGCGGTTCTTGCCAGCAACACCTCGTCCCTGTCGATCACCGCTCTGGGCGCTGGCGTCCAGCGGCCGGAACGCCTGGCTGGCCTGCACTTTTTCAACCCGGTTCCGCTGATGCGCGTCGTCGAGGTGATCCCCGGGCTGCGCACCGACCCCCAGGTGTGCGAGCGTCTCAGTGCACTGGTGCGCGCCATGGGACACACGCCAGTGATGGCACAGGACACGCCCGGCTTCATCGTCAACCACGCCGGACGGGCCTACAACACCGAGGCCCTGCGGATCGTCTCGGAAGGCATCGCCGATTTCGCCACCGTCGACCGGATCCTGCGCGACCAGGTCGGCTTCCGACTCGGTCCCTTCGAGCTGATGGATCTGACGGGCCTGGACGTGTCGCACCCAGTGATGGAGTCGATCTACCACCAGTACTACGAGGAGCCCCGCTACCGCCCCAGCGCGATCGCCGCCCAACGGGTGGCGGGCGGGATCGTGGGGCGCAAGACGGGGGCGGGCTTCTACAGGTACCCGAACAAGCAGACCGAGGTGTCGCCCGAACCGGCTGCGCCCCAAGTGGCGGAGATACCACCCGTCTGGGTGTCGCCTCGCGCCGCCCGGCGCGCCGAGCTGCTGCAACTGCTCAAGGACTTGGGCGCCCACATCGAAACCGGCGCCTCGCCCTCGCTGCATGCTTTGACCCTGGTGGCGCCCCTCGGCTTTGACGTCACCACGGTCGCGGTCGTCGACCGGCATGATCCTGCCCGCACCGTCGGCATCGACCTGCTGGTCGAAGACGCTGCCACCCGGCGTCGCGTGCTGGCCACCAACCCGGCCACGCGCATGGACATGCGCGACGCGGCCCACGCCCTGTTCGCACGCGACGGCAAGCCGGTGAGCGTGATTCGTGACGCAGGCGGCTTCGTGACCCAGCGGGTGGTCGCGTGCATCGTGAACCTGGCCAGTGACATCTGCCAGCAGGGCATCTGCACGCCGGCCGACCTGGAGACCGCAGTGACGCTGGGCCTCGGTTATCCGCTGGGACCCTTGGCCATGGGCGACCGCTGGGGCGGGGCCAGCATCCTGGAAGTGCTGTTCAACATGCAAACCGTCTACGGCGACCCGCGTTACCGCCCCAGCCCCTGGCTGCGGAGACGAGCGGCGATCGGCTTGTCGCTCAAGCACGAGGAGGCCTGAGCGTGCCAGCCGAACTCAAAAGCAGCAGCCAGGGAAAGACACTGGTGCTCACCATCTCCAACCCGGAGCACCGCAACGCCGGAGCCCCGGAGATTTACGCCGCCGGCGTCGAGGCGCTCTCGGTTGCAGAAACCTCCCCCGATGTGCGCGCCATCGTCATCACTGGAGAAGGCGCCACCTTCTGCGCTGGGGGTCAGCTGCAGCGGCTGCAGGCCAACCGGCAGCTGGCGCCCTCGGTCCAGGCCGAGGCACTGGAGAGCCTGCACGCCTGGGTCGAGGCGATCCGCACCTGCCCCAAGCCGGTGATCGCCGCGGTCGAGGGCGCGGCAGCGGGTGCCGGCTTCTCGCTGGCCCTCGCCTGTGATTTTCTGGTGGCCGCCGAAAACGCAGTGTTCGTCATGGCCTACGCCACCGTTGGCATCTCCCCCGACGCGGGTGGCAGCTGGAGCCTGGGGCGAGCCCTGCCCAGGGCCCTGGCCAGCGAATTGCTGATGATGGGCGAGCGCATCGATGCGCCACGGCTGCAGGCGCTGGGTGTTGCCAATCGCGTGACGCCGCCTGGGCAGGCGCTGGGCGAGGCCCTGGCACTCGCTGAGCGCTTGCAGACCAAGGCACCCAATGCCCTAGCAAGCATCAAGGAGCTCCTCAACGAGGCAATGGTGAGCGATCTGCACAGCCAACTCACGCAGGAGCGGGACCACTTCGTCCGCAACCTGCACCACCGCAACGCCGGCATCGCCATCGACGCCTTCCTCAACAAGCAGACCGCCCGCTTTGACTGAAAGCGCCGGGTCTCCCAGGCGACAATCTCGCCGCGCCCAGTCGCTGACATGACAGAACATGGATGAACCGATTCTTAACATCGAAGAACGCGAGGCGATCAACGCGGGACGCTGGTTCAGCTCCCTGTCGCCCTCGCTACGACATGACATTCTTCGATGTGCCTACGTCAAGCGATACAAGGACGGCGATCTGATCGTCGCCCGGGGCGACCCGGGCGAGGAGTGGACGGCCTGCGCCAGGGGCGCGGTACGGGTGTCATCGACGTCGATCACCGGCAAGCAGATCACTTTCACCTATGTCGAGCCGGGGATCTGGTTTGGCGACATCTCCATCTTCGACGGCGACGCCCGCACGCACGACGCCTATGCGCATGGGGAAACCACCCTGCTGTGTGTGGCCAAAGCCGATTTCCACAAAATTTTGGCCCAGCATGTCGAGCTCTATGCGGCGCTGCTGCGCCTACAGGCGCGCCGCAGCCGGCTGCTGTTCGGGCTGATCGAGGACCTCAACACCCTGCCCTTGCGCGCGCGCCTGGCCAAGCAATTGCTGCATCTGGTGCGAAGCTACGGCGTCACCAGCCTGGCCGACAGCAGCGAGGTGCGGATCGGCTTGCAACTGGCGCAGGAGGAGCTGGCTCAGCTCCTGGGTGCCTCCCGGCAACGAGTCAACCAGGAGCTCAAGGCGATGGAGCGGGAGAACGCAATCCGCATCGAGCCCGGCGGCCTGGTGGTTCGGGATCGACCGGGCCTGCTGCGCATCGTCGAGGCCGACAGCGACCGGGGCTGAGTGCCCATCACGGTCGCAGTCTCGGCACCGCCGTCCCTTTGACACCCGAGAGCGAGCCCCTGCCATGAGCACCGATTTTTCCTCCTTCGAGGGCACCCGGCCGGTCGCAGACAAGCATGCGTTCGACACCGCCGCCCTCTCGGCCTGGCTCGCCGGGCGACTGCCCGGTTTCCAGGGGCCGATCAGCGTCGAAATGTTCAAAGGCGGGCAGTCCAACCCGACCTACAAGCTGATGACGCCGGGCCGGTCTTATGTGATGCGGGCCAAGCCTGGACCGGTGGCCAAGTTGCTGCCCTCTGCCCACGCGATCGAGCGGGAGTTCAAGGTGATGCGGGGCCTCGCCGGCACCGATGTGCCGGTTCCCGAGATGCTGTGCCTGTGCGAGGACGAGTCCGTCATCGGCCGCGCCTTCTACCTGATGGAGTTCAAGCAGGGCCGGGTGCTGTGGGACCAGTCCCTGCCCGGCATGACGCCTTCCGAGCGCGGCGCGATCTACGACGAGATGAACCGGGTCATCGCCGCCCTGCACACGGTGGATGTGGCCGCCTGCGGCCTGTCGGACTACGGCAGGCCGGGCAGCTACTTCGAGCGGCAAATTGGGCGCTGGACCAAGCAGTATCTGGCCTCGGTGACAGAGCCGATCACCGAGATGAACCGCCTGATCAAATGGCTGCCAGCGCAGATGCCTGCCACCGCCCGGGACGAGTCCTGCGTGTCGATCGTGCATGGCGACTTCCGGCTCGACAACCTGATCTTCCATCCGACCGAGCCGCGGGTCATCGCGGTGCTCGATTGGGAGCTGTCGACCCTCGGTCACCCTTTGGCCGACTTCAGCTACCACTGCATGTCCTGGCACATCCCACCCGGACAGTTCCGCGGGATCGGCGGCCTGGACTTGGTCGCCTTGGGCATTCCTTCAGAGGTCGACTACATCCGCCGGTGGTGCGAACGCACCGCAATAGCCACCCCCGATGCGCTGGCCCAGGACTGGAACTTCTACCTGGCCTACAACCTGTTCCGCCTGGCAGCCATCCTCCAGGGCATCGCCAAGCGGGCACTGGACGGCACCGCCTCCAGCGCACAAGCGGGCAGCGCCGGCGCCGGCGCCCGGGGCCTGGCCGAATTGGCCTGGGCCTTCGCCCAACGCGCGCACTGACGACCCGAGAACGTCCAGCACACGCTCCCACACACCCCTTCACCACCGTCACCGAACCACACCAAAACGAGACCACCATGGACTTCCAATACTCCCAGCGCACACAGGATCTGCAAGCCCGTTTGATCCAGTTCATGGAGGACCACATCTACCCCGCGGAAAAGACCTTCGCAGATCAACTCGCAGCGCAAACGGCCGCAGGCAAACGCTGGTCGCCCATCCCCGTCATCGAGGAACTCAAGGAAAAGGCCCAGCGCGCCGGCTTGTGGAACCTCTGGCTGCCAGCGGACACCGCTGCCATCGCCGGAGTAGAGGGTGCGGGCCTGACCAATCAGGAGTACGCGCCCCTGGCCGAGACCATGGGCCGTGTACCTTGGGCGTCAGAGGTCTTCAACTGCAGCGCGCCGGACACCGGCAACATGGAAACCATCGCTCGCTATGGCACGCCCGAGCAACGCCAGCGCTGGCTGCTCCCCCTCTTGCGCGGCGAAATCCGCTCCGCCATCGTGATGACCGAGCCCGAGGTGGCTTCATCAGATGCGACAAACATCTGCACCCGGATCGAGCGCCAGGGTGACGACTACGTCATCAACGGCCACAAGTGGTGGATTTCTGGCGCGCTCGACCCGCGCTGCGCGATCTTCATCCTCATGGGCAAGACAGACCCGGATGCGCCCAAGCACTCGCAGCAAAGCATGATCTTGGTGCCGGCCAATACCCCCGGCATTCGCATCGTCCGGCCGCTGCCGGTCATGGGTTACGACGACGCGCCGCACGGACACGCCGAGATGTACTTCGAGAACGTGCGTGTTCCGGCCGAGAACATTCTGCTCGGCGAGGGCCGCGGCTTCGAGATCGCCCAGGGTCGCCTGGGCCCCGGCCGCATCCACCACTGCATGCGCCTGATCGGCCTGGCCGAGCGCGCCCTGGAGTACATGTGCAAGCGTGTCATTGCGCGAGTGGCCTTTGGCAAGCCGATCGCCCAACAGACGGTGACCCAGGAGCGGATCGCCGAGGCCCGCTGCCGCATCGAGATGGCGCGCCTGCTCACGCTCAAGACGGCCTGGATGATGGATGTCGCCGGCAACAAGACTGCCAAGAGCGAGATCGCGATGATCAAGGTGGTCGCGCCGACCATGGCCTGCCAGGTCATCGATTGGGCCATCCAGGCCCACGGCGGCGGCGGCATGAGCGACGACTTCCCGCTGGCCTACGCCTATGTGGCGGCGCGCGCCCTGCGCTTTGCCGATGGCCCGGACGAAGTCCACCGCAATGCCATCGCCAAGTGGGAGCTCGGTCGCTGGGGCAGCTTCGGACGCAACGAACCTGTCCCCGTCACCCGCGGCGGCTGAACTTCAACCTACTGGCAGTACCCATGATCGACCTCTACTCCTGGCCCACGCCTAACGGGCACAAGATTCACATCATGCTGGAGGAATGCGGCCTTCCCTACCGCGTGCATTCAGTCAACATCTCTGCCAACGAGCAGTTCAAGCCCGAGTTCCTCGCGATCAGTCCCAACAACAAAATTCCGGCGATGGTCGACAGCGAGGGGCCGGACGGCAAGCCTATCTCGGTGTTCGAGTCTGGCGCCATGCTGGTCTATTTGGCGGGCAAGACGGGCCGCTACTTGGGCAAGACCGACCGCGCACGGTACGAGACGCTGCAATGGCTGATGTTCCAGATGGGGGGTCTCGGCCCCATGCTGGGTCAAGCCCATCACTTCCGGTTCTACGCCCCTGAGAAGGTCCCCTACGCCATTGAGCGTTACACCCAGGAGGCCAAGCGCCTCTACGGCGTATTGGACAAGCGCCTGTCGCAAAGCCGCTACCTGGCCGGCCGCGACTACACCATCGCCGACATGGCAGTGTTCCCATGGCTGCGTACCTGGGAGCGCCAAGGGGTCCAAATGAGCGACTACCCGGCTGTGAAGAAATGGTTTGATGCCATCGCCACCCGACCTGCAGTCCAGCGGGGCGTTCAGGTGCTGGCAGACCTACGCAAACCCTGAGTTCACCCGGGGCGACCGGGGTACCTGGCAGACCCAAGGTGCCCGAAGGCAGCCGCGCGTGCCGGAGGCAGCCTCAGCCCGCGGACGTTGGCCGCAGGGCCAGCGCCCGGGAGAAGCGCCAAGCGACCAGTGGCAGCGCCACCACCGAGGCGGACAGCATGACGCCGCCGCCGAGATGATCAAAGGCCCACCCCGCCCCAGTGACCCCGATCGCCTGACCGAAAAAGAAGGCGAAGGAAAACAGCGAGACAGCGGTGCCGCGGGACTCAGGCGCCATCTGAGTGGCCAGCGCCTGCAAGGTGTTGTGATAGAGGTAAG
Organism: Comamonadaceae bacterium; assembly: GCA_947449025.1. Classification (GTDB taxonomy): domain Bacteria; phylum Pseudomonadota; class Gammaproteobacteria; order Burkholderiales; family Burkholderiaceae_C; genus Ramlibacter. The sequence goes on from CANFQF010000022.1 coordinate 11,124, forward strand.
TCCCAAAGCCGACCAGGAGTGCAACAGGCGCGGCCGTCCAAGCCAGGGGAGAGAGCCACCAGGCGGCCATGCCCGCCCCCATCAGCAGGCCACCGATCAGGACCATGCGCCGCTCCCCCAGCGCCAGAATCAGACGCCGTGCCAGCAGGGCGTAGACCAAGCCGCCCAGGGCGTAGAAAGCGATCAATCCGGAAGCCGCCGACAGACTGAGCGCAAAGTCCCGGTGCAGCAGCGTCGGCACGAATGCCAGGGGGCCCAGCAGGAAGAGACCTTCAAAAAATGTCGCCCACAGAACCAAGCGATTCCAAGGGGTCGCCACGACGGCCAGGGTCTGCCTGCGGGCGCGGGCCCATCCACTTTCGCCCGCCGCCTTCGCCGAACGAGCCACATCAGCCGAAACAACTGCCTCGGCTGCTGAAACACCCGGGTGAAGTTCAGCAGCCGCCGCCGATGGCGCGAGAGTCAGCTGCGCCAATCGCGACAGCCGCGACAAGCGCCACAGCAACAGGCCCGCGATGAGCGTGTAGCCCAAGGCCAGGCTGAGAAAAGCGCCGCGCCAGCCCGCATCGGCATCGCCGAAAAATCCCCCGGCCAGCTGTCCCGCGGTCAGCCCGGACAGGGTCCCGAGCAGCAGGCGGGCCAGTACGGCCTGCCTCTGGGCATAGGGCACGTTGTCGCCAATCCAGGCCATGGCCAAGGGAATGATGCCGGCCGCAGCCATGCCCCAAGCGATCCGAACCAGCAGCAAGAGGTCAAAGCGGGGCATCCAGCTGGCCACCGCAGACATGACAGCGCATCCAGCCAGGGCTAGCGCCACCATGCGGGCCTTGCCGAAGCGGTCCCCCAAGGGTCCAGACAACAGTTGCATCAGGCTGTAGGCCACCGAGAAGGCCAGGACAACCTGACCTGCGGTACCGGCCGTGATCGAAAAGTCGCTGGCCAGTCGCGGCAGTAGCCCGTCGCAGATGCGCAAGGCGACGCCGCTGAAGAAGGCAGCGCCCGCCAGCAAGAAGACCATGCCACGGGTGTCGTCGGCGAGTGTGGCTTGGGCCGGCTGCGTTGCATCCATAGCGGCCACTTTAGCTTGTCAGCTTGCGTGCTGCCTCGCGCGCTGTCGCGCATGGATCATCCCTGCGCACCGTTCAAACCGTCAACCTGCTTGGCCATGGCGCTTCTAGGCCGAAGTAGTAGGACGGTCATCCAACCCACTGCCCTGTGACCCAGGCTCCATCTCATGTCTCAATCGACCGGCTTTGATGCACCTGCCCACACGGTGCCCTCATCCCTTCTCGACTGGCCTGCCCCCTCGGTCTCGCATGAAGCTCCGACGGCACAACTGGACGCACTGGCGCAATTGGGAGCACTCATTTCCAGCAGTCATAGCCCCAACGCAGAGCTGATGCCGCAGGCTCGGCGTCTGACCGAACAGGCGGGAGGCCACCGCCTCGCGCCCGGCCATTTTTGCGCCGTGCTGCTCGATATATCCGACCGGATCGGCCGCGTCCCACCGGCCACCTGGCTGTCCATCTGCCGTGGTCTGGCACTTGGCGCCTCGATCCCCCACCAGGGCGCACTGCCCCTGCCCCTCAGCCAGGCCGCGCGGCGCCTGATGTCCACTTTGAGCCTTCCGGCTGCGCGCCGTCTGGCCCTGGCCCAGGCGCTGATGCTGGACCCCGCTTGAATCTTGGCAGGCCGCCCTGCAGACACTGAGCAGAGCCGACCCACCATCGGAGGAGCGACAAGTCAGCGGTACTCGGCCTGTCACAGACAGAAATACATGCGAAGCCAAGCCCACCGTTGCGCATGGACTCGCATGCTAAGGTGGCCAGCCGCGCATTGCTGCCTCTGAAGAATGGGGGCGGGGCGCCATCCGGACGGCCCCATGCAAGCTCCTCCCGCCATCGAGAACGAAGTCCAACGCTTGCGCCGTCTGCAATCGTTGGACTTGCTGGACACCGAAGCCGAGGCGGTCCTGGACGCCTTCACCGAACTGGCCGCCTCCATCACCGGGATGCCAATCGCGCTGATCACCCTGGTCGACCGTGATCGCCAGTGGTTCAAGTCGGCGGTGGGGCTACCGCAGGGTGGAGAGACACCGAGGGCCTTCTCCTTTTGCGGCCATGCCATCGCGGGCGAAGACCTGTTTGAAGTCGAAGATGCACGCCAAGACCCTCGCTTCTCCGACAACCCCTATGTGATCGACAGCCCCCACGTGGCGCACTACGCAGGGGCCCCCCTCATCATGCCCGGCGGCGAGCGGATCGGGACCCTGTGCGTGGTGGGGGACCGCCCAGGGCGGCTGGACGAGGACACTCGCCGCCAGCTGAAGTTGCTGGCCCACAACGTGGTGCAGGTACTGCTGCTGCGTGAAAGCGAGCGCAGCCTCGGGCGCCGGCTGCAGGTAGAGAGCGCGCTGCGGGAGAGCGAAGCCCGCTGGCGGGCCATCACCGACCTGCTGCCGCAGATCATCTGGTCGTCCAGCGCCCAAGGTGACCAAGAGGAGTTCAACCGGCGCTGGGAGGATTACACCGGCGAGCGTGCCAGCGGCACTGGCACCGGCGCTTGGATGGCAAAAATCCATGCCGACGACCGGGAGCCGTTGCGCGAGGCATGGTCAGTGAACCTGGCGCACGGCCTGCCCTTCGAGCAGGAGTTCCGGCTTCGCCACCACAGCGGCGTCTTTCACTGGGTGCTGGCACGCGCGCTCCCGGTGGAAGATGAGAGCGGACACATCCGGCGCTGGATCGCCACCTTCACAGACATCCACGACCAAAAACAAGCCCAGCAGGACCTGATGGAGGTCAATCGGCAAAAGGACGAATTCCTGGCCATGTTGGCGCATGAGTTGCGCAATCCGCTCGCGCCGATCACCACAGCGGCTCAATTGCTCCGGCTGATCGCCGGCGACCCCACCCAGGTGCGCCAAACGAGCGAGCTGATCGCGCGCCAGGTGGGCCACTTGTCCGAGTTGATCGATGACCTGCTCGACGTGTCCCGGGTTACCCGAGGCCTGGTGCGAATCGTCCACGAAGCGGTTGATTTGCGGCAAGTCCTGCGCGATGCGCTCGAGCAGACCAAGCCCCTGATCGAGGCCCATCACCACCATCTGGACCTGCCTGAGCTGCCAGAGGCGCTCCTTGTCACGGGCGATCCCGTCCGCTTGGTTCAGGTGCTGGCGAACCTGCTGGGTAACGCAGCCAAGTACACCGCTGATCATGGGCGGCTCAAGGTCAAGATGGAGCCTCGCGGCGAGCGGGTGTTCATCGAGGTCAGCGACAACGGCAGCGGCATCGACGCCAATCTGCTACCGCATGTGTTCGACCTTTTCACCCAGGCCAAGCGCACGCCGGACCGCGCCCAGGGCGGCCTGGGTATCGGACTGGCTCTGGTACGCAGTCTGGTCGCCCTGCATGGCGGCAGCATCGAGGCGCATAGCGACGGTCCCGGGACCGGAAGCACCTTCATCGTGTCTCTGCCCCGTGCCAAAGAGGCGGGGGCGGACGAGCTTGCGAACAACCTGGAGCCCCTGGCCAAGGACTCGGATCCCTCTGCCACCATCGCCCCCTCTCCTCACTTGGCAATGGGACAAGCACATAGGCCGCTGCCGGAACTGGCTGTCCTCGCACCACCGGCAGCCACGGGCCCCTCCACGGGAAAAGCGCTGGCGGGCTTGGCGGTGATGGTGGTCGATGACAACGCCGATGCAGCCGAATTGATGGGGATCTGGCTCGAATCGCAGGGGCACGAGGTGCGGGTCTGCCTGGACCCCCTCGAAGCCCTGGCCGCCGCACGCACCCGCCCGGCCCAGGTCTATGTACTCGACATTGGCCTACCGGGCATGGACGGCAACACCTTGGCGCGGCACTTGCGGGAGGACCCGCGCAACCGGGACGCGACCCTGATTGCGCTGACGGGCTACGGCCAGGCGCAGGACATCCTGCAGTCCAAGGAGGCGGGCTTTGATCAGCACTTCGTCAAGCCGGCAGACCCGACCCGGCTGGCGGCGGTGATTGACAGCCTGCCACGACCGGCCGCGCGCTGAAGCGGATCCAGACCCGCGTAGCCCGTTACCACGGCGACGCCACGAGGTCACAGCTCTCGGCATCAGCAGACCATTCCCTGCAGGGCCGAGCTGCGCGAACGATCTCAGTCGAAGCGGAGCGTCTGCCTCTCCAGCCCTTGCTGGCAATGGGCACACTGCCAGCGAAGGCGCAGCGCCTTCCCGCAGCGCAGGTGCCGAATCTCCATCGGAGGTTGCCCACCCCAAAGCCAACGGTCGCCCCAGCGGATTATTTCCAGGGTGATCGGAAATGTGGCGACGGCTGCGCCGGTCAGCCGGTATTCGCTGCGTGAGCCTGCGTAGGCGCGCGCCCGAAGCATGCCCAGCGCCTGCAACTCCTGCAGCCGGCGAGTCAGCGGCCCTGCGCCGATCTCGGTGGCTTCACTGAAATCGGTAAAGGTCCGGGCGCCTTGGAGAGCCGCGGCCATCACACTGGCATTCCAGCGGTCGCCGTACACGCGCATGAGCGTCGGCAGGTCTTCGCGTGAGGCGCTGTGCGACTGGCGAAACCGACGCTCCGGATTCGCCTGCAGCGCTGTCACGGGGGCCACAGGGATCGGGGGACGAGCAGCGTCGATCTCGCCTCGGGTCTCAAAGGCCGTCACCAGTTCGCCGCAGCAAGCGCAGACCGGACGTGGGTCGGAAGACTGGCCGCAGGCGGTGTGCACCGGCTCCCCGCGAGGCCGGTCGTGGGGCATCTGAGGCTTGACCAGGCCCGTGCCCCAGCGGGATTCCCACTGCCACATGGCCAGCAGCACACTCCAAAAATCAAGGCCGCAGTCGGTCAGCCGGTAAAGGGCATGGCGGCCAGGGGTCTCGTCCCTGCTGAGAAGGCCTGCAGCGCAGAGTCGCTCGAGCCGGTCTGCCAGCACAGCCCGGGAAATTCCCGTCTCCTGAATAAAGCCGCTAAATCGCCGCTCCCCCCGAAAGAGTGACCGCAGCAGCCGCAGGATCCAGGCGTCCCCCAACAGGTCAAGCGCGCGCGCCGCCCCGCTGGCCTGGAGTTGGCGACGCGTCCCCAACGCCCGCGCCGTGCTTGCGCCATCCAGATCCGGGGCGGCTGGAGGCGCTCGGACCGCGACCGGCAAGCTGGCGACGCCAGGGTTGATGCTCTCTATCACAACTTATTTAATCTGTTTAGTGGAGTTTACCGAATGGAGCTAGTAGGGCTACTGCCTTAAATTTAGTCTGTCTATGATAGTCAGCCGTATCCAGCCATGGATGCAAGGCAGGCCGTTGGAGGAGAAGCACGCATGACCCAGGCCCTGATAGCGGCCGCCTTTCGTACGCCGCGCGGCGCGGCCAAGGCCACCGGCAGCCTGCACGGGCTGACCCCGGCCGGCCTGCTGGCCAGCCATTTGCGCGCTGTCCTTGCTGCGGTGGGGCCGGCCTGCGACGCGGTGGAAGACGCCCTCATCGGCTGCGTGACCCAGACCGGCGAACAGGGAGGCAACGTCGGCAAAGTCGGCACCCTTCTGGCCGGTTGGAGCCCGCACATGTCGGCGATGACGATCAACCGTTACTGCGCCTCTGGCCTGAGCGCCGTCAACCTGGCCGCGCTCGAGGCCCTGCAGGGTGACGACCTGGTACTGGCCGGCGGCGTGGAAATGATGTCGCGCGTGCCGATGTTCGGCGACACCGCGCCGCACTACACGGACAAAGCCCTGATCGAGGCCATCGGCTTCATGCCGCCGCCGTGGACCTCCGATCTGGTCGCCACCCGCAACGGAATCAGTCGCACCCAATGTGACGAATACGCCGCGCTGTCACAGGCTCGCGCCGCCCGGGCTCGCCGGGAGACGCCCATGCCGTCCATGTTGCCGGTGGTCGATGACGCCGGTCAGGTGCTGCTGGGGCAAGACGAGAACATCCGCGAAAGCAGCACGGCCGAGAAACTGGCCACGCTCAAGGCAGTCTACGAAGGCGGCGCGCCCGACCTGGACGCCTGGGCCCTGGCGCGTGAGCCGCAGTTGCAGGCGATCGCGCATGTCCATACCGCCGGCAACGCGCCTTGTATGGCCGACGGCGCGGCGGCGGTCCTCGTGGGCAGCGCCCAAGCGCTGGAGCGCCACGGCCTGCGCCCGCGAGCCCGCATTCTGGCCACGGCCGAAGCCTGCGTGCCACTGGTTCAAACCGGTGCGGTCGACGCCACACAGAAGGCCCTGACGCGCGCCGGTCTGGGCGTGGCCGACATCGACCTGTGGGAGGTGCGCGACTCCTTCGCCGCCATCACCCTGCACTACATCCGCACACTGGGCCTGGACCTGGCCCGCTTCAACGTCAACGGCAGCTCGATCGCGCTGGGCCACCCGATGGGTGCGACCGGCGCCATGCTGGTCAGCTGCCTGCTGGACGAAATGGAGCACCGCGACCTGCGACGTGGGGCGGTAGCCATCGCCGGTGCCGCCGGCGTCGCCACCGCCACCGTCATCGAACGCTGCTGACCCCTTGAACCTTTGAAGGCACACATGCTCGAAATCCACGACCGGAAAACGCTCACCTGCCTGGGCAGCGACAACCCCTACCTCAATGGCGCATGGGAGCCCTGCGACACCGAGTGGACCGCCAGCACACCCACCCTCAAGGTGTTGCAGGGGGAGATTCCCAAGGACCTGCAAGGTGTGTACATGCGCAATGGTCACAACCAGGTCCATGCGCCGATTGGCAAGTACCACCCCTTCGACGGTGACGGCATGGTGCATGCGGCGCACTTCGAAAACGGCCAGATGACCTACCGCAACCGCTGGGTCCGCACCACCGGCTTCCTGGCCGAGGCGGCCGCCGGCGAGTCGCTGTGGCCCGGCATCATTGAGCCGCGCAAGGCGGTGCGCCGCGGCTGGGGCTCGATCGGTGCGATGAAGGACAACGCGGGCACCGACATCATCGTCCACGCGGGCAAGGCGCTTGCCGCCATGAGCCAGTGCAGCGAGCCCTACCGGCTCGACCCGATCACCCTGGACACCCTGGGCCCGGACGCAGCCTGGTCGCGCGTCCTGGGCGAGCGCGGTATCTGCTCGCACTTTCAGATCGACGCGCACACCGGCGAGATGATGTTCTTCAACTACGGGGAGAAGGCGCCGTACTTCAATTACGGGGTCGTCAATGCCCGCAACGAGCTGGTGCACTATGCGCCCATCGAGCTGCCTGGGGCGCGCTGGCCGCATGACATGGGCATGACGCAGAACTACTGCATCTTGCACGACCTGCCGATGTTCTTCGATCAGGCGGCCTTGGCCAAGGGCCAGCACCGGCTCAAGTTCCACCGTGACGTACCGGCACGCTTTGGCATCATCCCGCGCATGGGGCACAACCAGGACGTGCGCTGGTTCGAGGGCCAGCCCTGCTACATCCTGCACTTGTCGAACAGCTACGAGCAGGGCGACGAGGTGGTCATGGAAGGCTGCATCCAGACCAATCCGGTGCCGGACATCAGCAATCTCCCCAAAGAGGGCTATGCCCGCATGAATGCGCTGCTGGACATGCACCTGCAGGAGACCCGCATCCACCGCTGGCGCTTCAACCTCAAGACCGGGCAGACCCGGGAGGAAGACCTCGACGACGAGGTGACCGAGTTCCCCATGGTCAACGGCCGCTACAAGGGCCGCGCCAACCGCTACGCATATACCGCCCACATGGTTCAGGGCTCGTGGCTACTCGATGGCCTGAAGAAATACGACTGGCAGACAGGCAAAACCCAGAGCTGGCGCTGCCCCCCCGGTTGCTACGTGAGCGAGTCGCCCTTCGCGCCGCGCGTCGGTGCCCAGGACGAGGACGACGGCTATGTGCTCACCTTCATGACCGACGCCGGCAAGCGGCGCGCCGAGTGCGTGATCTTCGATGCCAAGGCCATCGACCGAGGCCCCCTGTGCCGTGTCGAGCTACCTGGCTTCATCCCCTTGGGCGCGCACGCCTACTGGATGCCCATGTCCGATCTGAAGGGCTACCCCGCATGAGCCAGCCGAGCTGCCCGGACTTCAGCATCACCCACGCGCAGGGGCATGCCAGTGGCGTAACGGTGTTCCTGTTGCACGGCGCCTTTGGCGCCAAGGAATACTGGCGTGCGCAAATTCAGGCCCTGGCCCACGCTGGCCACCGGGTGGTGGCCTGGGACGCGCCCGGCTACGGGCTCTCGCCGTTGCCGGCGGACTTCAGCATCGACCAATGCGCCCAGGCACTCGCCGAGCTGCTGCGCCGCGAGGGCGGTACCTGCAATGTGGTGATGGGCCACAGCATGGGCGGCATGATCGCCCAGAAAGCCTGGGCCTATGCACCGCAGTTGATCCATGGCTATGTGCTCTCGGCCACCAGCGCCGCTTTCGGAAAGTCCGATGGTGACTGGCAGAAGGAATTCGTGCGCCAGCGGGTCGCGCCCCTGGACGCCGGCCGCACACTGCCGGAGCACGCGCCTGGCATGCTGCGCACCATGATGGCAACTGGCGCCCAGGGACCGGCCGTGGACCTCCTGATTGCAACGGTGAGCCTGATGCGCGAAGAGACCTTCCGCGCGGCAGTTGCCGCCATCGCCACCTACGAGGGCCGCGCCCTGCTGCCGACCATGCAGGTGCCGGTGCTGTGCGTGGCCGGCGAGCTTGACCGTACCGCGCCAGCCGAGGTCATGGCCAAGATGGCAACCAAGCTACCCCGTGCGCAATTCGTCACCTTGTCGGGGGTAGGCCACTTTGGCTGGGCCGAGCAGCCCGACACCTTTAACAAACTTCTCCTGCAATTCCTGTCTGACCACTTCCCTTCAAGGAGCGCCGCGTGAAAGCAGTTCAATCCAAGCCCTGGGCCAGCGTGCTGGCCGCCCTCGTCTCGGTTTTCATGGCAGGGAGCGCGCTGGCGCAGACCTTCCCCGACAAGCCGATCACGCTCATCATCCCCTTCCCTCCGGGCATCGTGGACAGCAATGCCCGCCTGCTCGCCGCCAAGGCCAGCACCGTCCTGGGCCAACCCATCGTGGTCAAGAACTTGGCCGGCGCCGGCCAGCGCATTGGCACAGACGCCCTGGTTAAAGCGCCCAAGGACGGGTACACCATTGGCGTGGTGACCAACGCCGGTGTGGTGGCCGGGCCTGCACTGGGCACCGGCATTCCCTACGACCCGATCAAGGACCTGACCTACCTGTCCATGGGCTTCGAGTCGCACTACCTGGTCAACACCCACCCGGGCTCAGGCATCACCAACCTCAAGCAGCTCATGGACCGCGCCCGCGCCAATCCGGACAAGCTGCGATTTGGCTCCACTGGCATCGGCACCGGCTTCCATGTGGCGACCGAACAATTTCTGCGCGCCGCCAAGATCGAGCTGCAACACATTCCCTACAAGGGTGAGAGTCCCCTGCTGGTCGACCTGACCGGCGGCCAGGTGGAACTGGCCTTCTCCTCGGTCTCCAGCCGCCAGATGGCCGAGGCCGGCAAGCTGGTCATGCTGGCCTATACCGGCGAGAACCGCTCGCCCCTGATGCCCAATGTGCCCACTGCCAAGGAGCAGGGAGTCCCCCATGTGAGCTCAGGCTGGCTGGGTTTTGCCGCGCCTTCAGGCATCCCTGCGGCGGTTCGGGACAAGCTGATGAATGCCTTCGCCACCGCCGCCCGCGACCCCGAGATCGGCGCCAATTTCATCAAGGCCGGCATGGAAGCGCGGTCGCTCACCGGGGATGCCTTCGCCAGTCGCGTCAAGCGGGAGGTGGACGAGCTCAGGGAGTTGAACAAGGAACTGAAGATCGTTCTGGAATAAGACACGTGACCGCTGCCTCAAGCTCCCACCTATCTCCTGGCACCCTGCTGCGGGAACGAGTCACCCAGGGCCTGGGCCTGCCTCTGGTGCTGGCGCCCATGTTTCTGGTCACCTCGGTCGACATGGTGCTGGCGTCCATGGCGTCGGGGGCGGTCGCGGCCATGCCCACGCTCAACGCGCGCAGCCCCGAGATCTGGGACGAATGGGCCGGCACGATTGCGGCAACGCACGCCAAGTTGGGAGGCGCAGTTCCCTGGGCCGCCAACCTGGTGGTCCATGGCAGCAACCCGCGCCTGGCTGCCGATCTGGCAGTCTGCGTCAAGCACAAAGTGCCCTGGGTGATCACGGCCCTGGGCAACCCGCGCGCGGTGGTCGAGACGGTTCACGGTTACGGCGGCCTCGTGTTTGCCGACGTCAACACCCCTATCCTGGCCCGCAAGGCGGCTTCTTACGGCGTCGACGGTCTGGTTCTGATCTGCTCGGGCGCTGGTGGACACACGGGGCCCATGACACCCGCCGCCTTCGTCGCCGCCGTGCGTGAGTTTTTTGACGGCCCGATCATCGTCGGCGGCGGCCTGGTCGACGGCAACGGCATCCGCGCTGTCCAGGCCATGGGGGCGGACCTCGCCTACATGGGCACCCGCTTCATCGCCACCCAGGAAAGCGCCGCGGTGGAGGCCTGTAAGCGCATGGTGGTCGACAGCGACTTCGCCGACATCATCTGCACCAACGCCTTCACCGGCGCCTGGGCCAACAAGCTTCGCCCCAGCCTGGTAGCCGCCGGACTGGATCCGGACAAGCTGGTGGCCCGGGATCGCTTTGACCTGAACCGCCCCGAGGAGGAGGTCAAGGCCTGGAAGGATCTGTGGTCAGCCGGTCACGGGGTCGGCAGTGTCCACGCAATCGAATCGGTCGCCGAGGTGGTCCGCACACTGCGGCAGGAATATGCGCAGTGTCTGGCACGGCTGGACCAGGACCCCTGGATGGCCCGCTGGCGCGCCAGCGAAGGGGCCAGGTACACCGCGCAGGCGCCCCACCCATGAACCCGACCGCCGAGGAGCGACGCCGCCGCTACCGGGAGCAGGGCTGGTGGGGCGACACCCGGCTACAAGACCTGTTTGACCATTGGGTGGCCACTCGCCCCCAGGCTTGCAGCGTGGTCGATCCGCCGGACCGCGCCCGCTTCACCGATGGCGCGCCGCGCCGACTCACTTGGCAAGAGGTTGATGACGCAGTCCAGGCCCTGTGCGGCGTCCTGATTGGGTCCGGCCTGCGCCGGGGCGACGTGGTGTTGCTGCAGCTGCCCTCTGTTCACGAGTTCCTGGTGGCCTACATCGCCTGCTTCCGCCTCGGTTTGGTGGCCTCACCAGTGCCGGTGGCCTACCGGGCCCACGAGTTGGCGCATATCGTTCCGCATGCCCAGGTGCGTGCGCTGATTGGCATGTGTCGGGTGGGCGGGTTCAATCACGGCGAGCTGCTGATGCAAATGGCGCAGTACCCGCACGTTCGTGCGGTGATGCTCTGGGGCGAGACCGTCCCCGCCGGCGCCCTCGATCTGGCTGCTGCGATGCGCGGTCAGGCACAGGACCCTACCCTGGCGGCGCGGCTGCAGGAAGCCGAGCAGGCGAACCCTGTGACGGCCGACGACGTCTGCCTCCTGCTCTGGACTTCGGGCACCGAGGCCCTGCCCAAGCCCGTGCCCCGGACCCACAACAACTGCCTGCCGTCGCGCAAGCTGATGACCGAACCCGCGGGCCTGCAGACGGGCGACTGCCTGCTCTCGCCGCGTCTGCTCAACACGATGGGTGGGTTCGCCGGCACGGTCATGACCTGGCTGGACTGCGCGGCTCAAGTGGTCTTGCATCAGCCCCTGGATCTGTCTGTCTTTCTGCAGCAGATCGTCGACGAGCGACCAGTTTTCACCAGCGGCCCTCCCGCCTTGTTGCAGCAGGTGATGGCGGACCCCCAAGCCATGCAAATGCTGGCGAACAGCCCGCTGCGCTGCATCTCCAGCGGCTCGGCCGCCCTGCCTGAGGAGGTGATGCTGCGCTTCAAGCGCGAGTGCGGCATCGACATCCTCAATTTCTACGGCTCCAGCGAGGGCGGATCCTTATCTGCCACACCTCGCGACATGGACGATCTGGGCGCCCGTGCACGGTACTTTGCCCGTTTTGGCGCGCCCAGTTGCGAGTCCACCCTCAGCTCCGCCCGCTATGTACAAACGCGGCTGATCAACCCCGAGACCGAGCTAACCGTCGAGCAGCCCGGCGTGGTGGGCGAGCTGTGCTTCGACGGTCCGATGCTGTTTGGGGGCTACCTGGGCATGCCCGAAGCCACCCAGGCGGCCTTCACTGGGCGCGGGGAATACCGCTCGGGCGACCTGTTCGAGATCGCCGGCGACCGCGGCCAGTGGCTGCGGTTCGTCGGGCGGCGCAAGGAAATCATTGTCCGAGGCGGGATGAATATCTCGGCCCTTGAAGTGGAGGGGCTGCTGGCCCAGGTACCGGGCATTCGGGATGCTGCCGCCGTAGGTCTGCCGGACGAACGCCTGGGCGAGACGGTTTGTGCGGTCGTGGTCCTGGACCCGGACGCAGAGCTTGACCTTCCGGCGCTCACGCGCCACCTGCAGGAAACGCTGAAGGTAGCGATCTACAAATGCCCCGAGGCCTTGCTGAGGTTGGAAAGCCTGCCGCGAAATCCGGCGGGCAAGATACTCAAATCGGCGCTGCGCAAACAGGCGCAAGAGGCTGCACTGCGTGACGATGGCTCGCTGGAGCGGCGCGGACCGAAGAGGTAAGCATCACGAGATGACCAGCGGGGGCCCAATGGCGCGGTCAGGAGAAACAAGGTACAGGGCCTGAGCGTTGGCCTTGCGACACTGGAGCTGCTGGCCTGCCCGGAGGGAATCGAACCCCCGACCCACAGCTTAGAAGGCTGTTGCTCTATCCAACTGAGCTACGGGCAGCCGAAGGCCGAACAAGAAAGAGATGGTCGGAGCGATAGGATTCGAACCTACGACCCTCTGGTCCCAAACCAGATGCGCTACCAGACTGCGCTACGCTCCGCCAGCTCGGATTCTACGGCCTGAGCCTGTGCCGCGGGGATTTCGCTGAGATCCGGCCCCCCGGGGACGCGCTCGCACATGTTCTGCGCCGCCAAGCCAGCTGAGCGAGCGGCGCTGGCGCCTCTGCGCTGATTCCAGCCCATGGAATCCCCCGATGACGAGCGCCCACCCAGCTGCGGACAATCCAAGGGCGTTCCCCCACCCAAACAGGAGACAGCTATGCCCCACCAGCCAACCCGACGCGACTGTCTGGGCCTGCTCGCGTTGCCCGCGCTGGTCGCCGCGCTGCCGCCGGCCCGCGCACAGGTGCAGGCCGTTGCGCCGGCCTACACACAGCCGCTTCGCATCGTGTTGCCATTTGCGCCAGGCGGCCCCACCGACATGATGGCCCGGGCGATCTCCAAGAGCATGAGCCAGACCCTGGGCCAGCCGGTCGTGATCGAGAACAAGCCGGGAGGCGGTGGCCTTGTCGCATTCGCTGATGTGGCACGTGCGCCGGCCGACGGCTACACCCTGGCCTTCCCCTCTATCCTGGCGGTCACCAATCCCGCGCTGATGCCCAAGTACCCCTACGACACCCTGCGCGACTTCACGCCAGTGACGGTGGTGGGATTCATTCCCCATGTGCTGGCCGTGCGCGCCGACCACCCAGCCAAGAGCCTGGCCGACCTGTTGGCCATGGCCCGTGCCAAGCCCGATTCGGTCACCTACGCCTCCTCGGGCAACGGCACCTCGGCGCACCTGGCCGGCGCGCTGTTGGTCTCCGAGGCCAAAGTCTCGATGCTGCACGTGCCCTATAAGGGCGCAGGTCCTGCCCTGACCGACCTCCTCTCAGGCCAGGTGGAATGCATGTTCCTGGACACCAACTCTGCCCTGCCCCAGATCCGCGCCGGCAAGCTGCGCGCATTGGCAGCTGCGCCACGGCGACGCATCGCCCTGCTGCCTGACCTACCCACGGTCGCCGAACTGGGCTACCCCAATTTCGACGTGCATGGCTGGTACGGCCTGCTGGCCCGCGCCGGCACGCCCGAGCCAGTCGTGAACCTGCTGCACAACGCGGTACGCATCGCCCTGGCCACACCGGAAGTGCGCGAGCAGTTTCGCGGTGCCGCGGTCGACGCGGGCGGCATGCCGCCGGCCGAATACCGCGAGATCATTCGCAACGACCTGGTCAAATGGAAGACTCTGGTCGACCGATTGCAAATCAAACTGGATTGAAAGAAAACCCATGCGTATCGCCATTCCGGACGACTACCAGAACGTCGTCCGCAGCCTCGACTGTTTCCATTTCCTCAAGGGGCACGAGGTCGAAGTCCATCACGACACGGTCAAGGATCTTGACGACCTTGCGGCCCGCTTCGCACAGGCCGAGGCAATCGTCCTCACCCGCGAGCGCACCCTCATCAACGCCGCCCTGCTTGATCGCCTGCCCCACTTGCGCGTGATCAGCCAGACCGGTGCGGTCGCAGCCCACCTCGATGTGAAAGCCTGCACCGAGCGTGGGGTTGCAGTGGCCGCCGGTCACGGCGCCGGTACGGCCACTGCCGAACTGACCTGGGCACTGATTCTGGCCAGCGCGCGTCACCTCGTCGACGAGGCCAACCGCCTCAAGCGTGGCCAGTGGCAGGGACATATGGGCTATCAGTTGCATGGTCGCCGCCTGGGCGTTTGGAGCTACGGGCGCATCGGCAAGCAAGTGGCCCAGTACGGGCGCGCCTTCGGCATGCAGGTGTGGGTGTGGGGTGGGCCAGATTCCACCGCGCAGGCACGAGCCGAGGGCTTCGAGGTCGCGCCCTCGCGCGAGGCCTTCTTCGAACAAAGCGATGTGATCAGTCTGCAGATCCGCCTCAGCCCCTCCAGCCGCAACATCGTGAAGCCCGAGGATCTGGCGCGGATGAAGCCGACGGCCCTGATCGTCAACACCAGCCGCGCCGAGTTGATCGAGCCTGAAGCGCTGGTCAATGCACTCAAGGCAGGACGTCCAGGCTTTGCCGCGGTCGACACCTTTGAGGAGGAGCCGATCCTGGGCGCCGACCATCCGCTACTTGCCCTGCCCAACGCCCTATGCACCCCTCACCTGGGCTTCGTGGAAAAGGACAACTACGAGAACTATTACGGCACGGCGTTTCGCAATATCGTCGCCTTCGCTGAAGGCAAACCGCAGGGGCTGGTGAACCCAGAGGCTCTAGATAAACGGCGCTGAGCGCCCCTGAACTTTTGGTGCTTCACGCTTGCGGGCATCCTGGGCCAGGGGCCCTTCGCATCAACGCCTCGAGTAAATCTGGTCAAAGCTGGCACCGTCGGCGAAATGCTCTTTGTTTGCCGACGCCCAGCTGCCAAAAGCCTGGTCGAGCGTGAAAAGGTTCAACTTCGGAAACTGCTTGACGTACTTGGCCTGAGCCTTGGCGGAGATCGGCCGGTAAAAGTGCTTGCCGATGATGTCCTGGCCCTCCTCGGTGTAGAGGTACTCCAGGTAGGCCTGGGCCACCGCCCGGGTGCCCTTTTTATCGACGTTTTTGTCCACCAGGGTCACCGCCGGCTCGGCCAGGATGCTGAGCGACGGGTAGACCACATCGACCTTGTTGCCGAACTCTTTTTCCAGCAGGTAGGCCTCGTTCTCCCAGGCAATGAGCACATCGCCCATGCCCCGCTGGGCAAAGGTGATGGTCGAGCCGCGAGCACCCGTGTCGAGCACCGGTACGTTCTCGAACAGCTTGGCCACAAATTCACGGGCCTTGACGGGCGTGCCGAACTTGCGTTTGGCGTACTCCCAGGCCGCCAGGTAGTTCCAGCGCGCGCCGCCCGAGGTCTTCGGGTTGGGCGTGATCACCTTGATGCCCGGCCTCACCAGATCGTCCCAGTCCTTGATGCCCTTGGGGTTGCCTTCGCGCACCACCAGCACGATGGTCGACAGGTAGGGCGACGAGTTGTGCGGCAGGCGCTTTTGCCAGTCCTGGGGAATCAGCTTGGCCTCGTTGGAGAGCGCATCGGTGTCCCAGGCCAGGGCCAGGGTGGCCACGTCGGCATCGAGCCCGTCGAGGATGGATCGGGCCTGCTTGCCCGAGCCCCCGTGCGACTGCTTGATGGTCACATCCTGCCCGGTCTTGCCCTTCCAGTGCTTGGCAAACGCCGCATTGATGTCGACATAGAGCTCCCTGGTGGGGTCGTAGGAAACATTGAGCAAGGTCACCGGTGCCGGTTGCGCCGGCGCCCCCTGGGCCCACGTGTCCAAAGCCAGTGCGGCATAGGCCGCCAGGGGAATCTTGATAAAGTCGCGACGTTGCTGCATGTTCTTTGGTCCTCCGTGATGCCTTGTGGCGTGTGACGGTCGGATTTTGTAAAGACACAGCCCCAAGGCGAACTACAAAGTTCTTACTTGCATATCCGGATAAGCAAATCCGCAGACTGAAACGACCCAGGAGTCCCAGTGCCCCGTACCGTCCAATGCATCAAGCTCGGCCAGGAGGCTGATGGCCTCGACTTTCCGCCCTACCCGGGTGAGTTGGGCAAGCGCCTCTTCGAAAGCGTGAGCAAGCAGGCCTGGGCCGACTGGCTCAAGCACCAGACCATGCTGGTCAACGAGAACCGACTCAATCTGGCCGACCAGCGCGCACGCGACTACCTCAAGCGCCAGATGGAGAGTCATTTCTTCGGCGGCGGCGCAGACCAGGCGGCCGGCTACGTGCCGCCTGCTGCCTGAGCCAGACCATCTCTTTGCCCGCGCCGCTCGCCCTGGTGATTGGCGCCGGCCTGGCCGGCGCTGCAGCAGCCTCGGCCCTGGCACGCCAGGGGTGGCAGGTGCAGGTGCTCGACACCGCCCCGGCCCCCGCCGCCGGGGCATCCTCCTTGCCAGCGGGCTTGATGGCGCCGCACCTGTCGGCAGACGACGGCCTGCTTTCGCGCCTGACACGCGCGGGCCTGCAAGCCACCCGCACAGAACTTGAGCGCTTGAGTGCTCAGGGTCGGCTGCGGCCCGGCGAGGACTGGCTGGCAAGCGGCGCCCTGGAGCACCGCATCCGCCACACCCGGCCTCCGGCCTTGCCCGAGCCGTCCGCAGACGCAAGCCGTCCCGCCTTAGCCGGGGAGTTAGCAAAAGCTGGTCTGCCGGCAGACGCCCTGGGCATCTGGCACCCTCAGGCCGCTTGGGTCCGGCCAGGAGCCCTGGTGCGCGCCTGGTTGGCAGAGCAAGGGGTCCGCTTCAAGGGCGCCACCCGCGTTGAACGCCTGGTACGCGTCGAACCCGACTCTGGGGAAGCAGGACCGGGCTGGCAGGCGCAAGACGATTCCGGCGGCGTTGTCGCACAAGCCAGCTTGGTGGTGGTCGCAGCCGCACTCGGCAGCGCCGAGTTGACCCAGGGCAAGCTCCGACTCCAACCGGTGCGGGGCCAGGTGACCTGGGGCCTGCACGATGCGGCGGATGCCCTCCCGCCTTTCCCTGTCAATGGCAGCGGCCATCTGCTGACTCGCTTGCCGCTGGACGAGGGCTTGGCCTGGCTTAGTGGCTCCTCCTACGGCCACGGCGAGCGTGACACCGAGATTCGGCAGGAAGACCATGCTGCCAATCTCGCGCGCATTCGCGCCTTGCTGCCGACCGCCGCAGAGACCTTGGCGCCTGCCTTCGCCAGCGGCACGCGCACCGGCGAAGGCGCCGGCAGTGTCCGGGCCTGGACCGGGGTGCGCTGTGCCAGCACTGACCGAAGGCCGCTGGTGGGCATGCTGGCCCCGGGCCTCTGGGCTTTGACCGCCATGGGTTCGCGTGGGCTCACGTTTTCCGCCCTGTGCGCGGCACTGCTGGCGGCCCGGGTCGGAGGCCAGGCCCAGCCCCTGCCGGCCGACTTGGCGGCCGCCCTGGACTTGGCGCGTCAACGCTAAACCACTCATCCCGCTTCCGCCACCGACAGCCCCGACGAGCCCCAGAAAGCCCCGCAATGCCGCGCCAATCCTGGTGAATATGCATATGCGCATAAGGCGCGAACTAAAAATTAGTTTGGATCTATAAGGCGCGCGCCTACAGTCGCGCCCCATGTACCAGTACACCGAATTCGACCGGCAGTTCGTCCGCGCGCGGGCTGACCAATACCGCGACCAACTCGAACGCCGCCTCAGCGGCCAGTTGGCCGAAGAAGAGTTTCGTCCCCTGCGACTGCAAAACGGCTGGTATGTCCAGCGCTTTGCGCCCATGCTGCGAGTGGCGGTTCCCTATGGCGAGATCGCCAGCCGGCAGCTGCGGGTGCTGGCCCGCATCGCCCGCGAATACGACCAACCCTCGGCCGATGTGTTCGAGGGTGCCCGCCAGCGCCAGGACTCCCTG
>CANFQF010000023.1 GCA_947449025.1 Comamonadaceae bacterium
GCGCGGCAGCGGCAGGGGCGGCAGCTGCAGAGGATGTGGGCTGCGCGGTTGCGGCAGCCGCCGACGACCCGATGGGTACGGAGGGCGTTGGGTTCGGCCCCAGCAGTGCGAGGAGCGAGAGGGTTTCGAGGGGCGGCCCGGGTGATCCCGCCAAGGCGGCCGTGTGCAGCTGGGGCTGGCCGGATGTGCGGGCTTGCAAGGAGCTCAGCGCGAGTGCGTCAGATGCAGCAGTCGCTGGCCGAGGAGCGGGCGCATCTTGCGGGGGGTGCATCGTCACCAGAACCTGCCGCGCGTCGCTCCAGTGGCTCGCAGGCAGGCGACCCAGCGACCCGGGGCCCAGGATCAGCAGCAAATGCGCGACCAGAATCAGGACCGCCATCGCAGCGAGGCACTGGCCCGACGGACCGGCTGCTGCGGTGCTGCGCCGACCGACCATTCCTGGCGATCGGTGAAGATTCACGTGATCTTTCGCCGGGCGGCCGCGCGCTTGCCGACCTGTCTGAGGCCGAGCGGGGCGGGGCTGGCTAAAATTTCGACTCGTCAAAACGCAGCATCAAAGCGGAGGCGGGTGGCCGCAAGGCTACGTCCCGTCCCGGCTGCAACCACCCCATGAAGCTTGCAACCTACAAGGACGGTTCGCGCGACGGTCAACTCGTCGTCGTGTCCCGTGACCTGGCCACCGCCCACTACGCCACCGGCATTGCCGGCCGGTTGCAGCAAGCGCTCGATGACTGGAACTTCATCGCGCCACAACTGCAGGACCTGTACGACGCCCTCAACCAGGGCAAGGCGCGCCATGCCTTCCCTTTTGATCCGCAGCGCTGCATGGCGCCTCTGCCGCGCACCGGCCAGTGGGCCGACGGATCGGCGTATCTGCACCACATCGAGCTGGTCCGACGCGCCCGCGGCGCGCCGCTGCCGCAGGACATGAGCAGCGTTCCCTGCCTTTACCAATTGCCCAGCGACGCTTTTCTGGGGCCGCGCGATGCGGTGTCGGTGGAGCTGGAAGACCTGGGCCTGGACTTCGAGGCTGAAATCGTCGTTGTCACTGGCGATGTGGCACGCGGCGCCTCGCCCGAGCAAGGCCTCGACGGGGTGCGCCTGCTGATGTTGGCCAACGACATCACCCTGCGTGAGCTGGTGCCGCTGGAAGTGGCCAAGGGTTATGGCTTTTGCCAGGCCAAGCCCGCCACCGCCTTCAGCCCGGTGGCGGTGACGCCCGACGAGCTCGGCGAGGCCTGGCGCGAGGGCCGGGTCCACTTGCCGTTGGCGGTGAGCTGGAACGGACGCAAGGTGGGCATGAACGATGCCGGCGCCGACATGGCCTTTCACTTCGGCCAGCTCATCGCGCATCTGTGCGGCACCCGCGCGGTGCAGGCGGGTACCTTGGTCGGCTCCGGCTCCGTGAGCAATGCGTCCACCGAGGGCCCGGGAGGTCAGCCCGAGTGGCCGCGGGGCTACAGCTGCATTGCCGAAAAGCGCGCGATGGAGACCCTGCAAGACGGCCAGCCCAGCACCGGCTACATGAAGTTCGGTGACACGGTGCGCATCGAGATGAAGGGGCACGATGGCCACAGTGTCTTTGGCGCGATCGAACAAACCGTGGTGCAGGCCCGGGCCGATTGAATCAGCGCACCGTCTGGTGCGCAGGCGGATCTGGCCTACAACCGCAGCCAGGGTGTCCCCGACTCGTGCGCCTGCGCCTGGCGCAAGGCCGATAAAAAGCTCTCGCACCACCAGTGGACGTCTTGTCTCTTGCAGGTCGCCAGCAGCGCCTCATGCCGTGCGCGCCGCTCCTCCAGCGGCATTTGCAGCGCCAGATGGATCGCGTCGGCCGTGCCCTCGGTGTCGTAGGGGTTGACCAGCAAGGCCTGCTCCAGTTGTTCGGCGGCGCCGGCGAAGCGGGAAAGGACCAGCACGCCGGGGTCCTGCGGGTCTTGCGACACGATGAACTCCTTGGCGACCAGGTTCATCCCGTCACGCAAAGGGGTCACCAGCGCCACCCTTGAAGCGCGGAACAAGCCCGGCAGGCGCGGCCGGGCGACCGTGCGGTGGATGTAGCGCACCGGCATCCACTCAAGGTCGCCGAAGTTGCCGTTGATCGAGCCGCACAGGCTTTCGAGCTCGTGCAGGATGTCGCTGTAGGCGCTGACATCTTCCCGGCTGGGAGAGGCGATCTGCACCAGGGTGGCGTTGCGATGGGTTTCCGGATGCCGCTGCAGCAGGTGGCGGAAGGCCCGCATGCGATGCGGCAAGCCTTTCGAGTAGTCGAGCCGGTCTACCCCCACCAGCAGCATGCGTCGCGAATATTCGCGTTGCATCCGTGCGTGCATGTCGCGTGCCTCGGGGGCCTTGGCCAGCGCCTCCAGTTCGTCGACGTCGATGCCGATCGGCCAGGCGCCCGCATGCAAGGTGCGGTTGAAGACGCGCCAGCGGCCCTCGCCGAGGGACTGTGCTTTGGCTTCGCGCTCGATGTATCCGCAAAAGTGCTGGTGGTCGGTTTCGCTCTGGAAGCCCACCACGTCGAAGGCGCACAGGCTGCGCACGAGCCAGTCGTGGCCCGGAATGGCCGCCAGGATCATGGGCGGCGGCAGCGGGATATGGAGAAAAAAGCCGATACGTTGCTGGCAGCCCAGTGCGCGCAGCTCGCTGGCCAGCGGCATGAGGTGGTAGTCGTGGACCCAGACCAGGTCGTCTGGCCGGAGCAGGGGCGCCAGCAGCCGGGCGAAGAGCTGATTCACCCGCCGATAGCCCTCGATGTAGCCGGCATCGAAGTCGGCCAGGTCCAGACGGTAATGAAAAACGGGCCAGAGCACGCCGTTGGCATAGCCCAGGTAGTAGGCGCGGTGGTCTTCGGCGCTCAGGTCCACGGTGACCAGCTTCACTGGCCCGGCCTGGTGCCGGTGTGCCTTGCCCTCGCCGGGGCGGCCGCCGTCGGCCGCTGCGATCACTTTCCCGCTCCAGCCAAACCACATGCCACCGGTGGCATGCAACACCTCGGACAAGGCGACCGCCAGGCCGCCCGCGGCGGTGCGGCGCGGGTCGGCCACCCGGTTGGACACCACCACCAGGCGCGGCATCAGATCACCGTGTCCCAGCGCGCTGACAGGCGTACCGCGGCATTGATCAGGCCCACCATCGAGTAAGTCTGCGGAAAATTGCCCCACATTTCGCCTGTCGCGGCATGGGTGTCCTCGGACAGAAGCCCCAAGGGGTTGCGGGCGGCCAGCATCATCTCGAAGATGTCCCGCGCCTCCTCGCGCCGGCCAATGCGCGCCAGCGCGTCGATGCGCCAGAAGGTGCAGATGTTGAAGGCCGTGGCCGGCCGGCCGAAGTCATCGGGCGCCTCGTAGCGCCGCATGAAGGGGCCGTCACACAGCGAGCGCTCGAGCGCCGTTACCGTCGAGAGGAAGCGCGGGTCGCAGGGGTCGATGAAGCCGACCTCTGTCATCAGCAGCACGCTGGCGTCGAGGTCCTCGCCGCCGAAGCTTTCGACGAAGGCCTGGCGGCGCTCGCTCCAGGCATCGCGCAGGATGCGCGCACGGATGGTGTCGGCCCGCCCGCGCCACACCGCGTTGCGCGTGGGCAGCCCCAGGCTGTGGGCCACCTTGGCCAGTCGGTCGCACGCCGCCCAGCACATGAGGGACGAGGAGGTATGCACCCGCGCCCGGGTGCGCAGCTCCCACATCCCTGCGTCGGGCTGGTCGTGGACTCGAAAGGCCTGCTCCCCCACGGCCTCCAGGTGAATGAACTCTGGCCTGCCGGCGCGATGCAGCAGGCGATGGTCATGGAAGGCCTGGGAGGCGCCCAGAATGATGTTGCCGTAGACGTCGAACTGGAAGTGCTCGGCCGCCTGGTTGCCCACCCGCACCGGCCCCATGCCCCGATAGCCTGGCAGGTGGGTCATGACCGACTCGGGCAGATGCGTCTCCTGGCCAATGCCGTACAGGGGCTGGATATGCCCGCCGCGCGAGCGCACCACCACGTTGTTCAGCCAGCGCAGGTAGTCCTCCATCGTCGCCACCTCGGAGATGCCGTTGAGGGCGCGCACCACGAAGAAGGCGTCGCGCAGCCAGCAAAAGCGGTAGTCCCAGTTGCGTCCGCTGTCCGGTGCCTCGGGGATGCTGGTGGTCATCGCGGCCACGATCGCGCCCGTGTCCTCGAAAAGCGAGAGCTTGAGCGTGATCGCGGCGCGGATCACGGCGTCCTGCCATTCCAGCGGTAACGCCAATGCGCGTGACCAGCCTTTCCAGTGGGCCACCGTCTCCTGCTCGAAGCCGCGCGCCGTGTCCTCAATTCCCGACAGCAGGGTCTCATCGGGCCCGAGGATGAAGTTGATGGGCCTATCGGCCACGAACCAGGACTCGGCCAGCAGGTAAGAAAGCGGCGCGTCGCAGTTCAGGCGCAGCGCGGTGTGCTGTCCGACATAGCGGATGTGGGTGCTGCCCAGCGTGGTGGAGGGCGCGATGCGGCCCCAGTCGAAGCGCGGACGCAGCCGTACCCGGATGCGGGGGGAGCCGCCGAGCACCTGCAGCCGGCGGATCAGGGTCAGCGGCCGGAACATCCGGTTGCGGTGCATGAAGCGTGGCGCCAGGTCCGTGATCTCCACGCCCTGACCGAGCCGGTCGTAGAGGCGGGTGCGAAGCACCGCGGTGTTGGGCTCATAGGCCTGCTCGCTGCGATCGAAGTTCTCCAGGTCGATCGCCCAGAAGGCGCCGTTTTCACTCGGATCAATCAGGGAATTGAAGACCGGGTCGCCGTCAAAGCGCGGCAGGCAGCACCAGACGATGCGGGCTCTTGGATCGACCAGTGCGCTGTACGTGCAGTTGCCGATCACGCCGACGTTCAGCGAGGCCGGTGGCTCCGGCGCGGCCGGGACGGCAAGCACCAGGGCTGGCGCAGAGGCCGGTGCGGGAAGATCCGCCGTCAGGGCCTGCAAGTCCATCGGTGCCACGGCGTCCGTCCCGACAGCCAACTGCGCGCCCCTCCCCTCGCCTATCTCCACGCCTATCTCCGCACCTATTTCCGCACCCAATTGAGCGCCTTTGTCCGCGCTCATGCCAGCACACGAGCCAGGGCCCGCTCCATCTCGTCGCGCATCGCCGCCGGGCTGGCCAGACGCTGGCTGGCGCCGCTGGGCCCTTCGCCCACCTTCACCCCCAGCCCGTCGCGTCTCTGGACCGCCGTGAAGCCGGCTTCATCGGTGACGTCGTCGCCGATGAAAACCGGCCGCCGGCCGGCAAACGGGGGCTCCTCGAGAAAGGCCTCGATCGCTCGCCCCTTGCTCGCCGCTGCGGGCTTGGCCTCCACCACCATCTTCCCGCGCAGCAGGGTCAGGCCCGGGTTGCGGGCAATGGCAGCGGACAGGGTCTCCAGGCACAGCGCCTCCAACGCCGGTGCTTGTCGGTAGTGCAAGGCCAGGGAGCCGCGCTTGAATTCCAGGCGCAGCGCGGGATGGGCGCGTGCGAGTGCGGCGGCAGCCTCTTCCACCGCATGCAGGTGCGGCACCATCAGCCAAGCCACGCTGCCGTCGGCGCGCCTGCGCTCGGCGCCGTGGACACCGGCCACGCACAGCACCAGTGGGTCGAGGAATCGGTCGATCTGCGCGATCGGGCGACCGCTCACCACGGCAACCGCCCCGCCGAGGCGGGACTTCAGGCGCCCCAGCGTCGCCACCAGGCCGGGCGGCATGATCACCGCTTCGGGATGCGCCGCAATCTCGACCAGAGTGCCGTCGAAATCCAGGAACAGGGCGCAATCTGGGCAAAGGAAGTCGGCGAAACTCATGGCGGTCGACCGTAGCAAGCGGCCGCGCTGTGAGCAGGGTCTGTGCAGCCCTTGGGGATGTAGGCGGAGGTCGACGGGAGTGAGTCGACCCTTCAGCGGCTTAGTCGCGCGTCAGTCGCGGTTGAGGCGAGGCCCAGGCGCGACGTTATCGGCCGACTCGCCGCCCGCGCCGACCCGTGTCGGGCCAGCGCGCAGCTCGATCTCGCTTCTCAAATTGCCGAGCATTCCCATGAGGAATAGTGCCTCGGCGACCACGAACAGAGGGCCAATGAGCAGGCTGGAGATGTCGTCTAAGAAGGCCGGCTTGCGCCCCTCGTAGGCATGGCCGACGAACTGGATGACCCACCCAATGACGAAGCCACCGAGGCCGATCGCGGCCCAGGCCGGTGTCGGCAAGGTCGCAGTCCAAGCACCTAAGTACAGCGCGAGGGCGAAAAGCGCGGCCATGAGCAGCGCAAAGAAGAGGTCGAGCGCGAAGTAATAGGCCAGTGCCAGTCCGCTTGCCACGATCGCGGGTGACAGCGGCAGGCCGGCCAAGTCGAATGTCGGCCGGGACAGCAACACCATCACGCCCAGCACGATCAGGGGAATGCCCACCAAATGAGTGGCGACATTTCTGCGGTCCCGGTGGTAGCGCGCGTAGTTGGCCAGTTGGTCGGTGAGTGTCTTCACGTGCGGTCTCCTGGAGCGCCCAGTCGGGGACGCCGGGCTGCCCTGAATGATCAAGATGACGATGACCGGAGTCAATACGCAAGCATCGCCTGCGCAAGGTCTGCCACCTGCTGCCTGACCGATAATCTCTTCATGCCGACCCCTCGCCGCCTGATGACGCAAGCCCGCCTGGTGCTGGCGGTCTTCCTGTTGGCGCTGGGCGTGGCCATTGCGTCGCCGGCCCTGCGGCCCGTCTCGTTCGAGATGGTCTGTGCTGGCGGGGTGATGCAGGTGGTCGATCGGGGCGACGATGGCGCGCTTGCGCAGGCCCGCAGCCTGCTGGATTGCCCGCTGTGTGCGCCAGCCGGCGCGCCGCCTGCCGCGCTGACCTCGCTGCTGCCACAGTCCGACCTGCCGGCGCACCGCTCCGTCTGCGCATCTGCCGCTGTCGCGGCGCTGCGCAGTGACGCCCCGGCCCCGGCGCGCGGGCCTCCTTCTCTCTCTTTCCAGGCCTGAAGCGGTCGGTTGGCGCGCAGGCGTCGCGGGTCGCTGTTGCGCTCTTGCTCGATTTCGCGATTTCCCGATTCCGCGATCGCGCTATTTCGCCGGGCCTCCCCTCGTCCCTTCCCTTGACCTGAACCGGCGGTCGCCGGCTCCGCCAGAAGTCGCCGTGCATAGGCGCTGACCTGGCCCGCCGGGCGCCGCCTCTGAGAGAGAAAACCGATGATCAATTCCCCCCTGGCAGCGCACCTGCGCAAGCCCCTTGTGTCTCTGTCCCTGTTGCTCGCTGCCGCGACACCCGCAATCGCCCACGTATCCCTGGAGTGGCCAGCCGCTTTCGCCGGTAGCGCCTACAAGGCGAGGTTCCAGATCGGTCACGGCTGCGAGGGTTCGCCCACCCGCGAGGTGAGCGTCGACATCCCGACCGGCGTGCGCGGCGTCAAGCCGATGCCGCGGCCCGGTTGGAGCCTGTCCATCGAGCGTGCGCCCTTGCCCCAGCCGGAGACCTCTCATGGCCGCACTGTCACCGACGAAGTCTCTCGTGTGACCTGGGCCGCCAACACCCCGCAGGACCTGTTGCTCGACGCGCATTACGCCGAGTTCGTCTTGAGTGTGACCTTGCCTGCGGGCGAAGGCGTGCTTTACTGGCCGGTGCGCCAGGCCTGCGTCCAGGGCCGCCATGACTGGGTGCAACGCCCTGCCTCCGGCGGCGGCGCCCGCGGCTTGACGGCACCTGCTCCCCGGCTCGATGTGATGCCCGCCGCTGGTGGGGCCCATGCCCATTGAGACCCAGCCCCACCCGCGCCAACTTTCACCAGGCCATCACGCCTCTGCTGCCGGCCCCCCACCGGCAAGCTGCCAGCACGATGCCGCCCTCAACTTCTGAAACGGAAAATCCGACCATGACTGCTTCTATGACCTTCGCCGGAGCCCTTGCCTTCAGGCGGCACCTTTTCCTTGCCACCGCCCTGGTGCTTACCTTGTTTGCGGGGACCGCCGCACGGGCCCAGAGCACGGCGCTCCAGGTCGAAGGCGCCTGGATCCGCGCCAGCGTGCCGGGCCAAAGCGGCACCGGTGGCTTCATGCGCCTGACCGCCTCCGAGCCGCTGACCCTGGTGGGCTTGCAGACGCCAGCCGCCGGTGTTGCCGAACTGCACGAGATGAAAATGGACGGTGACGTGATGCGCATGCGCGCCGTTCGTGAGATCGTGCTGGCGCCTGGCAAGCCCTTCGAGCTGCGCCCGGGCGGCCATCACCTCATGCTGATGGACCTCAAGGCGCCGCTGAAGGACGGCGCGACGCTCCCCCTCACCCTGGTGCTGCGCGATGCCCGAGGTGCCGAGCGTCGTGTGCCGTTGCAGGTGCCGGTTGCCCTGCGCGCGCCCGGCGCTGCGACACCCGCCTCCTCGCCCGGTGCTGCGGCGCCCCAGCAAGGTCACAAGCACTGACCCAGCAGGCGCCAGCGGTCATCACTCTTCGGCCTGCGCCGGTCGCAGGCCTAGGGCGCTGCCCCTGGCGCCTGATAAGCTGGCAGGGCAAACACCCGGAGGGCGCCATGAGTGATTCGCAGAACTTTGGCTTCGCCAAACTCGTTCCCGGTTTCGACTTCCTTCAGAACCTGGCCAAGGGCGCCGGAGGCGGCATGCCGCAGATGAGCCAGCTTTCGAGCTGGATCGCTCCCACGCTCAATGTCGAAGAGCTCGACAAGCGCATTCAGGAGCTGCGCGCGGTGCATTTTTGGCTCGAGCAAAACGGCAAGGCCCTGGCGGCCACCATCCAGGCGCTCGAAGTGCAGAAGATGACCCTGTCCACTTTGCAGGGCATGAACCTCAGCATGAACGAGCTGGCCGAGTCCATGAAGATCAAGCCCGACATCATGTCGGCCGCCTTCTCAGCGCCTTCGGCTGCCGCCCCGACCCAGCCACGCGCCGCGGCAGATCCCGCCCCCAGCCCTTACAGAGCATCCGATCCAGCGGCCCATGAAGCGACCGATCCAGCGACCGATCCAGCGGCGGATGGCGCGGCGGTGAAGGCCAAGGCCAAAGCCGCTGGGAGAGCCGCTGGCAAACGATCCGGTCCAGCGGGCAAGGCCACGTCCCCGGCCGGTATGCCTGTCGACCCGCTGCAGTGGTGGGGCGCACTTTCGGAGCAGTTCCAGCAGATCGCCGCGACGGCGCTCAAGGACGTGGCCCAGGCTGGGGCTGCGCCGGCCTCTGCCAAGGCGGCTGCTTCCAAGTCGGCCCCTTCCAAGTCGGCTGCATCCCGTAACGCGTCCGCCAAGGCGGCTGCACCGAAGCGCGCGCCGGCCAAGCCCGCCGCGGGGCCCGCCCGAAAACGCGCGGCCTCAGCCGCTGGGGCTTCGTCACCGGCTTCCACCCGCGCCCCGCGCAATCCGGCCAAGACCCCTGGCCGTGGCTCAAACCCGGCCTGAGCGGCGCGCGCACACCGCCCCCACCCCCGGCTGCCCATGAAGCTGTTTCCCTTCGGCCATGCCACCCATCCCCGCTGGGAGATGGGGGCCGGCCTCGCGCTGGCCCAGTTACGCGCCCAGATGGCGCTGCCCGACTACGCCAGCACGCCCTCGCTCGGGCTTCTCTACATCACCGACCACTACGCCGACCAGGCGCAAGACATCCTCGACCACCTGATGGCCGAACTGCCCGGTGTCGCCGACTGGGCGGGCACCGTGGGCGTGGGCATCTGTACCAATAACGCCGAGTACATCGACGAACCGGCGCTGGCCGTCATGCTGTGTGATTTGCCGCCGGATCAGTACCGCGTCTTTTCGGGTGTGGCGCCTCTGGGCCTGGGTTTTGAGGCCCAGACCGCCTTGGTGCACGCCGACGCGCGCACCCCGGATCTGGACGAACTCATTGCCGAGATGGCGGCCCGCACCAGCAGTGGCCGGCTCTTTGGCGGGCTGGCCTCGAGCCGGGGCGATGTGCTGCAGTTTGCGGTGGCGGGAAACGGCACGCTGCCTGGCCATGGCCGCGCGGGCGGCGTCTTCCAGGGGGGCCTGTCGGGCGTCGCCTTCGGCGAGGAGGTGACCCTGGTCTCCCGCGTCACCCAAGGTTGCCAGCCGGTCACCCGGCAGATGCAGGTGACCGAGGCCGAGGGCAATCTCATCCTCGGCCTTGACCAGGAGCCGGCACTGGACCGCCTCCTGCACGACCTGTCCATTTCTCTTGAGCGCCCGCAGGAAGCCATGGCCGCCTTGCGCTCGACCCTCGTCGGCCTCAGCCTGCCCGGTGGCGCCGCCGTGGGCCGTACCGGCAGTTTCGGCGACGAGGTCCGTGTGCGGCACATCATCGGTCTCGACCCCGGGCGCCGCGGTGTGGCCGTGGCCGAGCAGGTCGAGGCGGGCATGCCCATGGCCTTTTGCCAGCGCAATGTGCGCGCCGCCCGGGCTGACCTGGTGCGCATTTGCGCCGAGATCCGCGAGGCCCTCGAGCCTGAGGAAATGAGCGCTCCGTTGGCGGCGTCGCTGGCGCTGCCCGAGGTTCTGTCGGCGCCCCACCCCCAGCGCCGAATTTTGGGGGCGGTCTACGTGAGCTGCACCGGACGTGGCGGGCCGCATTTTGGCGGGCCCAGCGCCGAGTTGCAGGTGATCCGGCATGCCCTGGGCGATGTGCCTCTCGTCGGCTTTTTCGCCGCCGGCGAGATCGCCGGGCAGCAGCTCTATGGCTATACCGGCGTGCTGACCGTCTTCACCGCCGACGCCCAGTAGGACACGCGCGAGGCTGAGTGCGGCCTTGCCGGTACCGGTTCGCACGCGCAGGCGCGGCTTTCCATGGAAATAAATACGCGCTAATATTTCCTCAGAAAAAGGAAATTTCGTGTGATTGCACGCGCCCATTCCCCCGCTTCCAAGCCGGACCCCGCTGCGGTGCTGACCAAGGCGGTGGCGCGCGCGGCCGAGCGGCTGGAAATCTCGCGTGGGCTTTTGGCCAAGATTCTGGGCGTGAGTGCACCCACGGTCAGCCGGCTCTACAGCGGCGATTACAAGCTCGACGAACGGCGCAAGGAGTGGGAGTTGGCGCTGTTGTTCGTACGGGTCTTCCGCTCGCTGGATGCCGTCGTCGGCGACGAACAGACCGCGCGCCAGTGGCTGCACAGCGAGAACCGGGGCCTGCGGGGTCGCCCGATCGACCTGATTGCCCAAACGGAAGGATTGGTCCGTGTCGCCCACTATCTGGACGCCTCCCGCGCTCCAATCTGAGGCCTTTGCCTGGCGGGGCCAGGCCTGGCGCATGGTGGAGTCGCAGCATATTGCTGGCACCATGAAGCTGGTCGACAGCCTCGCCGAGCAGGACCTGCTCGAGTCCCTGCTCGAGGCGAGCAAGCCGCGCCACGGCGCGGACGCTGCCGGCCTCGACTACCTCCTGGCAACACCTTTCCGTTATGACCCACGGCGCGGCGGCTCGCGCTTTCGGGGCGAGACTGACCCGGGTGTCTTCTATGGCGCCGAGTCCGTCCGGACGGCGGGCGCCGAACTGGGCTACTGGCGCTGGCGGTTCTTGCGCGACGCGGTGGACCTGGTGCGCATCGAGCCGGTGGCGCACACCGCGTTTCGGGTGTCGGTTGCTGCGTCGGTCGTGGACCTCCAGCGCCCGCCCTTGGCGGCCGAAGGAGCGGCCTGGCAACACCCTCGGGACTACCGGCCCACGCAGCGTTTGGCGCGGGTGGCCCGTGAAGCGGATTTGGGCGGCATCCTCTACCGGTCTGTGCGGGATCCGCAGCCCGCGTGGTGCCTGGCCTTGTTGACCCCGGCCGGCTTTGCCAAGCCCAGGCCCGAGGTCGAACGCCAGACCTGGTTCTTGGCGGTATCGCGCAAGGAGGTGACGCTTCGGCGCGATGCCGAATCGATGCAGTTCTCAGTCGCGCGGTGGTAGCGCGCGGCTCACACCCCGCGTGCGCGGTCCTGCTTGAACTGCGCCGTGAAAGCGGCAAAGCGCCCGCCCTCCAATGACTGCCTGACCTCGCTCATGAGGTTCAGGTAGTAGTGCAGGTTGTGGATGCTCGCCAGCATGGGCGCGAGCATTTCGCCGCAGCGCTCGAGGTGGTGCAGATAAGCGCGCGAGAAGCCGCCCGAGACCGAACCGTCCGGGTTCGTCACGCCCTTGCAGGCGTAGCAGTTGCAGGTCTCGTCCAGCGGCCGCTCGTCGCTGCGGTGGCGAGCGTTACGGATCTTCAGGTCGCCAAAGCGGGTGAACAGGTGGCCATTGCGCGCGTTGCGGGTGGGCATGACGCAGTCGAACATGTCCACGCCCTGGGCCACGCCCTCGACCAGATCTTCGGGCGTGCCCACGCCCATGAGGTAACGGGGCTTGTTCGCGGGCAGCCGGTGCGGGGTGTGCGCCATGATGCGCAGCATGTCCTCCTTGGGTTCGCCCACGCTCACCCCACCTACCGCGTAGCCAGGGAAGTCCATCGCCACCAGCGCCTCCAGCGATTCCTGGCGAAGATGCTCGAACATGCCGCCTTGCACGATGCCGAACAGGGCATTGGGGTTTTCCAGCCGCGCAAATTCGGTGCGGCAGCGGTCCGCCCAGCGCAGGCTCAGTGCCATCGAGTGGCGCGCCTCGGCTTCGGTGGTCAGGTGCCCCTTGGTTTCATAGGGGGTGCACTCGTCGAACTGCATCACGATGTCCGAATTGAGCACCGTCTGGATCTGCATCGAAATCTCGGGCGTGAGAAAAAGCTTGTCTCCGTTGACCGGTGAGGCGAACTTCACACCCTCCTCGCTGATCTTGCGCATCTCGCCCAGGCTCCAGACCTGAAAGCCGCCCGAGTCGGTGAGGATGGGTTTGTTCCACTGCTCGAAGCGGTGCAGACCGCCGAACTGCTTCATCACGTCCAGGCCGGGGCGCATCCACAGGTGGAAGGTGTTACCCAGGATGATCTGCGCGCCCATTTCTTCCAGTGAGCGGGGCATCACGCCCTTGACCGTGCCGTACGTACCCACCGGCATGAAGATGGGTGTTTGCACCACGCCGTGGTTGAGTGTGAGCGTGCCGCGGCGGGCGTGGCCTTCGGTCTTGTGGATGTCAAATTTCAGCATGACGGATCGGAGTGAGCGGGGAGATGTGAAGGGCCAGGTCAAGGTCAGCGCAGAGCCGGCTTAGCCGGGCTGCGCGAGAGGCTCCCCTGGGGCGAGGCGCCCGCAGGTCGTTTCGGTAGGAATCATTTTTTCGAGCAGCATCGCGTCGCCGTAGGAGAAAAAGCGATAGCGCTCGGCGATCGCGTGCTGGTAGAGGCCCATCACCCGCTCGTAGCCGGCGAAGGCGCTGATCATCATCATCAGGGTGGAACGCGGCAGGTGGAAGTTGGTCACCATCCGGTCCACCACCCGGAACTCGAAGCCGGGCGTGATGAAGATGTCGGTGTCACCCTCGGCCTCGCCGGTCTTGGCCCAGGATTCCAGCGTGCGCACCGTGGTCGTTCCCACCGCCACCACCTTGCCACCGCGCGTCCGGCAGGCGGTAATGGCTGCCTGCGTGGCCTCCGGCACCCGGTAGCGTTCGCTGTGCATGTGGTGCTCGGCGATGTTGTCCGACTTCACCGGCTGGAAGGTGCCTGCGCCCACATGCAGGGTCACCGCGGCGCGCTCGACGCCGCGCGCCGCGAGCGCCGCCAGCAAGGGCTCATCGAAATGCAGCGAGGCGGTGGGCGCGGCGACAGCGCCCGGGTGGCGGGCGAACACCGTCTGGTAGCGGCGCTCGTCCTCTGCGTCGTCGGCATGTTCGATGTAGGGCGGCAGCGGCACATGGCCGTGGCCGGCCATCACCTCATAAGGGTCCTGCGAGAAACGCAGGTGAAAAAGCGGGCCCTCGGGCAGCGGCCAGCGCCCCAGCAGGGTGGCCTCCCAGCCGCCCGCCATGCGCAGCACCGTGCCCACCGGCGGCTTTTTGCTGACCTTCATGTGGGCCACCACCTCGCCGCCTTCCAGCACCCGCTCGACCAGCAGCTCGAGCTTGCCGCCCGTGGGCTTTTCGCCGAACAGGCGGGCCTTCACCACCTGGGTGTCGTTGAACACCAGCAGGTCGCCTGGCGCGAGCAGCGCGGGCAAGTCGCGAAAGACGCGGTCGACGGGGGAGGCGGTGCGGCCATCGAGCAGTCGCGAGGCGCTGCGTTCGGTGGCGGGGTGCTGGGCGATCAGCTCGGGGGGCAGGGCGAAGTCGAAGTCGCCGGTGGTGAAGGTGCGCATGTCCTGAGGGCCGGACGGGCCCGTGCCAAGCAATTGGGTCGGGCAGAATTGTCCCATGCCCGAAGGCAAGCCCCTGTCCGCCCCCCAGAAGGCCCTGATCAAAATGGGTCTGGCTCGCGACATCGACCTGGCGCTGCACCTGCCCCTGCGCTACGAAGACGAAACCCGGATCACTTCGCTCAAGACCGCCCGCGAGGGCGAGGCGGCGCAGGTCGAGGGCACGATCACCGCGTGCGAGATTGCCTATCGTCCCCGGCGCCAGCTCGTGGCCACCCTGGACGACGGCACGGACACCTGCCAGCTGCGTTTTTTCAGCTTCTACCCTGCGCAGCAGAAGGCCCTCGCGCCGGGCACCCGCATCCGCGCGCGCGGCGAACTGCGTGGGGGCTTTTTCGGCTGGCAGATGGTGCACCCGGTGTGCAAGCCGGCCGACGCGCCGCTGCCGCAAGCCCTCACCCCGGTCTACCCCACGGTGGCCACCTTGCCGCAGGCCTACCTGCGCAAGGTGGTGGACTCGGGCCTGGCCCGTGCCGACTTGTCCGACACCTTGCCGCAGGGCCTGGCGCGCCGCTTTGGCCTGGACCCGCGTTGGGGCCTGCGCGAGGCCTTGGAATTTCTCCATTACCCCGGCCCCGAGACCTCGTTGGCCGCTTTGGAAGACCGCAGCCACCCGGCTTGGCAGCGGCTCAAGGCCGAAGAATTGCTGGCCCAGCAACTCTCGCAGCTGCAAAGCAAGCGTGAGCGTGATGCACTGCGCGCGCCGCCCCTGCGCACCGCGGCCGGCGGGCTGCCCGAGCAGCTTCTGGCGGCCTTGCCCTTTGACCTCACCGGCGCCCAGCGCCGTGTGGTCGAGGAGATCGGCGCGGACATCGCCCGCGAGACGCCGATGCACCGGCTGTTGCAGGGTGACGTCGGCTCGGGCAAGACGGTGGTCGCGGCCCTGGCCGCGGCGGTGGCTATCGAGGCGGGCTGGCAGTGCGCGCTGATGGCGCCCACCGAAATCCTCGCCGAGCAGCATTTCCGAAAGCTGATTGGCTGGCTCGAGCCTCTGCTCACGCCGCGCGGCCTGCGGGTCGCCTGGCTCACTGGCAGCCAGAAGAAAAAGGAAAGAGCTCCCATGCTTGAGGCCGTCGCCAACGGCCAGGCCGCTCTGGTGGTGGGCACCCATGCGGTGATCCAGGAGCAGGTGCAGTTCAAGCAGCTGGGCCTG
This sequence comes from Comamonadaceae bacterium, assembly GCA_947449025.1. Classification (GTDB taxonomy): domain Bacteria; phylum Pseudomonadota; class Gammaproteobacteria; order Burkholderiales; family Burkholderiaceae_C; genus Ramlibacter. Next base: position 15,357 of record CANFQF010000023.1, read on the forward strand.
GCGGTGATCGACGAGCAGCATCGCTTTGGCGTGGCCCAGCGTCTGGCGCTGCGCGGCAAGCTGCAGACGCAGGACGCATCCGCGCCACTGGAGCCCCACCTGCTGATGATGTCGGCCACGCCCATCCCCCGCACCCTGGCCATGAGCTACTACGCCGACCTGGACGTCAGCACCATCGACGAGCTGCCGCCAGGGCGCACCCCGATCGTGACCAAGGTAGTTGCCGACAGTCGGCGCGCGCAGGTGGTGGACCGCATCCGCGCCCAGTTGACCGAAGGTCGGCAGGTCTACTGGGTGTGCCCGCTGATCGAGGAGAGCGAGGCCTTGGATCTGTCCGACGCCACCGCCACCCACGCGGATCTGGCCGAGGCCCTGCCCGGGGTGATGGTGGGGCTGCTGCACTCCCGCATGCCGGCGGCGGACAAGAAGGCGGTGATGGCTCTCTTCGAGGGCGGCCAGATGGGCGTGCTGGTCTCCACCACCGTGATCGAGGTCGGCGTGGATGTGCCCAATGCTTCCCTGATGGTGATCGAGCATGCCGAACGCTTTGGCCTGTCGCAGCTGCACCAGTTGCGCGGGCGTGTAGGCCGCGGCTCGGCGGCCTCGGCCTGCGTGCTGATGTTTTCTCCCGGGGAAAACGGCCGTCTGGGCGACACCGCCAAAGCCCGGCTCAAGGCCATGGCGCAAACCAATGACGGTTTTGAGATCGCCCGGCGCGACCTGGAGATCCGCGGCCCTGGCGAATTTCTGGGCGCCCGCCAGTCCGGCGCACCGCTGCTTCGCTTTGCCGACCTGGAGGCTGATCGCGCCCTGCTGGAGCTGGCGCGCGAGGCCGCGCCGCCCATGCTCGATCGCTATCCCACGCTCGCCGACCGCCATGTGGCCCGCTGGCTGGGTGGAAAATCTCAGTACCTCAAAGCCTGATCGCTGCCCGCACCCCATGACGCTCACCGAACTCAAGTACATCGTTGCGGTCGCCCGCGAGAAGCATTTCGGCCGCGCGGCCGAGGCATGCTTCGTCTCCCAGCCCACCCTGTCGGTAGCCATCAAGAAGCTGGAGGAAGAACTCGAGGTGAAGTTGTTCGAGCGCAGCGCCAATGAGGTGTCGGTCACGGCGCTGGGCGAGGAAATCGTGCGCCAGGCCCAGAGCGTCCTGGAGCAGGCGGCCGCGATCAAAGAGATCGCTAAGCGCGGCAAGGACCCGCTGTCCGGCCCGCTGCGCCTGGGCGTGATCTACACCATCGGCCCCTATCTGTTGCCCAGTCTGGTGCGCCAGGCGATCGACCGCACGCCTCAGATGCCGCTTATGCTGCATGAAAACTTCACTGTCCGCCTGCTGGAAATGCTGCGCACCGGCGAGATCGACTGCGCGATCATGGCCGAGCCCTTTCCCGACACGGGTCTCGCCCAGGCGGCCCTCTACGACGAGCCCTTCATGGTGGCAGTGCCGAGCCGCCATCCGCTGGCCGCACGCAAGTTCATCACAGCCCAGGAACTCAAGACCGAGACCATGCTGCTCCTGGGCAATGGTCACTGCTTTCGTGACCATGTCCTGGAGGTCTGTCCCGAGTTCGCGCGCTTCTCGGCCGATGCAGAGGGCATCCGCAAGAGCTTCGAGGGCTCCTCGCTGGAGACCATCAAGCACATGGTCGCGGCGGGCATGGGCATCACCCTCGTGCCGAGACTTTCTGTGCCGGCCCATACGCTTGTGGCTCGGGGCCGCCGCCGCAAGGACGATGCCGAGTATGTGAAGTACATCCCGTTCAGCGAAGGCGATGTGCCCTCGCGCCGGGTGGTGCTGGCCTGGCGGCGCAGCTTCACCCGCTACGAGGCGATCGCGGCGCTGCGCAACGCGGTCTATGCCTGCGAGCTGCCGGGCGTCCTGCGCTTGTCTTGAGCTTCGGCCTGGGCGCGCTCGCCCTGTCGCATCCCCCGCTGCTCGCTCTCTCGCACGCCCCGTCGCTCGGCCACCCGTTCGGCGACCCGTTCGGACTAGCCCGGACGGGCGTGCCGACATCGCGCGCCCTGGTCATAGATTGGGACGTTCTTCAAGAACAGGAGAGTGCCCCATGAGTCACGCCGCCCCTGCTATCCATATCGGTATCAGTGAAGTCGATCGCAACGCCATTGCCGAAGGTCTTTCGCGCCTGCTGGCCGACACCTTCACCCTCTACCTCACGACCCACAATTTCCATTGGAATGTCAAAGGGCCTCACTTCACCTCGCTGCATGGCTTGTTCATGCAGCAGTACACCGAACTGTGGAACGCGGTGGACCCGGTGGCCGAACGTATCCGGTCACTGGGCCATGTGGCGCCGGGCAGTTACGCCCAGCTGCGCCAGCGCACGTCCTTGCCGGATGCGCCCGACCTGCCGCCCGCAGCGATGGACATGGTCCGCATTCTGGTCAAGGGCCACGAGGCCGTGGCCCGCACGGCGCGCGAAGTCTTTTTGCTCGCCGATGCCTCCCACGACGCCCCCACCGGCGATCTCCTCACCCAGCGACTGACGGTGCACGAGCAAACGGCCTGGATGCTGCGCTCCCTGCTGGAAGGGTGATCCTTGCGCGCCTGCGGCGAGCGCCCTGTGGGCTGCATTCCTGCCGCCCGCATGCCGCCACCTCACCCCCCATCCCGGTTTGCAAATGCGGCCCAGGTCTGCTGGCGGGGGGGTGTTCTCCGCGGCCTTACGATCACGCCATGAGCGAAATCGGCCTGTCCCCCGAGGCGCCTGCGTCGCGCCTGCGCCTTTATCTGGACCTCATTCGATGGAACCGTCCCGCGGGGTGGCTGCTGCTGCTGTGGCCTTCACTGGCGGGGTTGTGGGTGGCTGCGGGCGGATTTCCGGGCTGGCATCTGGTTGCGGTTTTCACCGCAGGCACCATCCTCATGCGCAGCGCCGGGTGCTGCATCAACGATGTGGCAGACCGGGACTTTGACCGGCATGTGAAGCGCACCGCGCAGCGGCCCGTCACCAGCGGCCTGCTGGGCGCGCGTGAAGCCCTGGCAGTGGGCGCCGTTCTGGCCCTGGCGGCCTTCGGCCTCGTTCTCACCACCAATGCCGCCACCATCGCCTGGTCCTTCGCTGCGCTGGCCATCGCGGTCGCCTATCCCTTTGCCAAGCGATATCTGTCCATGCCGCAGGCGGTACTAGGCGTGGCTTTCAGCTTTGGCATTCCCATGGCCTTCGCCGCAGTTCAGGGCCAGGTACCCGGCCAAGCCTGGGTGCTGCTCCTGGGAAACCTGTTCTGGGTCCTGGCCTACGACACCGAATACGCCATGGTTGACCGGGACGACGACCTGTCCATTGGCATGAAGACCTCGGCCATCACGCTGGGCCGCGCCGATGTGCCGGTGGTGATGGCCTGCTACGGGCTGTATCTGGGCACCTGGGGAGGCCTGCTCTGGAGCGAGGTGGCCCCTGGTCCCCTTGCCCTGGCGCTGGGACTCGCCTCGGCACAGGTGCTGTGGCACTTCACGATGATCCGAGGCCGCTCGCGCGAGGGGTGCTTTCGCGCATTCCGGCTGAACCATTGGCTCGGGCTCACCGTCTTCGCCGGCGTGGTCGCGGGCTATATGGTGCGCTGACGACTGCGCCGGCCGCTGCGCTGACTCAAGCCCGGCCGAATTCCTCGCCGAGCTCTGTCGCTCGCCGGCAGGCCGCGTGCATGGCGGCGATGAATGCCTCAGGTACCTGGGCCTGCTGCATCGAGGTGAGCGCCGCATAGGTGGTGCCCCCTTTGGACGTGACCCGCTCGCGCAACACCGACGGCGGCTCATGGGAGTCGCGCGCCAGCGCCGTGGCACCAGAGAAGGTGGCGATGGCCAGTCGCTTGGCCTGGTCGGAGGGCAGGCCCATCTGGGTGCCGGCCTCGATCATGGCCTCCAGGAACAGGAAGACATAGGCCGGCCCTGAGCCCGAGAGGGCAGTCACCGCGTCGAGCTGGGCCTCGGCGCTTACCCAGAGCGAGTCGCCGGTGGGTGCGATCACCGCGTCTACCAAGGCGCGGTCGCTCGCCGTGACGGCATCACGGGCGAACAGCGCGGTCATGCCCTGGCCAATCAGGGCAGGCGTGTTGGGCATGGAGCGCACGACCCGCTCGCTGCCTAGCCAGGCCGCGATGCTGTCGGAGCGAATCCCGGCGGCCACGCTCAGGTGCAGGGCGGTGCTTGGGCGCCCCAGATGCACGGCAACCTGAGCCGCTGCCTCGCGAAAAGTCTGCGGCTTGATCGCCCACACCACCAGGGCTGCGTTTGCGATGCCAGGCCCCGGTACCGGAACGGCCTCCACGCCGTAAGCCTGGTTCAGGCGGCTGCGAGCCTCCTCAAAAGGCTCAATTACCTGCACCGCCTTCGGGGAAAGGCCCTGCTGGATCAGGCCGCCCAAGATGGCGTTGGCCATATTTCCGCCGCCAATGAACGCCAGCGGACGGTCAGCAGTAAAGCTGTCGAAGAGGGCAAGGCTTGTCATCCGGCGAGTCTATCTCGGGCGAGCCTGCCTGCCACGCCGGCCCTGTGGCAAGGGGACATCACCCCTCGCCTCTATTTCGTTGGCTATTTTGATAAGTGTGCGCCCGCAAACTATCAATATTCGCCGCGGCCCCTCAAAGAGTGGTTCTCAGCTGCTTGACAGACCACATCGATGGGGCATAATCGCGGGCTCGCCTTTTGTGGGCGAGTTATCAGCCTACGCGGATCTGGAGTGAATTTCCTGGGGACTCCCGGGGAAGCAATTCCAGTGACGACAGGCCCAAGACTGATCTGCAGGGGTCCTTCCAGAAGCCATCGGCTTCGGCCCCCGTAGGTACAAGTTGGGAACTATTTGAAATGATCCAAACTGAATCTCGGCTTGAAGTTGCCGACAACACAGGCGCGAAGTCCGTCCTGTGTATCAAGGTGCTCGGCGGCTCCAAGCGCCGGTACGCCAGCGTGGGCGACATCATCAAGGTGACCATCAAGGAAGCCGCTCCGCGTGGTCGCGTGAAAAAAGGCGAGATCTACAGCGCCGTTGTCGTCCGTACCGCCAAAGGCATCCGCCGTGGCGACGGCTCCCTGGTCAAGTTCGACGGCAATGCCGCCGTTCTGCTCAATAACAAGCTGGAGCCTATCGGCACCCGCATCTTCGGCCCCGTCACGCGTGAACTGCGTACCGAGAAGTTCATGAAGATCGTGTCGCTGGCCCCCGAGGTCCTGTAAGAGGAAGTCATGAACAAGATCCGCAAAGGCGACGAGGTCATCGTCCTCGCAGGCCGTGACAAGGGTAAGCGCGGCAAGGTCGCGCTCCGTTCCAGTGAGACCCATGTGGTCGTCGAGGGCCTGAACCTCGTCAAGAAGCACACCAAGCCCAACCCGATGAAGGGCACGACTGGCGGCATCGTGGAGAAATCCATGCCGATCCACCAGTCCAACGTGGCCATCTTCAACCCCGCCAGCGGCAAGGCCGATCGCGTGGGCATCAAGGTCGAGGGCGACAAGCGCGTGCGCGTGTTCAAGTCCTCTGGCGAAGAAATCAAGGCAGCATGACCATGTCACGTCTGAAGCAACACTATCTCGACAAGGTGGTTCCGGAGCTCACCTCCAAGTTCGGCTACAAGACGCCGATGGAAGTGCCCCGCATCACCAAGATCACCCTGAACATGGGCGTCTCCGAGGCCGTGGCCGACAAGAAGGTCATGGACCATGCGGTGAGCGACCTGACCAAGATCTCCGGCCAGAAGCCGGTGGTCACCAAGGCCAAGAAAGCCATCGCCGGATTCAAGATCCGCGAAGGCCAGGCCATTGGCACCATGGTCACCCTGCGTGGCAGCCGTATGTATGAGTTCCTGGACCGTTTCGTCACCGTGGCCCTGCCCCGTGTGCGTGACTTCCGCGGCATCTCCGGCCGCTCCTTTGACGGCCGTGGCAACTACAACATCGGCGTGAAAGAGCAGATCATCTTCCCCGAGATCGAATACGACAAGGTCGATGCTCTGCGCGGTCTGAACATCAGCATCACCACCACGGCCAAGAACGACGACGAGTGCAAAGCCCTCCTCGCCGGCTTCCGTTTCCCGTTCAAGAATTGAAGGTGCACCATGGCTAAAACAGCTCTGATCGAGCGCGAACTCAAGCGCGCGAAACTGGTCGCCAAGTACGCGAAGAAGCACGCGGAATTCAAGGCCATCTCCACCGATGCCAAGAAGAGTGAGGAAGAGCGCGCTGCCGCCCGCCTCGCCCTGCAAAAGCTGCCCCGCAATGCCAACCCGACTCGTCAGCGCAACCGCTGCGAGATCACGGGTCGTCCGCGTGGCACCTTCCGCCAGTTTGGTCTGGCCCGCAACAAGATCCGCGAGATGGCCTTCAGTGGCGACATTCCTGGCGTGATCAAGGCCAGCTGGTAAGAAGGGAGACATAACATGAGCATGAGTGATCCCATTGCTGACCTGCTGACCCGCATCCGCAACGCGCAGATGGTGTCCAAGTCCACGGTGAGCGTGCCCTCTTCCAAGGTGAAGGTGGCCATTGCCCAGGTACTGAAGGACGAGGGTTATATCGACAGCTTCCAAATCAAGTCCGAGGGTGGCAAGAGCGAGCTTGAGATCGCCCTCAAGTACTACGCCGGTCGTCCGGTCATTGAGCGCATCGAGCGCGTGAGCCGTCCTGGCCTGCGTGTCTACAAGGGCCGTGACGCGATTCCCCAGGTCATGAACGGTCTGGGCGTAGCCATCGTCACCACCCCCAAGGGCGTGATGACCGACCGCAAGGCGCGCGCTACGGGCGTGGGCGGCGAAGTGCTGTGCTACGTCGCCTAAAGGGAAGGAAATAGCAATGTCCCGAGTCGGAAAAATGCCGGTCGCCGTCCCTGATGGTGTGACCGTTGAAATCAAGCAAGACCAGATCAACGTCAAGGGCAAGGGCGGCACGCTGTCTTTGGACCTGAGCAGCCTGGTCAAGGTCGAGAGCAAGGACGGCAAGCTGTCTTTCACTCCTATCGACGAGTCGCGTGAAGCCAATGCCATGAGCGGCACCTTCCGCCAGCTGGTCAACAACATGGTTGTTGGCGTCACCAAGGGTTTCGAAAAGAAGCTCTCCCTGGTGGGCGTGGGTTACAAGGCGGCTGCTCAGGGCGCCAAGCTGAACCTCGCAGTCGGCTATTCGCACCCCGTCAACCTTGACGTGCCCAAGGGCCTGGAAGTCAAGACCCCCACCCCGACCGAGATCGTGGTCACGGGTTCTGACAAGCAGGTGCTGGGTCAGTTCGCCGCCGAGATTCGTGCGATTCGTCCGCCCGAGCCCTACAAGGGCAAGGGCATCCGCTACGCGGACGAGAAGATCACGATCAAAGAGACCAAGAAGAAATAAGGGGCCGCACGATGTTGACCAAGAAAGAACTGCGCCTGCGCCGCGCCCGCCAGACCCGCATCCGCATTGCCCAGCAAGGCGTCGCCCGTCTGACTGTCAATCGCACCAACCTGCACATCTACGCCGCTGTCATCTCCGAAGACGGCAGCAAGGTGCTCGCTGCTGCCTCCACCGCCCAGGCCGATGTGCGTCAATCGCTTGGCGGCTCTGGCAAGGGTGGCAATGCTGCTGCCGCTGCCGCCATCGGCAAGCTGATCGCCGAAAAGGCCAAGGCTGCTGGCGTCGAGAAGGTGGCCTTCGACCGCTCCGGCTTCGCCTACCACGGTCGCGTGAAGGCCTTGGCTGAAGCCGCCCGCGAAGCCGGCCTGCAGTTCTAACGGACACGGATACACAAATGGCAAAAATTATTGCGAAGTCCCAGGGTGACGGTCCGGAAGACGGCCTGCGGGAGAAAATGATTGCGGTCAACCGCGTCACCAAAGTCGTGAAGGGCGGCCGGATTCTCGGTTTCGCTGCGCTGACCGTGGTGGGCGATGGCGATGGCCGCGTTGGCATGGGCAAGGGCAAGTCCAAGGAAGTGCCCGTCGCCGTGCAAAAGGCCATGGAAGAGGCCCGTCGCAACATGACCAAGGTGTCCCTCAAGCACGGCACCATCCACCATGCGGTGGAAGGTCACCACGGCGCGGCACGCATCATGATGATGCCCGCTCCCAAGGGTACCGGCATCATCGCCGGCGGCCCGATGCGCGCCGTCTTCGAGGTGTTGGGCATCACCGACATCGTGGCCAAGAGCCACGGTTCGACCAACCCCTACAACATGGTGCGCGCCACGTTCGATGCGCTGAAGAACTCCACCACCCCCTCGGAAGTGGCAGCCAAGCGCGGCAAGTCGGTCGAAGACATCTTCACCGCCTGATCGGAGCATTCACATGACCAAACAACAAACCGTCAAAGTGAAGCTGGTTCGCAGCCCCATCGGCACCAAAGCCGACCACCGCGCCACCGTGCGTGGTCTGGGCCTGCGCAAGCTCAATAGCGTCAGCGAGCTGGAGGACACTCCTGCAGTGCGCGGCATGATCAACAAGATCAGCTACCTGGTTCAGGTTCTCTGAACCGGTAGTCGAGAGGCACACGATGCAACTGAATGACATCAAGCCCGCAGCGGGCGCTAAGCATGCCAAGCGCCGCGTCGGTCGCGGCATTGGTTCCGGCCTGGGCAAAACCGCCGGTCGTGGTCACAAAGGCCAAAAGTCCCGCGCGGGCGGCTATCACAAGGTCGGCTTTGAAGGCGGCCAGATGCCGCTGCAGCGCCGTCTGCCCAAGCGTGGCTTCAAGTCCCAATCGCTGAAGTACAACGCCGAAGTCACCCTGACCGCCCTCGAAAAGCTGGGCGCGGCTGAAGTCGACCTGCTGGCCCTCAAGGCTGCCGATCTGGTGCCCGCGATGACCAAGGTCGTCAAGGTGATCAAGTCGGGCGAAATCACGCGTGCGGTCAAGCTGACCGGTGTCGGCGCTACCGCCGGCGCCAAGGCAGCCATCGAAGCCGCTGGCGGCTCGCTGGCCTGAGCGCTCGACTGAACCCGAAGCATTCGAACCGAGCCAAGGAAACCACGCGTGGCCACTAACGCTGCACAACTCGCGAAGACCGGCAAGTTCGGCGACCTGCGTCGCCGGCTGGTCTTCCTGTTGCTCGCGCTACTGGTTTACCGGGTGGGCGCCCATATTCCTGTGCCCGGCATCGATCCGACCCAACTGCAGTCTCTCTTCAAGACGCAAGAGGGCGGCATCCTGAGCCTGTTCAACATGTTCTCGGGCGGCGCGCTATCGCGCTTCGCCGTCTTTGCCTTGGGCATCATGCCCTACATCTCTGCCTCTATCGTGATGCAGTTGCTCACCTACGTCGTGCCGACGTTCGAGCAGCTCAAGAAAGAGGGCGAGTCGGGCCGCCGCAAGATCACCCAGTACACCCGCTATGGCACGCTCGCCCTGGCCATCTTCCAGTCGCTGTCGATTGCAGTGGCGCTGGAAGGCTCGGCCGGCCTCGTGATCAACCCGGGCCTGAGTTTCCGCCTGACCACGGTGGTCACCTTGACCGCCGGCACGCTGTTCCTGATGTGGCTGGGTGAGCAGATCACCGAGCGTGGTCTGGGCAACGGCATCTCGATTCTGATTTTTGCGAGCATTGCTGCGGGCCTGCCCAATGCGATCGGCGGCCTGCTCGAGCTCGTGCGCACCGGTGCGATGAGCATCATCGCCGCCTTGCTCATTGTGGTCATCGTGGCGGCCGTCACCTGGTTTGTGGTCTTCGTCGAGCGCGGCCAGCGGAAAATTCTGGTCAATTACGCGCGGCGCCAGGTCGGCAACAAGGTCTATGGTGGACAGTCGTCCCATCTGCCGCTCAAGCTGAACATGGCTGGCGTGATCCCGCCGATTTTTGCCTCGTCCATCATCTTGTTGCCGGCGACGGTGGTGGGCTGGTTCTCGACGGGTGATTCCATGACCTGGCTGCGCGACATCGCCGGCAGCCTGTCGCCCGGGCAACCTGTTTATGTGATGCTGTACGCCTCGGCCATCGTCTTCTTCTGTTTCTTCTACACGGCACTTGTTTTCAACAGCCGTGAGACGGCCGACAACCTGAAAAAGAGTGGCGCTTTCATCCCCGGCATCCGGCCCGGCGATCAGACCGCCCGCTTCATTGACAAGATTCTGGTGCGGCTCACGTTGGCCGGTGCGATCTACATCACGCTCGTGTGCCTGCTGCCCGAGTTCCTGATCCTGCGCTACAACGTGCCCTTCTATTTTGGCGGCACCTCGCTGTTGATCATCGTGGTCGTGACCATGGATTTCATGGCCCAGGTCCAGAACTATCTGATGTCCCAGCAGTACGAGTCACTGCTGAAGAAGGCCAATTTCAAGACCTCAGGGGCTGGCGTTTGATTCGCACGCCCTCTGACTTTCACAACGAATTTCGCGCTTGAACTGGCGCCTAGGTATTTAGGAGAGAAAGCAATGAGAGTTTCGGCTTCCGTCAAGAAGATCTGCCGCAACTGCAAGATCATCCGGCGCAAGGGCGTCGTGCGCGTGATCTGCACCGACCCGCGTCACAAGCAGCGCCAAGGCTGATTTACAGGTTTGAGGAAAGACCAACATGGCACGTATCGCTGGCATTAACATCCCGCCGCACAAGCACACTGAAATTGGACTCACGTCCATCTTCGGTATTGGACGTACCCGCGCCCGCAAGATTTGCGAAGCGACTGGCATCCCCTATTCGAAGAAGGTGAAAGACCTGACCGACGCTGATCTGGAAAAGATCCGCGACCAGATCGGTCTGCTCACCATCGAGGGTGACCTGCGCCGCGAGACGACCATGAACATCAAGCGCCTGATGGACATCGGTTGCTACCGTGGTTTCCGTCATCGCCGCGGTCTGCCGATGCGCGGCCAGCGCACCCGCACCAATGCCCGTACCCGCAAGGGGCCGCGCAAGGCTGCTCAGGCTCTGAAGAAATAATCGGGAAAGAGATAAGACATGGCCAAGGCTCCCGCCAATAACGCCGCGCAGCGAGTGCGCAAGAAGGTCCGCAAGAACGTGTCCGATGGCATCTGCCACGTGCACGCGTCCTTCAACAACACCATCATCACGATCACCGATCGCCAGGGCAATGCCCTGTCCTGGGCCTCCTCTGGCGGCCAGGGCTTCAAGGGATCGCGCAAGTCCACTCCCTTCGCCGCCCAGGTGGCGTCCGAGGTGGCTGGCCGCGCCGCGATCGAGCAGGGCATCAAGAACCTGGACGTCGAGATCAAGGGCCCCGGCCCGGGTCGCGAGTCTTCCGTGCGCGCCCTCGGCGCCTTGGGTATCCGCATCACCTCCATCTCGGACGTGACCCCGGTGCCGCACAACGGTTGCCGTCCCCAGAAGCGCCGTCGCATCTGAGGCAGGCGCTTTGAACAAGGGGTCGCCTGCGGCGGAGTTCGTTCTCCCCCGGCGATCTTGAAGTTTTTCAACCCAAGCCCACCGCCAGCACAAGCTCGTGACTGGCTCCCGCGGTAAATGGCCGCGGCAGTGACATAGAAGGAAAGCAAAGTGGCACGTTACCTCGGCCCGAAGGCCAAACTATCCCGCCGCGAAGGCACGGACTTGTTCCTCAAGAGCGCACGCCGCTCCATTGCGGACAAGGCCAAGTTCGACTCCAAGCCTGGCCAGCACGGCCGCACCTCCGGTCAGCGCACTTCCGACTTCGGCCTGCAGCTGCGCGAGAAGCAAAAGGTCAAGCGCATGTACGGCGTGCTCGAAAAGCAGTTCCGCCGCTACTTCGCCGAAGCCTCCCGCCGCAAGGGCAACTCCGGCGCCAACCTGCTGTCGCTGCTGGAGTCCCGGCTGGACAACGTCGTCTACCGCATGGGCTTCGGCTCGACCCGCGCCGAAGCGCGCCAGCTGGTGTCCCACAAGGCCATCACCGTCAACGACAAAGCGGTCAACATCCCGTCGTACATGGTGAAGGCGGGCGACGTCGTCGCAGTGCGTGAGAAGTCCAAGAAGCAAAACCGCGTGGTTGAGGCTCTGCAACTGGCGCATCAGGTCGGCATCCCCGCCTGGGTCGAAGTCAATGCCGACAAGGCCGAAGGCGTGTTCAAGAAGGCGCCGGACCGCGATGAGTTTGGCGCTGACATCAACGAGTCGCTCATCGTCGAGTTGTACTCGCGCTGATCGATTCGCCACAGGCGCGGGGGATTCCTGCGCCTGTACATGTTTTTCGTCCCTGGCCGCGGGGCACCGCGTCCGGGTGCTTCACCAGCCTTACCGGTGTAACGAGCCGGGGGTATTGAGAGGAAGTCTGAATGCAAACCAATCTGCTGAAACCCAAGTCCATCAATGTGGAGCAGCTCGGCGCCAATCGCGCCAAGGTGACGCTCGAGCCCTTCGAGCGTGGCTACGGCCATACCCTGGGCAACGCCCTGCGTCGCGTGCTGCTGTCCTCGATGGTCGGGTACGCAGCCACGGAGGTCACCATTGCTGGCGTCCTTCACGAGTACTCCTCGATTGACGGTGTCCAGGAAGACGTTGTTTCCATCCTGTTGAACCTCAAGGGCGTGGTGTTCAAACTCCACAACCGTGACGAGGTGACCCTGTCGCTGCGCAAAGAGGGTGAAGGCCCGGTCACTGCGGCCGACATCCAGACCCCGCACGACGTTGAGATCATCAACCCTGATCACGTCATTGCCCACCTGTCGCAAGGCGGCAAGCTGGACATGCAGATCAAGGTCGAGAAGGGCCGTGGCTATGTGCCCGGTACCCTGCGCCGCTATGCCGACGAGCCCACCAAGTCCATTGGCCGCATCGTCCTTGACGCCTCCTTCTCGCCGGTCAATCGCGTGAGCTACACCGTTGAGAGCGCCCGCGTCGAGCAGCGCACTGACCTGGACAAGCTTGTCGTCGAGATCGAGACCAACGGTGCTATTACCGCTGAAGACGCGGTGCGCGCCTCGGCCAAGATCCTGGTCGAACAACTGGCGGTCTTCGCCCAGCTCGAGGGCAGCGAACTCGCCGCCTTCGACCAGCCGGTGCAGCGCAGCTCACAGCAGTTCGACCCGATCCTGCTGCGTCCGGTCGACGAGCTCGAGCTCACCGTGCGCTCGGCCAACTGCCTCAAGGCGGAGAACATCTACTACATCGGTGACCTGATCCAGCGCACCGAGAACGAGTTGCTCAAGACGCCTAATCTGGGCCGCAAGTCGCTCAACGAAATCAAGGAAGTTCTCGCCTCCCGTGGCCTGACCCTGGGCATGAAGCTGGAAAGCTGGCCGCCCGCAGGCCTGGACAAGCGCTGATTTTCAATTTGCATATTGGTGAACTGGCAGTACCTGATCCGGCTGCCTTTTAGATAAAGAAAGGAACACACCATGCGTCACGGCCACGGCCTTCGTAAACTCAATCGCACCAGCGAGCACCGCCAGGCGATGCTTCGCAACATGATGATTTCGCTGCTCACGCACGAAGCTATCAAGACCACCGTCCCCAAGGCCAAGGAACTGCGCCGCGTGGTCGAGCCCATGATCACCCTGGCCAAGGAAGACTCGGTGGCCAATCGCCGCCTGGCTTTCAACCGCCTGCGCGACCGTGACATCGTCACCAAGCTGTTCAATGATCTCGGCCCGCGCTTCAAGGTGCGCCCGGGCGGTTACACCCGTATTTTGAAGATGGGCTTCCGCGTGGGCGACAACGCACCGATGGCGCTTGTCGAGCTCGTCGACCGCCCGGAAATTTCTGCCGATCAAGCCGCTGCAAGCGAGTGATCGAGGGGTTTCCCCGCTATACTTAACGGTTCTGACGCGCGGTGGAGCAGCCTGGTAGCTCGTTGGGCTCATAACCCAAAGGTCGCAAGTTCAAATCTTGCCCGCGCAACCAAACCCAAGCC